>CALHIB010000123.1 GCA_938030595.1 uncultured Rhizobiaceae group bacterium | reverse complement strand
TGACACTTCTGCAAAGTTATTTGCAGAGTTGCGTATAATATGGCGTGCAGATTCTGGACCACCGGTGAAAGCAACTTTTGCAACAGATGGATGAGAGGTTAGCGCACGTCCGCACGGCTCACCGTGTCCCGTAATGATGTTTACAACACCTGCAGGAATGCCAGCTTGCTCAACCAGTTTACCAAATTCAAGCAAAGGTGCCGAAGCATGTTCTGACGCCTTTAGTACAATCGTATTTCCTGCAGCAAGGGCTGGCCCAATTTTGGTAGCACTTAAGAACATTTGTGAGTTCCACGGTATGACCGCGGCAATTACACCTAAAGGTTCGCGGTCAGTAAAGACAAACATATCGGGCTTGTCTATCGGCAACGTGTCACCATGAATTTTGTCAGCAGCACCCGCAAAGAAATGTAAAAACTCGGCAATATAAGTAGATTGCCATGCGGTTTCCTTGAACATTTTACCTGTGTCCGTAGTTTCAATTCGACCAAGATGTTCAGAATTTTCTGCTAATAAATCACCAAGCCTATGTAAGCATTTCCCGCGCTGCGTAGGCGTGAGAGTCCCCCACTCCCCATCCAATGCTTTTTCGGCAGCTTCTACAGCCTTGTTTACATCGGCTTCTGTTGCTTCCGGAATTTTTGACCAGACTTCACCTGTTGCAGGGTTAAAACTGTCGAAGGTTTTGCCATCGGATGCTTGTACCCAATCACCATCAATCAACATGGAGTATGTTTCGATTTTTGCCATTTTCAATTCCTAAACTGCGCCAACTGCTATCGGTGTTACCTGATGATACGCACCGTCATAATAGGTTAGCGGTTGATTGTTTGCTTTTGCAACAGACATAACTTTGCCAATCACGATTTGATGGCTGCCTGAGGGAATGACCTGATCAACCTCACAAGACAGAACCGTTGCACCGCTAATTGAAGGAACGTCATCTGTATTAAGCGGAATGTTATCGAAGCGATCTTCGATATCTTTATCGTGCGCACCAGCAAAACGCTGGGCTATGTGATCGGCATTTTGTGGCAGCACATTGATGTTTAGGTTTTGGTTTTCAATTACATGCTGAGCAATGCGAGATTCAGCATTTAAACAAACCAATATGGTCGGCGGGTCGGCAGAGACAGAACAAAACGCAGAAACAGTCGCGCCATAGCGTCCAGCGGCACCATTTGTTGTAACAACCGTTACACTGCTCGCAACACTGCGCATCGCATCGATAAAGGCGCTTCGATCTGACTCCATATTATCCTCCATATCTCTCCCGTGAAATTTAAGCGAAAAAATACATTTTGAAAATCAAATAATATTATATAGAATATTCGAAATTATCGAATTTGGAATATTTATGAATTTATTGGAACTTCGCACTTTTTTGACCATCATTGAAACAGGCAATCTGGTGCGTGCATCAGAACAGCTTAATGTTACGCAATCCACAGTGACTGCAAGACTGAAATCCCTTGAGGATGAATTAGGTCAGGTTTTAATCAACCGCCAAAAATCAGGCGCTTCGCTCACTGCAGCAGGTGTCAGACTTCAAAGATATGTCAATACGATTTCTGATCTTTGGCAGCAAGCAAGGCAAGAGACATCCTTGTCTGATGCTTTCAGTGCGGTTTGTAATATTGCTTGCCATCCTGACCTTTGGCCTCATCTTGGTTCAAAAATGTTCGATCATATTCGCTACACGCACCCCGGCATAGCCTTATCTGTATGGCAGGGAAATCAATCTGACCTGACCAATTGGCTTAACGCCGGACTGACCGATGTATCCTTGACCTATTGGCCCAATGCAAACCAGAAACAGAAAGTCTTTCCTCTACTCACAGATGAACTCGTTTTGGTTGCAACCAAAAAGGACAGCCCTATCAAATTTGACCCTGGCTACGTTTTTGTGGAAGCTGGGGATGAATTTGGCCAACAACATGCAAGTGCTTATGCAGATGCAAATACCGCTCGTATCAGTTTTGGTACTGCCCAACTGGGGCTTGAGCATCTTCTGACAAATGGGGGTAGCGCTTATCTACCCATGAGAATAGTTGAACCTTATGTTGCTTCCAAAAAACTCTATTTTTTAAAAGAAGCGCCCAGATTTGAACGCAATGCATTTTTGATTGTAAACAAGAGTGCGTTTGATAAATGGTCGTGGTTTGAAGAATGCAGAAATGCGATTTCTAAATAATGCGTTAGAGCATGCCCTCTTCTTCCAATACCTTTCGGGCAATTCTGAAACACTCCACGCCTTGCGGCACACCGCAATAAATCGAGATTGCATGTATGATTGCTCTTAGTTCTTCCTTGGTAACACCATTGTTAATTGCGCCTTTAAAATGCAGTTCCCACTCTGCCATTTTTCCCAATGCTGCAATCATCGTTAGGTTCATCATGGAACGGGTTTTCACATCAATGGTTTCATCACCCCAGCCAAACCCCCAACACCATTCTGTCATGGCTTCCTGAAATGGTCGGTTGAAATCATCCGCTGCGGCAAGGTTCTTTTCTACATATTCAGCACCGAGTGTCGCTTTGCGTTTGGCCAGTCCTTTTTCAAAGAGTTCTTTATCCATTATATTTCCAATCGTATTTTTAGATTCAAATCATGTGCCACAAAAGGTTACATAAGGGCCATTATCTTTGGGCGCTGGTTCTTCATAATCTTTCAAGCCTTCGCGCGCCTCATAGGGATTCATCAAAACATCAAGAAGCTTTTTGAAAGGCGCATAATCCGAATCTTTGGACGCTACTTTCAGAGCCTCCTCAACTTTGTGATTTCTTGGAATATAGAGCGGATTGACCTTGTCCATATCCGTGGCAATTTTCTTAAAATCAGTTTTGTTGTGCGTTAGTCTTGTCTTCCATTTTTCAAGCCAAGGTTTGAAACCTGTCTCATCATCAAATAATTCAAAGAGAGTTTTCTCATCCCCTCTTAGCGCATCAGCTAGCTTTCTAAAGAGTTGCGTATGATCAACTGATTGTCCATCCATCGCCTGGTAAAGCTCGTTGATTAAATCCAGGTCGCCATCTTTTTTATCAGCAAGACCTATCTTTACTCGCATCTCATCGAACCAATAATCCTGATAGATAAGCGGGAATTCGTTGAGTGCATTCGTTGCAAGTTTAATGGCATTATCGTTGTCATCTGGATCAATGAGTTGAATTAGTGTTTCTGCAAATCTTGCCAAATTCCATTGAGCAATATTGGGTTGATTGCCGTAGGCGTAACGTCCTTGTTCATCTATCGAACTAAACACTGCATCAGGTTTATAATAATCAATAAAAGCGCAAGGCCCATAATCAATCGTCTCACCACTAATTGTCATGTTGTCTGTATTCATAACGCCATGAACAAAACCAACTGACATCCATTTTGCCACGAGTTGAGCTTGCTTCACCATAACGGCTTTTAACAATTCTAGGTATTTATTCTCGCTATTTTCAAGTTCAGTGTAATGACGTTTGATTGCATAGTCGGCCAATTGCCTGACTTTTTCCGTGTCTTTTCTGGCTGCAAAAAACTGAAACGTTCCCACCCGCAGATGGCTGGAAGCGACCCGTGTTAGAACGGCACCAGGCTCAAAGCCATTCCTTACAATCTTCTCGCCAGTCGTTGTGGCAGCCAATGCTCTGGTGGTAGGAATGCTTAAAGCATGCATGGCTTCACCTATGAGATATTCGCGCAAAACAGGCCCTACAACTGCCTTCCCGTCACCTCTTCGAGAAAAAGGTGTTTGTCCAGAACCTTTCAACTGAATGTCACGGCGGATATTATTTTGGTCAATGACTTCGCCAACTAGGAGCGCACGTCCATCTCCCAACTGCGGCGAGAAACCACCGAACTGGTGGCCCGCGTAAACCTGAGCAAGTGGAGATGCACCTAGCGGCATTTCATTGCCAGCAAAAAATTCGGCACCTTCTTTTGAGTTTAATTCTTCACCATCCAACCCAAGCTCTTTGGCTAGATCGCCATTGAATTGAATGATTTCAGGTGCGGGTACCTTTGCCCCTTCCCAAGCTACATAAAAGCCTTCCATTTGTTTTGCATAGCTATTGTCAAAAGGAATGGTTTGCGAAAGGGGCATGGGTTACCTGATTTTGAGTGTGATTAAATACTGTGTATTCCTACGACAGCACCACCTCTTTTAACATAGTTAGTTGAGATTTTATTTCTACTATGCGCGCAGCTTCTCGCCCTTGGGGTCAAACGGCGGTTCAGACAAAATGGTAGCGCCATGGGGTTTGCCCAGAACCATCACCTCAACACGGTCGCCTGCTTGCGCATTTTTCACAAATCCCAATGCTAATGATTGACCTACGGTATAGCCATAGGCTCCTGAAGAAATGCGCCCGATTGGATCACCATTTTTAAAAACAGGCTCTCCGCCTGTTGCGTCTGCATTTGAAGCTGAAACGTCTGCTTCATCCAGCGCGAAAATTACAAGCTTCTCACGCGCAGCTTTTTGCATATTTGTCTGCGCCGCTTCCTTGTTCATGAACTCTTTGTCCATTTTGCAAAGTCCATCAAGGCCAACTTCTTGCGGCCAATATTCCGGGCTGTATTCACGCGACCAGGAGCCATAACCTTTTTCAATACGAAGCGACATCAATGCACGCGAGCCCACTGGCCCTGCTCCAAATTCCTTACCCGCTTCCAACAAGGCTTCATAAAGAGCCTGTTGGTCTTTTTCTTCGCAGTGTAACTCCCAACCAAGGTCGCCTGTAAATGAAACACGAAGTGCAACAAGCTCAATGCCTGCTAGCGTGATTTTCTGCGATCGCATAAACGGGAAATCTTCAGTAGCAAGTGACGCATTCGTCATGCGTTGCAGCATGTCGCGCGACTTTGGCCCCGCTACATTAAAGCCGCACATGGCTTCAGTCTTGCTTTCAAAAGATACCGTTTCAGGCTTATTTGAATTATTGAAATAACGCGCGTGATATCTTTCAGCCATGCCTGAACCGACGATTAGAAACTCTTCATCTGCCAGTTTTGTAATTGTGAAATCACCTGCAATACCACCACGCACACCAATCAAAGGTGCAAGACAAGAGCGACCAATCGCTTTTGGCATATTGTTTGCAAAAACTGAGTTTAACCAGTTAGAGGCACCATCCCCTTTAACGTGGTATTTGGCAAAGTTTGAGATATCAATGATGCCCGCATTATCACGCAGCATTCGACACTCACGGCCAACTCGCTCCCACCAGTTTTGACGAGTGAAGCCATTTGTATCTACAACGCCCTCTTCATCGGCGAACCAAAGTGGATGCTCCCAACCATAATTCAAGCCAAAGACTGCACCCATCTTTTTCTGGGTTTCGTAAATCGGACGCGTTCTAACAGGACGGCCAACAGCACGTTCTTCATTCGGGAAATGAATTGAGAAGCGGTTTGCATATTGGTCACCGACTTTGGCTTTTGTGAATTTCTTGTCCGCCCAACTCCCAAAGCGCGACAAGTCCCAAGGGAACATGTCCAAATGCGGTTCGCCTGTTACAATCCATTCAGCAGAGAGTTGCCCCAAGCCACCCGATTGAGAAAAGCCTGGAATAATGCCGTTACAACAAAAATAGCCTTTAAGCTCAGGCACTGGACCAAAAAGCGCATTGCTGTCTGGCGACCAGATCATTGGGCCATTGATTACCCGCTTAATACCTGCGCTACCTAGTGCCGGAACACGGTCTATGGCACGCATCATATTTTCTTCGATGCGTTCGATATCATCGCCAAAAAGTTCATGCCCAAAATCAAGGGGTGTTCCCTCTTCCGCCCAGAAGCGAACGTCTTTTTCATATGCTCCAACGAGCAAGCCTTGACCTTCCTGGCGCAAATAATATTCACCATCACGGTCGGCCACCGATGGAAGCCTTGCTGGCATGGCCTCAATTTCCGGCATGGTTTCTGTTACAAAATACTGATGCTCTGTTGGTTGTAGCGGAAGTTCAATACCAGCCATGGCTGCAACTTCACGCCCCCAAAGACCCGCTGCATTTACTACAACTTCTGTTTTGATATCACCCTTGGGCGTTCGAACAATCCAAGTGCCATCAGCTTGTTGTTCGGTTCCTGTTACCGGCGTAAAGCGATGAATTTCTGCACCATTATTTTTAGCACCTGTTGCATAAGCATTGGTAACGCCAGAAGGGTCAACATTGCCACCAGAAGGTTCCCACATGATGCAGCGAATGCCATCATAGTTTACAAGCGGGTGAAGCTTTTCCGCTTCATCACGCGTTACTTCATGAAAATCCAAACCATAATATTTGGCCTTGGCAGCTTGTAATCTTAACTGATGTTCGCGCTCTTGTGTTTGTGCGAGATACAAGGACCCAGGTTGGAATACGCCACAGCCTTGGCCTGTAATTTCTTCCAGCTCTTTATACAAGTTCATCGTATAGTGCTGGATACGGCTTATGTTATTGTTGTCATGCAAACCGTGAATGTTGGCAGCCGCATGCCAGGTACTGCCAGACGTTAGTTCGTCGCGCTCCAAAAGCACAACATCGCTCCAACCCAGTTTCGTTAGATGATATAAAATGGAGCAACCAATAACGCCCCCACCAATAACTACGGCTTGTGCGTGTTCGCGCATGACATTCTCCAGAACAACTTAATTTGCTTTGCTTCATAGCATATTTTGAAAACACTACGCTTATGACCTGATAGCGTTAAGAGAATTATGCGAACAATAATGGCGTTGATTTAACAGTCAGACCTTCGCTGTCGCTGTCATGGCATCAAGCACTTCGTCTAGTGAGCGAATTGCGCCTGTTTGCAAATATTCCATGGCTTTGAGTGAGGCTTCGTGGGCTTCAATGCTTGAACCACCCACGCAGTCTTCAATAACGCGGCAGAAGTAATCTCCTTGATGCGCATCAACAAATGTATAGTGCACACAAACATCCGTCAGCGCGCCTACCAAAATGAGCGTATCGACTTTAAGACCGCGCAGAAGTATTTCCAGATCCGTTCCGTAAAAAGAAGAATAGCGACGTTTAGGGATGATATAGTCATCCGGCCTGAACCCCATCTCTTTAACGGCAATGTCTGTGCCTGGATTATTATCAAGACAATGAACCGTTTCATCCCCATCCAGTTCACGACCAAAATCACTTAGGTCCTTGCGATGAATTTCCTGAATAAAAATGACAGGAATATCGCACTCGCGCGCCTTATCGATTGCAACACGCGCTTTTAACATTCGCTCCTTAAAGCCCTGCATATTAGCGATAGCACGTTCTTTGCTATCGTCAATAAATGTACTGGCCTGAATATCAATCACGATTAGTGCAGCGTTTCCTTCGATAAGTTCTCTTTGTTTTTTCATGATACGCGCTTTGGAATTTTGTTTTCAAGATAATTAAACATCATAATCAATGGGCCTGCCAGGCATAGATAAATCAGGGCAATCAATAACAGCGGTTCGTATATCAAATATGTTTCCTGACGTATTTGCGAACCTATTCCGTAAACCTCAAAGACTGTTATTGTAGAAGCGAGCGGCGTTGCCTTTAGTGTTAAAATAAACTCACCCGTCAACGTAGGGAAAACATTTTGCAAGGCTCTTGGTAGCCAAACACGTCTTAATATCTGAAAAGGTGACATGCCAATGGAACGGGCAGCTTCCAGTTCACCCTTGGGTACGCCACGAAATGCACCACGCATCACTTCGCCAACATAACCGGCAACACTGATGGAAAATGCAAATACAGCGTATGGGAAACCAGCCCTTAAGTACGGCCAGAGAAAAGTTTCGTTGAGGCCCCATTGCGGGAAAAACGAACCAATACCATAATAAATCAACCACAATTGTATGAGTAAGGGCGTGCCCCTTATGACTGTGCAAAAACCTTTTGCAAGCCATGCCAATGGTCGTGGTCCAGTTACCTGAACAAGCCCGATCGGAATAGCTAGGCTCATACCGATTACAATTGAAAGAACCAAAAGCTTTATTGTTAGCCAAAGGCCATCAAGAAGCTTGGGAAAATATTCTGGTATCCAGTACCATTCGCCAGGGAACCACTCCATCTGCCTTATCCCTGCACCGGTTGGCCGCGCCTATAATGGCGTTCGATAAATCCGAAAATCACATTAGATGCAAGCGTGACGCAAAGATACAGCGCTCCAGCAGCCATATAGAGCGTGAAAAAGGATTTGGTTGTTCCCGTTGCCTGCTTGGTCACAAGCGCTAATTCACTAAGACCGATTACCGCCAAAAGTGCGGTTTCTTTTGTTGCGATCAGCCACAAATTTGCCAAACCGGGCAATGCGAAAGGTAACATGGCTGGAATAACAACCCGCGTATGACATTTCCACCATGACATGCCAATTGCTTTTGCCGCTTCAATTTGACCAGCTGGGACTGCAAGAAAAGCTCCGCGCAATACTTCTATCGAATAAGCACCTTGCACAAATCCAATGACATAAATACCTGCTGCAACAGCATTGATTTCGACACGTGCAAATCCCATGCTTTCCAGAATGTAATTTAATAAATCACCGCCTGCGTAGAACAATAAAAGGATAAGCACCAATTCCGGAATGGCGCGGATAATAGTTGTATATACTTTTAAAGAACCGCGTAAAATCGGGCCGCCATAGATTTTGCCAAACGCACCAGCAAATCCAATTATTAGCCCCAGCAAATAGGCACCGAGTGCAATTTGCAATGTGCTTGCCAGACCACGCAATAAGGCGCCGCCCCACCCGGGCGGGTTGTAGCTTAGGATTTCTAATGCGTGTTCCATGAAAATTCCAAATTACATGAATGAAACTCATGTAGAAGTTTTATGTAAATCAGGGGGCAGATTATGCCCCCTGAAATTAATCTGGCTTAGTTGCCGCCGTAGATATCGAAATCAAAGTATTTCTTTGAAATCTTGTCGTATGTGCCATCCGCGCGGATTTTTGCAATTGCTGCATTTACCTTTGCTTCAAGCTCTGTGTCTTCTTTACGCATGCCGACGCCGACGCCTGGGCCAAAGACTTCAACGTCGTTTAGCTCGCCCTTGATTTCAAAAGCTTTACCAGCATCACTTGTCAGGAATGGTTGCATTGCAAGTGAATCGCCCACAACAGCATCCACACGGCCAGAAACCAGATCCTGGTTGTGCTCGTCAAATGTGTTGTATGATTTTGCTTCTGCATCTGTGAAATGCTTTTCAACGTAGTTTGCGTGAATTGTTGAAACCTGAACGCCAACGATTTTACCTTTTACGCTTGCCGGATCACCAGAAATGCTTGAGCTTTTTGGTGCAACAATAACAGCGGGTGTATTGTAGTATTTGTCAGAGAAGTTGATTGTTTTCTTGCGCTCGTCAGTGATTGACATTGAAGCGATGATGACATCCATCTTCTTTGACATAAGCGCAGGAATGATACCGTCCCATGCAATTTCAACAACCGTACACTCTTCGCCCATTGCTTCGCAAAGTGCATCCTTGATTTCAACTTCCCAGCCAGTCCATTTGCCATCTGCACCTTTTTCAGTGAACGGTGCATAGTTTTCAGCAGCAAAACCGACTTTAAGCTCAGCAGATGCAAGCTGTACGCTTAGTGCTAAAGCAGCAACTGTGCCGCCCAAAATTGATAGATATTTTTTCATGTGTTTTCTCCCTTTGAAAATAATATTAGTGAACAGACTGCACAAATTGTTTGCAACGCTCACTTTTTGGATTGTTAAAGACCTGTGAAGGTGGCCCTTGCTCCTCAATTATACCCTCGTGTAAATAGATCACTTGTGTGGATACATCACGGGCAAATTTCATTTCATGCGTCACCATGATCATGGTTCGCCCCTCTTCTGCGAGGGATTGAATTACTTTTAAAACTTCACCAACAAGCTCAGGGTCTAGTGCTGAGGTTGGTTCATCAAACAACATCACGCTGGGTTCCATTGCCAAGGCTCTTGCGATCGCTGCACGTTGTTGCTGACCTCCTGACATAAAGGCTGGGTATTCATTGCGTTTTTCCCACAGACCTACCCGATTTAAAATCTGTTCAGCAACCTCCAACGCTTCGGCCTTTGACTTCTTTAAAACTTGAACCGGGCCTTCAATCACATTTTGCATAACCGTCATGTGTTGCCACAGATTAAAGCTTTGGAAAACCATACCGAGCTGCGCGCGAAAACGCTCTACTTGTCTTTTGTTGCTTGGTATCAAGCTATCCTTGCCGGATTTGAACTCAACCGCTTCACCCTGAAGTTTAATTTCACCAGCTGTTGGTAGCTCAAGCAAATTGATGCAACGTAGAAATGTTGATTTACCGGAGCCACTTGCTCCGATCATTGTAACAACGTCGCCTTCTTGGGCAGACAGAGACACGCCTTTTAAAACGTCCAACTCACCATACGACTTATGCAACCCATTTACTTCAAGAGTTGTACTGTCATTATTGGACGGTATTTCCCGTTCCATTTACACCCCGATCATCATAACGATGCTATCCAACTTACCTTTTGTGTAGTTTTGCAAAACATTTCGCAAAAAGCAAAGCTTACTTATCTTGCATTACAATTTGTTTTCAAATTGATTAATTAATTCTGACACACAGGGCCAGAACGGTTGGGCAAACCAATGGCATCATATGCTTCTTTGCTCAGACCCAAAACTTGATTAACATCTTGCCTGATTCGAACTAGCTTTTTAACCAGAGTCCCATCATCCTGCTCTATCACTTCAGTCACAAAATTATTGGCGATGGCTTGCCTGTTATCGTCCAGTTTTATCGTCCCGTTTGGTGCTTTAAGTTCAAGCGCGCTTAAGCATTGCCTAAACTTTGTGTGCCCTTGCGACAAATCACCGTCCACTTCCTCAAGACAGGTTAGAGCTGCTTTTGTAGCGTTGTGATAACCGGTTGCTAAAATAGATGGTGCTACAAATCGCTCGTGCGCAGGAAAAGACTTTTTATAGCCCTTTAGAAAGCTCTGCCAATTTTCATCTCCCCACGTCTCGGACTGTGGCCCAGACGATGGCATGCCAACAATTTTTTGTTTGATATTTTCTGGCGCATTCAACAAGGCTCCATCGACTGTGATGGAGCTACCAATAAATTTGGCTTTCCCACCCGTTGCATTGTATTGCTTCAAAAACTGAAGCGCATCACTACCACTTAATCCTAGATAAATCGCGTCAGCGTCTTCGCTAATTTTCTCAATTATATTAGCGTATTTTTTTTCACCTAGTGGCAACCAATAGCGATCAAGTACCTCGCCACCCAAGGCACAGTATTCATTCACAAAACCCAAAACCTGCGCATGGTTGAAAGCATAATCATTGGCAACAATTGACACACTTTCATACTTCTTATGGTTATAAACATACTCCCCCAATCCCACAGACCATTGGGCATTGTCTGTATTAAAACGAAAAAAGTTCTTGGATGGATTTACGTATGTAGTTTGAACGGCACCCGATATACCATTGATAAAGGTAGCCTGATTTTTTGTTTGCGAGAAATCCCTTATCGCAATACCTTGCTCCGACGAGGTTGGCCCTATGATAATATTAACATTTTGATCAAGCAACTTTTGGGCTGCGGTAACGACACTATTTGGTGTTGTGTTTACAGATTGAATAACAAGCTCAATTTTCTTGTTACCAATCTTGCCGTCCACATTATTCAGCGCTGTCTTAACACCTCTCAGCGCGTCTTCGCCAAGCACTGTGTAAGCCCCTTCAACTGTTGCTAGAACACCTATCTTTATAGTTTCATAAGCATAAACAGGCTTTATAAAAGACGCGCCCAGAATGGAAGTCGTAGCAAGTAAAACTTTATACATTCAAGATCCCAATGGTATTTGCTTCAGCCGATTCATTTGAAAACGTGAATCATGTAGGGATTCTGTCTGAATTTCAGCCTCAGAACAAGGCATTTCTTCCTGAAGGGAAATAGTTTTAAAATCTGATCAAAACCTGAAGCGCTACAAATGCCAGCCCAATACTCAACGATATACCATGTTTGTACATGCCCTCAATCGCATTTGGCATAGCGATAATATTAGCGCCCTCACGCTTGAACAGCAGCCCCAAAAACGTCTGCCAAATAAAAACAATGGCAAATATGTTCATTCCCATCCAGATGATTGTCTGCGGAACAGGAAGCCTAATAACGCCTGCCCATAGCAAAGGCCATAACGCCATAATACCCCATATGAGGCCTGATAGTATTTTCTTATCTCTTAGAAAGATTAGGGCAAAAATTATCAGTCCAGCAGATAAAACAAGAGCTATAATTTCAATCAAATCGAACAAGATGCATACTCGTAATTTAGGTGTTTCAATTTACGCTGATCCGTTCATTGTTGGCAACGAGAATAAAATACGCACCCATCATGTGTAATATAGTTTTGAGAATCCACAATGAAATATTATAGTTCTTATGAAGACTGAATAGGCGAAAGTTTATATGACACAAAATATTACTAAAAGCGTCAAGGAAATGGTTGCTGCTGCAAATAACGAGATCACAACGATAGCAATAAAAGAGGCTATTGATCTGGTTGAAAGTGACGAACATGTCATTGTTGATTTACGCGATATTCGTGAATTAAAGCGAACAGGGAAAATTCCAGGTGCTTTTTCCTGTCCTCGCGGGATGTTAGAATTTTGGATTGATCCGCAAAGCCCTTACCATAAAGAAATATTCAACCAAGATAAAACCTATGTATTTTACTGCGCGAGCGCTTGGCGATCTGCTTTAAGCGCGAAGACTGCTCAAGATATGGGCCTAAAGCCAGTTGCTCATATTGAAGGTGGTTTTACGGCTTGGGAAAAAGCTGGCGCGCCAATTGAAACTGTTGAATAGGCATCTAAAAAAGCTTATGCATATCTTCCAGTTTTGTAGAACCCACTGTATCTACGATATTGGATCGCAGTTTTCTCATACCACCTAGCCAACGGTCATAATCAGCAGATTTATGACGCATAAACTCTGCTACTTCCGGGTGGGGCAAGATCAAAAACTGTTCGTTCTGTATTCCTCGCAGAACAGATTCTGCTACGTCTTCGGTGCTTATGATAGAAGCACTATTTTTAGTCGTGGCGCCTTCTTCATAACCTGTCATTTGGGTGGCAACATATTGCGGACAAATGCAAGATACTTTTATTCCCTGTTTTCCATGCGTTATTGAAAGCGATTCTGCAAACCCTACTGCAGCATGTTTGGTGGCCGAATAAGCGGCGTCACCAATCTGGCTTAACAATCCTGCAGCAGACGCCATTTGCACCAGATAACCATCACCTCTTTCTATCATGGATGGCAAAACTGCTCGAGCAGCGTAAACATGCGACATAACATGAATGTCCCAGCACTTTTGCCAAGTTTCATTACTTGCAGAAGCAGAATGGTCTTCTTCGCCAAAACAAACCCCTGCATTGGAAACAAACATATCTACGACACCAAATTTTTCATAGGCAAATGCAACAAGCTTCTGAATATCACTTTCCTTGGTGACATCACATTTATGGCCAAATCCATTATTGACTTTTGCTGTTGCCACAACAGCTTGCTCGTCCAAATCTCCCAATATCAGAATTGCGCCTTCTTTAGCGAAACGTTTTGCCATGGCCGCGCCGATACCACGCGCTGCACCTGTAATAATGACCACCTTGTCTTTCAACTGCATTGGACTATTTCTTGGTTTTGATTTCTATCGGAATGCTGGAGCGAATATTTAAATCGCGCTGCGGGAATGGAATTTCGATATTCTCGGCCTGAAACAATTTCCAAACCTCCAGATACACCTTGCTCGAAATATTAGCCACGCCACCTTCCGGATCATTAATCCAGAATCGCAGTTCCAGATCTACCGATGAATCTCCAAAACCTTTAATCAAACAAACTGGTTTAGGCACTTTCAAAACGCGTGGCATGTCTTCTACCGCTTTTAAACTGAGCTCTATCGCCTTTTCAACATCCGTATCATATGAGACCCCAATCGGTAATTTTCTGCGCACCGACTTGTTGGTATGCGTCCAGTTTGTGACGGGTGAATCAATAAAGACTTCATTGGGAATTAATGTTTCTGTTCCATCGCGTGTGCGTACTGCAGTATAGCGTGCACCCAAATGTTGCACCCACCCATAGGTAGAACCAGAAACAGTGTCGATCTCAATAACATCTCCTGGTTTTATGGATTTATCCAATAAGAGAATAATGCCTGAAAGGAAGTTTGAAACAATCTTTTGCAGACCCAAGCCAATACCGATACCAACAGCACCTGAGAATACAGCCAATGCAGTAAAATCAATTCCAACAGCACTGAGTGAGAAAATAACCGCAAGGCAAAGCAGGAAGAACCTCAATACTTTCGAAAGCAATACTTTTATAGATGGTGAAATGTCTTCATTCTTTGCCAGCGCATTTGTAATAAAAGCAGATGCCAGCATTGCCAGCCAGATGAACGTGACCAGTAATGCACCACTTTGCAAAATTGATAGAGCAGAAATCCTCGACCCACCCATTGTAAATGCAGCGCTATCCAAGGCTGCTTGCGCTCTTGGGAGCAGACCAAGAATATAAAGGGCTGCAACGACCCAAGCTACGGTTGCAATCAGTCTTGAGATGAAACGGTTCTTTATTAGCCTTGAGAAAAACGAAATGATGAACCAAGTTGTCGCAAGGCCGGTCATCACGCGGATAATATAGCTATTACTTGGCCATGTAACTGACCTTAAAATCAGGTACCCTATCCAGAGTTGTATCGACAAAAGAAGCCAAAAAAGTCGGTTTTTGAAGATGAGAAGAACTCGTAAAAACCCGCGTTGTCCCTCAATTTTTCTCAACCGATTAGTAATAGGTTCGTCTGCTTTTGCCTCAATAATTTTTGCGAGAATAATGGCACCAATCAAAATGGCAAACTGAATGACTGCCCACTTGCTAAAAATAGTCGATTGAGAAAAACCAATACTTGTTAAAAACGCTATGATATCAGAAATAATGGGTAATGCTAAAAATTCGTCGAGCGTCATTGAATGTTCTTCCTTTATTCACAAGTACAATGCCAGTGAATTTCAAAGAAAGAAAGGCCTAAGCCCTACTTCACCACAGAAGACAGTTTTGATTTCATCCAGGAAACAAGATTTTTCAATTTGCCAAATACCAATAAACGAGATGGTTTTGTCGTGTCGAGAACAAGCCTTGAATTGACTTTGGAACCATCACGCTGGGTTCTTAATCGATTTAAAAAATCGCAAGCTCGATTATATTTTTCGGAGTCTGGACCACACAAGTCACGTAATTGTTGGTTAGAAACAGTTGAATTGTGTGAAGCCATAGCCGCTAATTCGTAATTTTTAATTCTTGTAGCATGCAATCGAAGGAACGAAGGTTCGTCAAACATATCCATACAATATTGATTGATGGCATTTTCACCAATTTCACTGAGCAACATTGAAAGACGATCCAAATCTCCAACATTTGTTTCGTAGCTCTCCAATTTCCAAAGAAGAAACGTATTTACACCAGCGTTAATGAAGCTAGCCAATATTGTTTCTCTTTGAGCAACACCAACCAGTCTCTGATGAAATAAATCTTCCAGTTTTTCATAGAGAATAAAAAGTGATTCAAAACGTTTTGAGCTTCTTAGTCTGGATGCTGAATCTGCAGATTGAAAATACTCTCCTACTACATGCTCACACATTGTGATTTTATTTGCGAGCAGCAAGACGTTTGAGGTGAAAAGGATATCCTGCATATAAAGATCAGGTTCAAAATTTAATTGGTGATTATCCAGAAATTTTTTAGAAAACAGAATGCCACAAGATGTGAAATCCATTGCCAATTCCAAAGAGTTTTCAAAACTCGTCTGAGGCTTGTTGTGCAACAGTCGGCGACCACGTTTTGTAACCCATGTTTGGTTGCCATCTGTTCTTGCCAATACACCTCTAACAACCTGAGCAGCATTCTTTATTGCTTTTGCTATGAGGGTTTCAACCGTATCAGAATAAAGATGATCATCTGCATCCCAGAACAAAACATATTCGCCAGTTGCATTCTTTAATCCGGTATTACGTGCACTAGAAAGGCCTTGATTGGTTTTGTGTCGAATGACTTTAAGGCGATTATCCTGTTTTAAGTTTTCAGCAATTATGTGATTTAAAGCCTTCTCATTACCATCATCAACGAGAATGATTTCAAGGTTGGAGTATGTTTGAGAGGTCAAGGACGCAAGCGTTTTTTCAATATGTCCCTCAACAGCAAAGCAAGGAACAACTATACTGACCAATGGCAATTTAGCTCTCCTTTAATAGCTGTTTAAAAATCTTCGTCATTTGTTCTGACCAATGACTTTTATCAAAATAATTTAAAGCAGATTGCCGTGCATTATCCGATAGCGCGGCTAGCTTTTCATGATTGGATGAAAGCTCGTTAAGAGCTTGGATAAATGAAGCTGGCGTTTCATCGCAATGGATCATTCCAGGCAAACCTTCAGGATGGACTTTTGCTTGCAGTAGTACGGGCAATCCAGCAGCCATAGCTTCCATCATGGTTTGTGATCGTCCTTCCATATGAGAGGGCAAAATCAACACATCGAGTTGTTCCATCAAAGATGGCATATCATCGTGAGGGACATATCCGTGCCAAATCAAATTCGTAATACTTTTCTTGAACCTATCTTCAAAGTTTTCGGGGCTTGCAATATGAAACATAATATCTGCATTTGGTGAAAGCTTGCACATGACCTCTTGCAGAATATCAGTGCCCTTTTCCAGTGTCAGCCGACCGACGAAGCCAACATTCAAGATTTTATTACGATTTTCTCCATACTTTTCCTTGGGCTTGAAAACGGCAGTGTCAGCGCCCCTAATTTGTATAAAGACCCCATCGCGTCGTTGACGCGCTTCAATAATGCGCTTCTCTTCGCTTTCACTCATCACCATGACTTTATCTGCATGGTTAACTGCCATTTGCACTTTACGGGCATAGAATTCTTTTCGCCGCAACAGATTATCAACCTGCGCATTCGTTTGCTGTGTCATTTTTTTGTGAGCTTCGAGCTCATTACCAGGCACTCGCAAAACAGAGTGTACATTATTACGACGCGCACAAGTCACAGCATCAAATCCTGAAGTTATGACGCCAAAGGTATTCATCGCAACAAAAGGATCGATTTGCTCAACTAACGCATCCAGAACGTAATTTTTTTCTTCTATACTCATCAAATTGAACCTGGGCGGCAATAGATGGTGATATATCCCCTCCTCTATAACAAGTTTGTTTAATGAAGGGGCAATAGTTGAATTGGGGATTGGTGTAGCCAAATGTACTTCAGCAAAGTTTGCGAGTGGTTTAATCAGATCAGGCATTGCTGCATTAGCCCGAACAGACCACATGGGTTGTTTAAAATGATAAGGACCAAGCAGAAGAATCCTGGGCTTATGTTTAATTGGTGCCTTTTCTTTTTTTTCGTCAGCTCCGTATGATTTATTGAGTTCTTCAAACACTGAAAAAGCTTCTTGCTCTTTGAAATTTGAAGGATTTAGTCGCCTGATTATTGCATTGAGAATCCGCCAAAGATTGGCAATTTTATATTTTGCGAGACGCACAAAAGCCTTGTCATTTGGGTTTATAATAAACAGGGATTGACTGAAACTAGCTTTCAAGGACCTATCTCACATGTCTGCTAATTCTTGATAGATTGGTAAGAGCGATTTTTGAACAATCGTTTTCCAGTCATATTGAGATACTAATTCATGATTTTTCTTTACGACTTCTTCATCCCAACCTTTGTTACAAATTTCCAGTATACCATTAGCGAAACCACTTGCTGAATTATCATAGGTGTTAAGCCGAAACCCATTAGCGGTTAAATCTTTGGTTGGCTGCGTGTTGCTTGCAAGAACATTTAATCCTGCACACATGTATTCCAGTGTCTTGAGAGCTGGCGCTTGTTTGTAAATGCCGAATGGTACGTAGCCTATTCCAATCGCATAATTATGTAAGTCTTTTGCCAGTTCGCTTTGATTTACTACACCATGGAAAACAACTTGAGATTGGATATGTAATTGTTTGGCCAGGGCTTTCATTTCATTAATACGATTGCCAGAGCCATACAAATGCAACTTGAACTGAAGTGATTTTGCGTCGCCCATTTCAACCAAAGCTTTAAACCCAATCAGCAATTGGCCAATCTTACGTTTTTTGGCAATTGCTCCAGTATATACAAGATCAATGTTGTTTTTTTGCCAAGCCTTGGATCGAACGTGAAACGCTGATTGGTCGACACCATAACTTACTTCTCGGACAGGGAGCAGGCAGATTGGAAACACAGTTTTAACACTATAAAGGCTATGCGTTGCAATCATGTTATATGACTTTTGAAATCTGATGTTTTTTAACTGAACGCGAGATCGTATTGAAAATTTATCTTCCAGTAATGGAGTACGAATATCCAAAAGCAATCTAACTTTTGTTCCGAATTTTTTTCTTATAGCCTTACCTAATTCCAAAGCCTGATGGTGATAAAATATATGAATAATATCTGGCTTAAAATCAGAGATAAATTTGCACAGACCTACGAACCTTTTATCGATATCTCTTTCATCGACTTGCTGAATATTTAAACTATGCTTCTCAACAACAATCAGATCAATTTCCGCTTCATAAGTAGGACCTTCGACAATCATAACGTCATGATGTCTGGCAACTTCATTGGGAATGAAGTAACTCGCATTGGTTCCCATAAGGCCAAATTTGGTACGCAATATGTAGAGAATTTTCACAGTATAAAAAGCTCAATTTGATGACTATCTGTTTCCATATAACATGGAAAAGGGAAGAATATTCTTAAAAATGTTACGCCTTTTACTTGATGAAAAACGCTTGATAGCATTTTCAGCAATTTCCGAAGCATTTATGAGTTCAGGATAAGTTTCTCTGCGCATTTTTCTATAGGATGAAATATCGGCATTTCGTCTGGCAATATCACACAGAAAATCACTCCACTGGCTTAAAACAGTCTGGCTGTCATATTCCAAAACAGTTTTTGGAGCTTGATTACCGTATTGCTCTCTTAGTTGAGGAGACTCCATTAATTGACGCATCGAAGACTCTAAAATTTGCTCACGCTCTTTCTCAACATCACTTATAGCAAAATCATCTCTTGCTAGTTTAGGCTGCAACTCTGGGCTAACCTCGAATGGACTTTGTGAATTAACATCCGCAAAACCAAATCTGCTATTGGTCATACCAGCCAACAAGCCGTTTCTCTCATGAACGATCATTTTGTTTACACCCGTACAATCAGCAAAACCAATCGCAGGCAAGCCATGCGCAAGCGCTTCGCCTAAAGCCATTGGGCAGCCTTCTGAGTCAGAGGGAATAACAAACAAATGTGAAGAACTATAATGTTGTGACAGAGCTTCACCTTTGACACTCTCGTGGAAAAAAACCTGTGAATGTTTAGGATGTTCCTTGCATAGATTTTCCATCTCTAACTGTTGCGATCCACCTCCTACAAAATGACATTCCCAATTTGGAAAATCTTCAGCTAAATTTAAAAATGCATTTAACAAGAGGCCCGTATTTTTTTCAAACTTCTCTATACGGCCTACAGAAACAATTTTCATCTTGCCGTCTTTGGAATATCTTGCAGGAGAGGCTTGCGGAACATTTAGATTGATTGGCGATGGAATAGCATACAAACTATCGCGAACGGCATTACCAAGATCAGGTTTGATAGCAAATTCCGGATACAGCAGATGTGAATAATCTGCTAGCTGGAAAGTCGCATTACGAGCCTCACTATCGCCATTCCAGACAGTTTTCAAAAGCGCTTCCGGGTCGCCATGCTCTGAGCGTACAACTGGAAAAGGCAACCCCTCTGCTGCCTTCATAATGTTAAGCGTGTGCTTTCCGCTTAATGCAACGATAAGCACATCCGTCTTTAATTTTTTCAACCGATCTGAAAAAGATTTAATCTGACTGACAGCATGGGGATATTCAACTGGCTCCAGAATGACATCCTTGTGCAAATCGAAAAATGGAGTTTTATACGGACGCAGTTTCGCTAGATAGCGAACTTCGTGACCCTGCTGCGCCAAGTGATTTGCTATTTCCGTGATTGTACGAACGATGCCGCCAATCGTTGATATTTCTCCGCCACCAACAAATGTAAAGCTGTGTCGGATTCCGCCATCCGATACCATATGTATTTTCGCCTGCTATAGAACTTCATATTTATTGGGTATCGGAAGATTTCACAAGCAGGAAATTTCACTCTAGATAGTTTGCCGCTTAGGCCTTACAAGAGATTTATGGAATAGGTCTAATGAAGCACAAATGAAAAAGCCGACAGCACTACTGATATCTGCCTCTGAGTATGATAATGACAGCCGATTGCAAAGGATCCATGAAAGCCTTTCAAAGACTGAATTTGACGTCATCACGGTTGCTTATGGTTCAGTGCCAAAGGATAGAGATTATTACCTATCGCCAACACACGAGCGCTCACTGCTGGCACGATTAATTGACGTTGCCAAGATGTTGGGATCGCGGGTGTTGTCTGACAAACAACTTCTTACAATGTTATCCAAACGCCTTATTACCAAGGATCTTTCTAAAAATTGTGTTCTGGCATGTGAGGGAAAGAGAATTTCTCTTGTGGCTGTAAAGCACTGGACCAGCCTTCCAACAGCCTTACTTTTAAAAGAAAAGCCCAATATATGGTTGGACATCAATGAGGTTTTTGAGGCCGAACACGATAATAGCAAATTATGGGAATTAATCTACAAACCTGTCATTCTGCGACTATTGAAGATTGCCAAATCAAGAATAGTTCTGCGTTCAGCGACAAGCTTGGCTCAAATAAAATTTATGGGAGATGAAACTGTTCTTCACCTTCCCAATACAAAAAAGCCAATTTCCGATTTTGATTTATCCCAACCAAAAACAAAACCCATGCGCCTACTATATCATGGGTTAATCGCAACAAATCGGGCACTGGAAACTCTTCTTGAAGGCTTAAAAAAATCAGGGCGTGAAGATATAGAATTAACAATAAGAGGCCATGGAAAACCCAAATATATAGCCTCTCTAAAAGAAAAGGCTGAAACTCTTGGATTGAAAGATCAGATAAAATTTGAACCAAGCATAAAAAATTCAAAACTTATAGAAGCTGCAAGTGAATACGATATTGGCATTTGTCTTTTTGCCAATCGATCTCAACAAGTAATGTTGTGTGAACCTAATAAACTTTATGAATATATGGCTGCTGGCTTAGGCGTTATCGCAAGTGACACATCAACCATGAGACGGATGGTAGTGGATAAAAATATCGGCCAGGTTTCACTAATTGGTACTGACCAAGCAGATTTCCTTAGTGATATTTTTTCAAAGCTGGAACCAAGCGAGATAAACAAGTGGAAAGGAAACGCTTACAATGAAGCTCTTTCCACTTGGAAAAATCAGTATGATTGGAGCAAGCTCGAAACCATCTTCAAGCATATAAGTGACGCTGAAAGCAGTTTTTAAAAAGCCGTCATGTTTGTCGCATAACGCCAATCATCATTTGGGTTCTCATCCGCTGAGATGCCGTGAGCTACATGTCCTTTTGCCGTGTCGTCGATACTCAATTGCTGATGTCGACTCGCAACAAATGAATTGCTATCTCCGTATAGGCAGCAAGCCCCCGACCCACTTTTGCTAAGGTTTATCTGAAAACTACGCAAATATCCCATCGTGGCATTGTAATTTAAAAAGGAAGTGCTTTTAGCCGTATCAAGTGTGATATTCAGATTACGAATATAAACATTACTGATGCAACTCATTAAAAATCCACCACAGAAACTTCCTATGTTTGTAGAGTTTTTTACGCTTATATTTCTATTCTCATAAGCCGTATTATCTGCATTGCGCCCATAAATTTCCAAAAGCGCTACTGGGTAAGTCATCCTGATGACGTAGTCCCATTCTATATCGCTTAGAAGTCTAAGCTGAACTCTTCTACCTATAGGTAAAATTTCTTCCAGCCTTTGTAATGATTGAATTGCGCCCGAGACCGTTTTTCCATCATTTGCATCATCGCCTGAAACAGCATCAAGATATAAAACATCTACGCCATTTAAGACTTCTGGTACTCCTGAAAGTGGAGCATTTTGCAATCCCGATGGGAAGCTGACTTTTCCGCTATCTGCTGCAACTACTATACTGTCTGCCCATGATATGCCGTCACTTGTAACCTTAACCGAGAAATTATTATTTCCCGCAAGTCCTATTTCGGCATGGCCCGTCCAATCAGATTTAAAAATAATTGCGCCTGTATCATTTTCTGATGCTTTATTGACGCTCAATCTATGACTATTACCTTCATGGGAGAAGAAGCTGTCATTTGTTGCCACGCCAAAACGCGAAGCTTCCGATGCAGAGGTATTCACTCCCAACACAGGTAATTGATCTATTTCAGTCACACTAGTTTGAATATTCCGCCAAGTGTTATCTCGAAAAACCAACAAACTTGCATCTTCACGATCCCAAGCGATCCACCCCTCTTGAGGGGTATAGTAAGCCCAGGCACCGTCTTGATATGCAGCTATATAGTATGATTTTCCTACCCATTCACCTGTGGCGTTTGCCGGAATGATATACCGAGCCCCAAAGTCTACACTATCGGGTGGTTGAGACAAACTACGGCTTATAATACTGATTTGAACCAGTGCATCCAACTGCCGTATTGCTTCGTTATGCGTTACATGTTTTTGCGCCTGATTGGGCATGATATAGGGAAGTTCTAGGTTTTCTGACGTATCCATCAATAGCTCCTTTTGAAATATTCAATATGAGTGAATTTTCAAAAGCGGGGATAAGTTTTTAATCAGAAAATTTATTTTTCTTCAATTATGTGACCATCCTTGAGAACCAATTCGCGATTGCAAATCATATCCTTGAGGCGTTCATTATGTGTCGCAAGAACCGTAATTGACGAGCTTTCAACAAATTCACGCATTTTCTGCGCAGCTTTTTGTTGGAAACTTTTATCACTAACGCCCAACCATTCATCAAGTAGTAAAATATCGGGTTCTGAAAACACTACGATTGAAAAAGAAAGCCTGGCTTTCATTCCTGCTGAATAGGTTCTGACTGGCTGATAAATTGCATCGCCAAGCTCTGTAAACTCAATAATTTCATCCGCAAGACTACGCATTTTCTTCAGGCTTTGGTTGAGAAATAATCCTTTTAAAAGAATATTTTCATACCCGGTCGCTTCTTGATTGATCCCAACAGATGGCTTGAGCATATTAATCAAATGACCTCTGTATTCGACTTTACCTGTTGTTGGAGGTAATCCGCCCGATAGTAGTTTTAATAAAGTAGTTTTACCTGCACCATTTGCACCACTAAGCGCCAAGCGATCCCCTGGCTTCAGATCCAGATTGATACCCTTGATTGAATATTTGGGCTTTACCTGTATATCAGGAATATTTGCACCTAAAAGCTTCAACCAGCCCAAACGTGCGCCTATGTTGGCCCTGACACCAACAGGATAGATAAGACTTATATTGTCAGCTTTTAGGAATATTTCTTTTTTATTCATAGCCAAATCAAAATTCTACGCCCGTATGACGTGTATAATACGTATGCTGCTAGCCAAGATATAATGCCTATACTCAATGCGACGAGCCAATTAATTAGTTCTATAGGTTGTGCAACAATCGGATCACGCACAATTTCCATAAAATGATAAAATGGATTTAGAATTAAAACCCACTCTCTTACGCCACGGGCCATTTCCGGAACCCATATCACTGGCGTCACAAAAAACATTACTGAAAGTACTGCTTGTATCAAATTGCCCAAATCCCTAAAGCGCGTACAGAATACAGATAGAACAAAACCAATCGGTAAGGCAGCAAACAAAATAAGCATCAGCCCAGGGATTACAAGCCATACTTCGGACCAGTTTGGGATCACGAAATATAGTGAAATCAGCACCATGGGTATCAAAGCATGTGCAAATGTAAACCCGTGATAAACTATCGTGGATAAAATTGGCGTGAAGATTGGAAAATAGCCTTGTTCAAAATTGGCCTTGTTTGATCCAATCGCGTTACAAGAACCATTTACAATTCCTACGAGAAACCGCCATAGCAGCATACCAATGGCAAGATTTGGAATAATTCTATCAGATGGTATGTTCAACAAACCAGAAAAAAGAAAAGACTTAACCAGCACTATCATGGTCAAGCCAACCATTAGCCATGATGTGCCTAATAGGGTACGCCTGTAACTCAAAATGATACGATAAATCGTAGCAATATTCCAAATTCGCCACATGCGTAACGAGTTTACGAGTTCTTCTATCATGAAAAATCAATGCTTAGCTTTTTAAATTTCTTACAACTTAACCATATATTTTTAAATTGCAAAAAACACGTAACACATGTTGATTGCGCTAATCAATCTTCATGAATTTTTCTATATCCAAAGAGCATACGAATTAGACAGCCGACGAAAATTAGAATACGGATAGATCGCTTCAATACCGAATATTTTAATATAATAATCCTTTAAACTGCGCAGGACTAAAAGTTTTATGACTAGAATGACAACGATTGGATTACTTGTTCCAGCTTTTTTGATAGGTAAAGGAGGTGCGGAAAAAGTAGCCAGTTTACTTGCTAATTACCTTTGCACACTGAATTTCAAAGTCATAATTGTTTGTAGACCTGCGGCGGGTAAATCAGCGTCATATCCTGTTTCAGACCGCGTCGAAATCCATCAAAGCCCGCTTTTACATGCTGATTGCGGTGATATTCACGCCTTAAACCTCGATTTGATTATTGGTTTTGCAATGATGGGTTTTTCTGATGAAATTGCGATGATTGCAAAAAAGATCAAGGTCAAATACGTCATTCAAGAATGTACTAATCCCAAAAGAATGATTAGGCTCATGGCGGAAGATAAAAACTATCCTTTCAATGATATCAATTATACCTACTGGTTAAGACAGGCTATCTACGCTCACTCAAACGGTGTTCGACTAACAAACCCTGCTTATAAGAATTCAATTACCAACAATACACTCTACAAGACACACGCGTTTTATAATTCCTTGGTCGGGTTGGAAGTAAAACGCCTGTCACAAAAACAAAAAGAGCAGAAAGAGTTTTTTGATATTGTGACTGTTGGCGCCTTCAAAAACAAGAACAAGAACGGACTGGCTGCACTAAAGGGTTTCGTTGACGCTACTCATGGCAATCGCTCAAATGTTAAAATGCGCTTCCATTCTTATGGGAAGAATAATTTTGAGCAGGAAGTTAAAGAACTCATCAAAGGCCTACCTAAGGAAAGCGTTGTGTTTCATGGAATTTCCAGCGATATCAACGAAATATATGCCGATAAAGATCTCGTAATACTCCCTTCATATGAAGAAGGAATGCCAAATGTTGTCTTGGAGGCAATGACCTTTGGTATACCAGTAATAGCCTATGACGATTGTGCTGGTGCAGATGATATTTTGAATGCCTCAAAATGCGGATTACTGATCTCAAGATCCGATGAGACAAACATGTCAGATGCGATTATTAAACTAACGGATAAGGAAACGGCTGAAGCATTTGCTACTGCGGGTTTAGAGTACGCTCAAGCTCACTTCTCAGCGGAACATTGGCAAAAAAACTGGCTG
Organism: uncultured Rhizobiaceae group bacterium; assembly: GCA_938030595.1. Taxonomy (GTDB): domain Bacteria; phylum Pseudomonadota; class Alphaproteobacteria; order Rhizobiales; family Rhizobiaceae; genus JAALLB01. The sequence goes on along the minus strand of CALHIB010000123.1, from coordinate 12,241 downwards.
GCCTTAATTGAAGAAGCATTAAAAATGCCAAATCAAAGCACTGTAATTCCAAAGCAATATTCAAAAAAAGAATTTCAAGCTTATAGCGATATTCTGGAGTACAGAATTTTGGGCGATTATTAGCCTAGAAACTCACCCGATTTTTCAGGCTTTAATCCAATTGGATTAATCCCATTTGCAATTATCGCCATGTCGGGTGTTCTCACAGTTTCAACCCCCTTAATGATTTGTAACCGCCTGACCATGACAAAAATACAAGCCACACAAAACATGGTTGTGAGCTGATCATTACGGAAAACGAGATTGGTCATTGCAATTGTTGCAAAAGCAACACTTAGAACCAGGGAAAAGTAAAATAGACTGCTTTCCCTTTTATCTTTGCGAAACTGCCATGTCATTAAAACCGGACTAAAGATGACAATTACAAACAAAATCAGAAGTATTATACCACCACCAACGGCATGTGTCAGATAATCATTATGAAGGTGTGTGTATGTGTAGTTAGTTTCTCTATCAAGAACGACCATTGACACGTCATTGGACTGTTGAACTGCATTTTGAATTCCGTATCCTGTAAGCGGTTTTTGAGTGAAAGCATAAAAGCCTGTAAGTTGCATATCCAGTCTTTGACTGATTGAGCGATCAAATGATCTGTCTTTTTGATATAATTGGATAGGCTCTATAATTCTCTTGTTCAAAATTCGCCAACCATTGTCCGTGCTTATAGAGGCAATTAAAATACCTATGAAACACGCAAGTGTAATACCTATGGTTTTGATATCTATCGAAAACCTCGATTTGTTTTTTATAAAATAATATATCGCAATGAGTGTAACTAGACCAATGGGCAACAACATGCCTCGTGAAAATGTCAGCAGAGCCGCAACCATACCAGAAACAAATACTACCCAACTCCATGTTTTTATTCTTTGGGTATCTTCTGGCCATTCAATGATAGCTATGCCGGCGGCAGCAATGCACAGGCTCGCAAAAATAAGCGAGTTACTCAATATACCTTCGGGTCTTAAATTGAGAAAATAAATTTGCACCAGTGATAATGGTACAACAAATAACAAACCAAATCGGCAACCTCTTGTAAAAACGGAAGCAAAATTCACGTCTTTTGAGAGATAAAAAAGACCAACTGTTGCTGGAACCATAAATAAGAACTGCCAATAAGAACCCGCAAGAAATGTAACATCGTGAAACCAGTCCCCCCCTTGCAAGCTAGTCAATATTACCCAAAAATAGAATAAAGGAAATACTAGTACGATTGGCATCTTTTTAGCAAAAGAGACCGTTTCCAGATAAAGTTCTCTAAAGGTAATTTTAATATTAAAAAAAATGATTGTAACAAAAGCACATATTAGAAGCGCTGTTGACGCGCTTCCCAATGTTACACAAAAAAGCCCCATTAAATATGCAAAGGACACATTTCTAGCATATGAATGATCTATGAAATTTTTGAACTTGTAAAACATGCTTACTGATTTCTATTATTATATGTTCTTATATTGCCTATGTAGAATAAAAGTATTACTTACCCAACTTAATAGTACTAGCAACTTGCTATGAAAGCTTCTTATGAACCTCTCTCCGACAATCATTAGCACATTGATTTTGGTTCATTTAGTCACCGTTATATTACTTTTTATATTAAAACGCAGTAGTATTTTAGAAAATTTCCGATCCTCCAAAAACCATCCTGCAAGTCAAGGCGATACCGCCATTCAAGCTGGTGGAATAGTCATTATTCCCGTATCATTATGTATATTGGTTATCTTGCTTAATTCATTAACAAGCGTCACTTTTGCAATACAAATAGCATCTTTAATACCCATTATAACGCTTTTCTTTGTTGGCTTTATAGATGATTTAAAACCAATCTCGGCATTCTTTCGTCTTGTATTACACTTTCTAAGCGCCACACTCATTACCTTTCTGATTTATCAGCTAACCGGTTTTTCTGGACTTGAGGAAATGACAAGCTTGGTAGGCTTCTTTTTTCCGGCTGTATTCATGATTCTTGCGATTAGCTGGATGATCAATACGACAAATTTTATTGATGGAATGGATTTATTTTTAGCTATCAGCATACTGCCAGGAATCATCTTGTTTGCATTTCTGCATTGGCTTTTTGATTCAGAAATCATTCTTTCTTTGGGGTATTTAATCTTACTCTCGGCCATGCTTGGATTTGTTTGGTTTAATCGACCTAAAGCAAGCATTTATATGGGAGATGCAGGGACTCTTGTTCTGGGTTTTATTTTGGGAAGCACTGGTGTCTATATATTTGCCCGATATGGCTCAATAGCTGGATTTATACCGTTTGCCTATACTCTGGTAGACACAACATTCACACTAATCATTAGAATAATAAATGGGCTCAATCCTTTGAAATCCCATAATCAACATGCTTATCAAATAGCTGTTAAAAATGGCAAGTCTGATACAAGCATACGGACCTTCTGTTTAATTGCTAACATAACCAACACGATATGTGCATATTTGTGTTTCCATTATAACCATGATCTCTACTGGCAATTATTATTGGGAATAATATCATTCTCTATTTCGACGTATTTATTTTTCTATTTAAGAAATTTTACGTTCGAGATAAATTCTAAAGCTACATAGCGTGATTGATAACCTTATGCTGATTTGTATCAATCTCTAAAACAGCGCAATCATAACCATTTTCTTTCAAACCAATTTGTATATTTGCCAAGCGATTATTTCTAAGCGGGTTATTCTCAGACAAAATGATAACTTCTTTTTTTATGCTTTTCTGTTCAATTTGATCGTTCAAAATATCAAAAAACTTTTGAAAATCTTCAGACCAATCTGGTGTCGTTTCACTGCTTTGAGAGAATTTGTTTTTTTCAATTTTTTGACAAGTTTCCATTAGCAAACTCTCAAAACTCTCTTGTCCTGCACTTTGGGGTACAAAAATACTATTTGGAAATTCATTACTAAGGTTGATATGCGCTTTTGTGCGAAAGGCAATTTGCGGCAAGCCTACACCCAAGAACTCCAAAGTTCTGTTTGGAATGCACCGTTTAAGATTTTGGCTTTGAGCAATTAATGGAACCAACCCAAGATCAAAACATTTCAGAGCGGCAAGTTTTTCATTACCGTATATTGCCTCGTGACATATAACTACATGACTAGGACAAAGTTCTTTTGCGCGTTTCTGAATAGAAGATATCGAATGCTTGCCATCAAAAACGCCAAGTAAACACAGCCCCCAATTCGAGTTAAGTTTTGATAATGCGCTTAAGACATTATCAATGTCTAAAAATTCGCCAATCCTATTGTGAATTACCAGCCAATGCGAAACGGTTTCTTCAGACCTTAGGTATTTTTTGATTACCTTATTTGGTTCAAGATCGTGAGTATCTCTTGACGTATAATTTCTCAACAAAACAGATGTAAAATCTTTATCAATCCAGTTTGACACAAAGCTTTGGTAAAAGGGGCTCGTAAATAATATTAAGTTTGCTTTTGCAACCGCTTTCCTGGCCATACAATCAACAAACATTCTAAAATATTTATGTTTGTTTCTACGCGTTTTTGAGGTTCGTTGATGCATTAATGGAAGGTCAACACAATCATATATCAGATACTTTGGATTTCTGGGAACTGCTCTTGCGAAATGCGTATCGTGCAAGAATATGATACCATCATGATGTGTTAATTGTTTTCGCACTCGACGTGTAAGAGTGTAATTCTTATATGCTTTTTTGAGTTTTGCATAAATTGACAAACTACTATTACCGCCTTGCCAAAAACCAATCCAGGGTTTCCAATATACCATCAACCAATGGTATCGTTGTTGTCCAGCCTAATACGTCTTGCGCCTTGGATACGTCAGAAACATTACGCTTCATATCTGCTGCTCTCTCTTCACCAAATTGTACAGTAGGTCTTGGTAAATTACGTTGTTCAAACGCTTCACAGATTTGATCTGTTAAATAACCAATTTCAGTTTCAGACCCATTAGAAATTTGAAAAATTTCATTTCGACTGGTTTTGAAGTCCAATGATTTTACAATGGCATCTATCAGATCATCAATATGAATAAAGTCTCGTATCGCAGAGCCGTCGCCGTAGATTTCCAAAACTTCACCATTTAATGCCTGGCGAATAAACTTGGCAACAACACTGCTCTTGTTAAACGAGCCTGGGCCGTAAACATTTCCAAATCGAAGGCTGACACTTGGTATGCCATACGCCTCTCCAAAAGTAGAAAGATATGTTTCACCCGCCAGCTTGCTCGCTCCATATGGCGCAATCGGGCTTGGAAGCGAGGTTTCGCTTACTGGCTGAGGAGCTCTGCCCAAAAGAGCATTAGATGAAGCAAAAACAATTTTAGGCTTTGTTCCGGAAATACGAGCAATGTCCAAAAGATGAAAAACTGGCGTTACGTTCATTTCAAAGTCAAGCAGCGGATCTTCCGCAGATATAGGAACGCTCGTTTGTGCAGCAAGGTGTGCAACATGTGTTACCCCTTGCATGGCATTTTCAAGGTCTGCCCGGTTTCTAATATCGCCTTTTATAACTTTTATAGGACCGACATTAGATACTTCCGCTAAATGGCTGCCATCAATAAGTTGCCCCGTAACATCGCTGATGTCTTCCAGAGTCCCGACTGAATAATCATCTAGAATGACTATTTTCCAATCGGGTTTATCTTTTAACAAACGCGCGCAAAGCGCGCATCCTATAAAACCTAATCCGCCTGTAATTAATAAGGTATTTTGGCTACCATCCATTATTTGATGTTACTTTTTGTTCCACACGACACGAGGCATTATACGGCGCTCTACAATTCGATCTTTTCCGCTAATAACTGTCTTGAGCAGGTTTATCATCTCTTCATCAGTTAGATAATGCGGTTTCAAACCAAGCTCAAGTAAACCGGAATGTTGCGCATTATAATAATGCTCTTCCATTTCCTTACGAGGATTTGGAATTGGGTTTACTGCTACATCCAGACCAAGTTCTTTGCCTGCTTTTACAACTTTATCAGCAATCTGGTTCACACTGAATTGTTCAACAAACTGATTATAAATTTTCAACTCGCCTTTGCCCGCAGGGTTGTTTGCGGCCAGCATTACGCACTGCAATGTATCACGAACATCAAGATACCCGCGCGTTTGTCCACCCTTGCCGTAAACTGTAAGAGGCACGCCCGCTACAGCTTGTACAAGGAAACGATTTATCAAAGTTCCAAATTGATCATCATAGTGGAAGTTTGGCCATAATTCCGGGTTGTCAGTAGCCTCATCCGTCACAACACCATAGACTGGCCCTTGCATGAGATCTGTTACACGCAAACCATAAACACGGCAGTAGAAGTATAACAGGTCTGTATCTAGAACCTTGGTAGTGTGATACAGGCTTCCTGCCTGACGAGGGAAAAGAAACTTGTCTTTTCGACCTTTGTGTTCAACCTCAAGATATCCCTCTTCGATATCAATGTTTGGCGTACCATATTCGCCCATGGTGCCAAGTTTTACCATATGAGCATCAGGACAATGATTTAACATGCCCCAGATAATATTGAACGTTGCACCCAAATTATTATCAAATGTCTTCTTGGCCTCTTCAAAGCCACGCATAGAATAAGGAGCAGAAGGTTGCTCTGCGTAATGAATAATACAATCTGGCTTAAATTCGGAAAAAACGCTTTCAACAAAGCGGAAATCAGCTAGGTCACCAATACGCACATTGATGTCATGGCCTGTTTCTTTTTTGAAAATTGCAGCACGTTGATCCAAAAGCGGATTATCAAAAAGCGGCATGGAGTCTGTATCCATGGCAATGTGACGACGCATGTAATTATCAACCGTTAAAACTTCATGCCCATTTGCAGCAAAGTTCATTGATGTTGGCCAACCTAGGTAACCATCACCACCCAAAATAAGAACACGCATAATTTATTCCCTTAAGTTCCGATTAGTGTAGTTTCACTATCTATATAGAAATACCCTAGGCTTTATAGCCCGCCCCACTCTTTTAAGTAATTTTTAATATCACTTTTTGTAGCAATTTCTTCATTATGTGAAACATAGTTGTTTTTTAATGGCTCGCCTACATCAGACCATACATTCACATCGCCAGATTCTGCTAATGCCGGGTGGCGTGTTACAACGATAAGATCACCAATATCTCTGGCACGTGCCACTTCTTCTTCTGTCGTAAGTTCTTCGCAAATCTTTTCACCCACACGGCGACCAACAACTTTTATTTCAATATCTTCAGGTTTACGGCCATATTTACCAGCTAGCTCTTCAATCATAACTTCTGCAAGATCACCAATTTTAAACACTGGCATTTTTGTTACAAAGACTTCGCCACCAGTAATCTTTTCAAGCGATTGCAATACTAACGAAGTTGCCTGTTCAATACTCATCATAAAGCGGGTCATTTCAGGATCAGTTACGGTGATCGGACTACCACGCTCAATTTGCTTTCTAAACAATGGAACCACAGAGCCGCGTGAACCAACAACATTACCAAATCGCGTACTACCAAACATAGTATCTGCCTTGATAGGCTTGTTGTAATGGGAGGATGTAAAAATGCGTTCTCCCAATAGCTTTGTTGCACCCATCACATTTGTAGGGTTTACCGCTTTGTCAGAACTTGTAAAAAGTACTTTCTTAACATTAGCCTGACACGCAGCCTTCACAACATTTTGTGCACCCGCAACATTAACATCAACAGCCAGTTCTGTTGAACGTTCACATAATGGAACGTGTTTGTAAGCGGCAGAATGCAGTACATAATCCATGCCTTGAAAGTGTCTGGCAAGTTTATCAGCGTCACGTATGTCTGCCAAATATGCAGATGCCCGTTTATCTGAATTGGTTTGTTCATCCAAATGGAAAAGTTCTGTTTCAGCATTATCCAGCATGACAAGTTTTTTTACATCGCATGCCAATAATTGTCTTACAATTTCCTGACCAACACTGCCAGCAGCGCCAGTTACAACAACTGATTTACCAGCATAAATTTCTTCGAGAGGCTTAATACTTGTATCCATGGGGGTATAATACTTTTTTTGCCGTTGCGACCAAACTCTAGTCTCTACGCAACGTAAGGTTCATGTTAGCAAAGCTTTATTACGAAACGATAGCTTAAGACAACCGTTAAAACTTCGTTAAGACCAGTTTTTTAATGATAATTGCAGCTTTTTGATCTTTTATACCTTCATTGACATCAATGCTCAATCTGAAGAGTGTGTTTGATCTTGGCTTATCGCCTTGATCAGCATTGGTAACGATGAAAAATTCATTGGTTTTCTGATCCGTGATATCTACTTTTTTTCTTGCCACCTTACCAGACGCTCTAACAAGCATATTCAATTTAATAGGTTCTTGCGTAATTTTTTCCAGATGAACTGTGACTATTATTGGTTCAGTTATCGCATTAATATTCTTGGCAAGTTCGCCCCTTAGAATGATATCAAATCTACTTGTTTTATCCGCTGGGTTTAATTTCTGCTCATATAAAATACCGGTCTTATCACCTGATACAAGTTCAGTTTTAACTGAACCTTTAGTGCTCACAAACTTGAAGAGTTCCTCATCAGCTTCCATTACATGAGGGAGTTGAAAATCTGCAGTAACAGCGCTCTTTTCAGAAGCATTAAAAGCAAACAGTCCCGCTAATACAAGCAACAGCAAACCGAAAGCCAGTACGCCAAGCAATTTTATGTTTCGCATTAAAAATATAGATTTGAGCTTTTCTGCGAAGGGTTTGGGTTCTTCTGAAAATTCAGTAAACGCATCAACATCTTCGTGATCGACATGATCGACACTGACCTGTAATGAACTTTGTTTTTGTGCATCCGCTATATGTAGAAATTGACTTTCAATTTCTTCTAATAGCTGCGCAAGAACATTACGTTGATCTTTTTTAACTTCGGGTGAGATGGAAGCATTTTTTTGATGAACTTTTTCCAGGGATCTAGCGGCAGCCTCATAAACGGCTCTTCTTTGATTATCATTATTCAAGTCTACTTTTTCCAGACCTTGGAAAATCATACGTTTAAACACAGTCGTCAAATTGCTTGAATTACTTTCCATTATCCCAAATATCTCAATATTCTTTTTGATATCGCCCTTTCAACTGATACTATCAATAAAGCTACAAGTCACTCTATAAATTAGAAGCTCACAGACATCATGTTAAGCATCATCATACCTACTTTTAATCGCCAAGAGAGTACTGAAAGAGCTGTTAGAAGTGTCATTTCCCAAAATGTTGAGACTGAAATACTGATCATTGATGATGGATCAACAATACCTTTTCAACTTCACAAAGAACTTAAGAAGTACAAAAATATAAAGCTTGTCTACAAAGATGAAAATATGGGGGCAGCGGCAGCGCGCAACACTGGCCTGGAACTTGCTACCCACACGCTTGTTAGCTTTTTGGATTCGGATGATTTCTTTCTACCAGATACGTTAGAGTCGCGTCTGGATTTTGCAATACAGCACGACATTTTAAAGGATAGCGGAAAGGCAAATATAGTTGGTTGCAGTTGGCACGAAACGAACAGCAAAAATGAGATTGCAAGAACCAGACACCCCTTGGCATCAAAGTCTCCTGACGACTTTTATTCCGGATGCTGGTTTTGTCCGGGGTCTGCAATTATTGCTAATCGTGAATTTCTTATAAGAGGTCAAATGACATATGATGAACACCTCATACGATTAGAAGATTTAGACTTATTTATGCGATTAAGCCATGATGGAGCGACATATATACCGCAGCATATTATTGGCGTTTCTATTACATCTTCTGATTCAAGATATCCTGATACGGTTATCAAAGCCTGCCGTCAAATCCATGAAAAGCACCTGAAAGAACCAACTAAACTTAACGAAAAACGCGTTGAAAACCTGAAATCATATCTTTTTTATGAACTTTCGAGAGCGCATATTACCAAACGAGAATATCATCGTGCCTTGGACTATCTGGTGAAGTCATTTATTCAAAAACCAAGGCTAAAGCTTTATCCTGGACCTGGTTGGTTATCTAAACCTGATTAGGTTTTATAGATGTTCGAAAAATGAGCAATTATGGCATCTTCGTAAATGGGTAGCGACATTGCTTTTTTGGCAATTAACTCTCCCATTTTTCGTGTTTGCTGTGCATCATCAAGTGCTATGCGCAGAACAGTAACAATTGTTTCTTTTGTCACCTCGTTCAACAACCATCCCGTTTTTCCGTCAAAGACAAATTTCCGAAGCATTTCGTGATCTGATGCTATGACGCAACAACCACAACTTGCTGCTTCAAGAACAACACGAGGCAAGCCTTCTTGTAGTTTACTGGGGGCTACATGAATGTCTGCCTGACGCAAGAATTCCGGCATATCATCTGGATCTACAGACCCGATATAATTTATATATCCAGCCTCATGTGCTGCGTTTAAATCGGATATAGAAAAAGCATCAGGGTTTTCAGCTTCTTGTTTGCCAGCCACGACAAAATCTACCTCTGGAAATTCAGACTTTAATGATTTTGCAGCTTCAATATATTCGCCCAGGCCCTTTGCATTCAGCAAACGACTTGCAAATAAAACTCTCAGTTCGCCAGACCGTTCAGCACTATAAAACAAATCACGATCAAGTCCTGCTCCCATAACCACGCTTGCGCGTTGTCTTGTAATAATTTTTGCTTTTGCCAATTCTTCCATGCTGGAATAATTTTCAAACGTGGCATGGGGTTTTAACACCTGATTTGATATGCGCAATAGCGTAGAAACAATCGCTTTGCGAATAGACGATTTAGCACTTCTATCAGGCTCAAAGACCTTGCCTAACCCAGGAAATGTCCAAACCAGTTTAGGTGTTTGTCTGCGCAATAACTTATTGATCATCAAAGCCACTCCCATTAGCAAAACAGGCTTAATAGTGATAGCGTGAACAACATCAGGCTTTTCTGTTTTCAAGTGCCCCAAGAACTCTTTGATCAAAGTCAGATCACTTCTGAGGTTTAGCTTGTGACGATCCAAATCCAATGACAGGAGTTTGATCTTACCCATGCCGGATTTTACCTTGGAGCTTTCAACGCCACCTGTTGCAAGTACTACATCGCGTTTTTCTGCAACCATTGCTTTGGCCAGAAACAAGCGATGAGCTTTGAAATAGTCCAGATCATTGCAAACGTATAGAATTTTCAAAGCAGACATCTAACCCGGGTTATTGTTAATCCGACACTGATTGCATATAGACGGAAACCGCAAAACACGTTGTGGGTACCATCTCATGCATAAAATTGCCAATTTCTTCTATTGGTATTTCAATCAAAGAACCTTCAGTAATATTGAGCGTTGCCTTGTCGATGTTTTTCAATGTGTAAAAAGAAGCATTTATGATGCGTCCATCCGGGTATTGGTTCTTAAAACTCACAAGAGGCAAGTAGGCATTTTGAGATAATGAAAGACCTGTTTCTTCTTCGATTTCACGCATCGCTACTTCAAGCAAATTATCTTCACCCTCGTCTGCAGAACCACCAAAAATGCTAATCATATTGGGAGAGGATATTGCAGGATCATCATCGCGTCGCTGCAAAAACAAACTACCTGTTGTTGAGACCAATATGGCCCCTGCAATAGAAATCATTTGAAATTTCCCAAGCTGTCTTAAACGAAATTTACAATCAGCGTAGCACTTAAGATGATGGCAATCCACAAGACCATTGCACCTGTTGGCCATACCCTTGCCATGCGCCCTTCAGGTCCGTGAGAACGGTGAAGTGTTTTGACGAGTTTTTTTAGTTTGGCTTTTGCAAACCAAGAGCCAAACATCCAAACACCAGACATGATATTGCTGATACGCGTAATAAGTCTTGGCAAGAAACGACGATAGACAACATCTGTATCCAGGTTTACAGACTTTAGCTCTGGTGGATAGATACCGGTTTTCATTAACACCGTAAAAGCCAATGCTGAGAACATGAGCAGCTGTAACTGAGTGATTACGTGCGTTGTCGTATATGGGACGTAATCAACTTCATATGGTAACAATGCATAAAGAGGGTCTGGGTAGACGCCCACTGCAATACATAAAAATGCAGTAATCCCCATCGCCATCAACATATGCGTCGGCGCTTCTTTTGGGCGAAGACCATTATCATGCGCGAAGAAGGCAAAGTAAGGGATTTTAATACCTGAGTGGTGGAACACACCAGCAGAGGCAAAGAGTAAAATTCCCCATACAATGTAATAACCTTCATGGGCTGCATCAGACAAAATGAGTGACTTGGTCACGAAGCCTGAGAAAAGCGGGAATGCTGAAATTGAGGCTGCACCTACAACACAGAAAATCATGGTAAGCGGCATGGTTTTGTAAAGCCCGCCGAGCTCAGACCCTTTGGCCGTTCCTGTCCTGAATAATACCGCTCCGACACTCATGAACAGCAACGACTTATAAAGAATATGCGCGAAGGCATGGGCAGCCGTACCGTTAAGTGCAAGTTCGGTTCCGATACCAACACCTACGACCATAAAGCCAAGCTGGTTATTCAAAGAATAGGCTAGAACTCTGCGCAGGTCATTTTCAATCACGGCAAAGAAGATCGGGAACAGCGTCATGACAGCGCCGATGTAAATCAGGATTTCCGTTCCTGGAAAGCCTCTGGCAAGGGCGTAAACTGCAAGCTTGGTGGTAAACGATGAAAGGATTACCGTACCCGTAATCGTTGCTGCCGGGTAAGCATCTTGCACCCAATTATGCAGAAGCGGAAATGCACACTTGATGCCAAAGGCCAGGAAAATAAGCCAGGTCGCAAAACTGCCCAAGGTCATTTTATCAAAAGTGATCGAACCCGTTTCGCGGTAGAGCAGAACACTGCCAGCCAGTAAAATAACACCTGATGCAATTTGCATAATCAAATATCGCATACCGGTGTGGTAAGAGCCTTCAGTCCGTCTTGCCCATATCAGAAAGACTGACGTAATTGCAGTCCCTTCCCAGTAGATGAAGAGCGTAATCAGATCACCTGCAAAGACTGCACCAATGGCAGAGCCTACATAACTTAGCGCTGCAATTTGCTGTATGCTATCTTTGACGTGAAGCGCATAAAGATTACCCAAGAATGACGCCAGACAAAACACCAGCCCAAAGATAACCGAGAGCTTGTCAACACGCATCATTTCCAAGGTCAGACCAGCAAGCTCTACCTCTCCACTGATTCCATGCGGAAGGTCAAAAATATAAAG
>CALHIB010000122.1 GCA_938030595.1 uncultured Rhizobiaceae group bacterium | reverse complement strand
GGATTTCACTTTTTATCTACTGGCTGGAATAAGAAGATATTTTGTTGCCGCTGTACCAGGGGGAATAAAATTCGATTTGTTCTTCCTGGGAAGTGGGGTCGTTTGGATCCTCAAAACTGTGCTTGGCTTTATCACGGTTCTTATACGCTGCATACTCTGACATAGTTACATGCTCCAAGTTTGATTGCTTTAACCGTAATATGGGAACCAATTGTGGCGAAATGCTACTCAAGTTGTGACACGTTTTTGTTTATTTTCGTGATTCAGATTCATGAACAAATTTACTTCCTGCGCCAGACTTTGCATCTTACCCAAGTGACACCTGTTACTTCAAAGTATTCTTCACTGGCAACTTCAAAGCCTGCGGCTTTGGCTTGTTGTTCGGGGCCTTTGAAGGGAGCGTTGGCTTCGAACGTCCAGCCCCATGCCGTTGGTCTTTGAGGAATTTCGAAATCTGCCCGAAACAATACATCGCCTCGCCCAGGGTTTTTGACGCTTTCATCAAATTTGCAGCGCAGTTCTTTAAGTAAGAGGTTATGCTCTCTTGCAAACTTTGATTGAAACTTCATGGTTTTTTCGGTGATCCACTCCTCGCCCAAAAGCTCTGCTTGAGCAGAGGTATCAGCAAGCAAGAAGAGTGTGACCAGAACCAAGGAAATATAACGCATGTTTTATCGTGCCTTTTGACCAAACAGAACGGCTTGCTGGTCTTTGTCCTTGTCAAAACTTGATTGCTCGCGTTTTTCAAGACCAAGCGACAGCCCCTTGGCGGCTGCTGGTCGTTCCTTCATGCGTTCAATCCATTTTTCCATATTTGAAAATTGCTTAATGTCTTGCCCCTGACGTTCCCAAAGTTGCGCCCAACCGATGCAAGCCATATCGGCAATCGAATAATCCCCTGCAATATAGTCCCTACCCTCAAGCTGCTTGTTCAACACGCCATATAGACGATTAACTTCATTGGTATAGCGGTCAATTGCGTAGGGAACTTTTTCCGGGGCATAGACGCGAAAGTGATGGGTTTGTCCAGCCATTGGGCCCAGCCCACCCATTTGCCACATCAGCCATTGATCAACCTCAACTCTACCGCGCTCGTCGCTTGGGTAAAACTTGTTAAACTTGCGACCAAGATATTGAAGGATGGCGCCTGACTCAAAGACTGAAATGGATTTTCCATCAGGCCCTTCAGGATCAATGATGGCAGGCATTCGGTTATTTGGAGCTATTTTCAAGAAGTCAGGTTCAAATTGATCACCTGCTCCGATGTTGACATATTTTATGTCATACGGAATGCCCAGTTCTTCCAGCATGATGGAGATTTTCCAACCATTTGGCGTTGGCCAATAATAAAGCTCAATGGGCTGTTTCTGGTCGGTCATAGCTGTCTCCTGCATTCTTTGTGCCTAGCCTAGCCAAGATAAATTCAATTTACGAGCGGAACTTGATGCAATTTTGTAAACTTAAGTTTATAAGGCACAAAACCTTGGGCATTCTCAATTTATGAAGCTACTTAAAAAACTCACCATTCTTGGCATCCTCGGCGTATCATTTGCCATTGGGCTTGGATTTTTGGGGTTTCTTCATCCTGCGTTTGATACATTCTCGCATTTCAGACTTCATTTGAGCCTTGGTCTGTTTGTTGTCGGTGTCATTGTCGCCTTACGTGAATGGCAGCGTTTGGGGCTACTTGCATTGGTTGTGGGCGGAATTGGTTTTTATACTGCATCCAGTGGAACATTACTCAGCAAGCGCGATGGCATGGCTGATGCTGATAAACCTGTCTACTCATTGCTACATTTCAACCTTTACTGGATAAACTCGCAACGCGAAGCGGTGATTGATAAAATTATCGAACTTGACCCGGAACTGATATCACTAAGTGAAGCGGCAACGCGTTGGACGTTTGTCATCAAAAGGCTTGATGAAAAATGGCCTTATCTCATTCACTGCCCTGAATGGGGAAAGCGTGGTGGTATCCGGTTTTATTCCAAATGGCCGTTAAAAACCGAAGGGCAATACTGCGGCCCTTATGGTTCTTTTGCCAGAACACAAGTCATCGCGCCAAATGGATTTGAGTTTACATCCGGTTCTGTTCACCTGCGCTGGCCCTGGCCTGCGAGTGGCCCAAAACAACTCAAGACGATTACGCCAGAACTTGAAAAAATTGGGCAAAATGCGCTTTTTGCAGGTGATTTTAATGCAACCACCTGGTCGCATAGTGTGAACCAGTTTGCCAAGGCTTCCGGCATGGAGATTATCTCGGGCGTTGGCCCAACCTGGATGATTGATGAACTCCCGCTTAAACATACCTGGTGGGCAGGCTTGCCGATTGATAACGTCATGCAAAAAGGTGCGGTTAAAGTAATTTCAGCCAAAACGCTTGAAGATTTGGGATCAGACCACTTACCTGTGATGGTGAAATTTCAACTTCAATAAGTGCGACGCTTTGCCGTTAACCATATTCAGTAACTCACTGTTTTGTGAGCGGGTTTTTGCTAGTAAAAAGTCTTAACATCCGTTAACTATTTTCCCATTAGGGAGACCCACATGTCCAAGATCATTTTACCATCGCAAGAAAAGTCAGAAATTTCGCGGCGCCAAATCATAACTGGCGCTACAGCCGCTGGTGGATTGTTATTGGCCGGGTGTTCTAGAACTTCTAATTCGGAAGGTGAAGGTTCTTCCACGCTTGCCAAGCTGCGAGACAAACTGAAAAGACAGCCAAAGATTAAAACAAAGAAAAGCACCTTTGCTTCTCTTTATGGTCCGCTGCCAAATGAAAAATTTCCTGTGCCGGCAGTGCCCGAAGGTGAGCTTGAAGAGCGTTATTTCCGTCAGCGCGTAAATTATAAAACTCGCGAAAAAGTTGGTTCTCTTATCGTAGATACAAGGAATTTCTACCTCTATCTGGTAGAGCCAAAAGGCAAAGCCATGCGTTATGGCGTTGGACTTGGCAAAGCCGGATTTGAATGGTCTGGTCGTGCGCGCGTTCTTTGGAAACAGGAATGGCCAAAGTGGACACCACCAGCAGAAATGATTGAGCGTCGCCCTGAACTTGAAAAATGGTCAGAAGAAAATGGTGGTATGCCAGGTGGACTGGATAATCCGCTTGGTGCTCGTGCCCTTTATATTTTTGAAGGCAATGTTGATACACTTTACAGATTACACGGAACACCTGAGTATCGTTCCATTGGCAAGGCTGTATCAAGTGGTTGTGTGCGGATGATCCACCAGGATGTGATTGACCTTTATGGGCGTGTGAGAACTCGTGCTCCGATTTTGGTAAAATAAATTTATCAAACTTCGATTTCATTTTTGACACTTTTTGGCTTAAGCTCTGTTTTATAGGCAAGAATTTATTGCTAATAAAGGAGATACTATGTCTGTTTCTGCAATACTCGCAGCCAAGGGTCGGGATGTTTTCACCGCCAGTGCTGATATGACACTTCAAGAAATTTCAAAAGTTTTAAGTGCCAAAAAAATTGGTGCTACAGTTGTTTTGGATAACGCTGGAAAAGTTTGTGGCATTGCTTCTGAGCGCGATATTGTTCGTGAAGTTGCCAAATCCGGAGCTGATGCTCTTTCGCAACCCATCTCTTCATGCATGACGCAAAAGGTTATCTCCTGCGGTGAAACTGAAACGGTTGATGATCTGATGGAAAAAATGACGAAAGGCCGTTTTCGGCATTTGCCTGTCATTTCCGATGGAAGACTAACTGGCCTTATCTCGATTGGTGATGTTGTGAAGCGTAAAATCCAAAAAGCAGAGCAAGAAGCTGAAGAAATGAAGCGCTACATAGCAGGTTAATATCTAAAATAAAAAGCCGGATACAAATCGTACCCGGCTTTAAAATCTTCCAATTCCAAAACTTACATATTTGGATAAACAGGCCCTTCACCACCTTGCGGTACTGTCCAGTTGATATTCTGGTTCGGGTCTTTAATGTCACATGTTTTACAGTGAACGCAGTTTTGGCTGTTGATGACGAAACTTGCATCTTTTGCTTCAGCTTCTTTGCCAAGCGGTACACTATCACCGTTACCATCAACCCACTCATAAACACCTGCTGGGCAGTAACGTTGAGACGGCCCCGCAAATTCCATCAATTCAGATTGCTTTTGCTTGTCCATATCAGCAACCTTCAAGTGAACCGGCTGGCCTTCTGCGTGATTTGTGTTTGACAAGAACACAGATGAAGAGCGATCAAAGGTCAGCTTGCCATCAGGTTTTGGATATTCAATCGGCTCATGCATGCTGGCAGGTTCAGTTGCCTGATAGTCAGCTTTTTCATGTTTCATGGTTCCAAATGGTGACCATTTGAGAATAATGTTACACCACATATCGATGCCTGAAAGGAACATACCTTTTATTGAACCGTGTTTGGTAACAAGCGGCTTAACGTTACGAACAGGATATAGGTCTTTACCAATATCGCCTTCACGCCAGGCTTCCTCGTAGCTTACAAGCTCATCATTCGCACGCCCTGCTGCTAGCGCTTCGACGATGTGTTCTGCAGCCAGCATTCCTGAAAGCATGGCGTTGTGTGAGCCTTTAATGCGAGGCACGTTCACAAAACCTGCTGCACAACCAAGAAGCGCCCCACCCGGGAATGATAGGCGCGGCACAGA
>CALHIB010000121.1 GCA_938030595.1 uncultured Rhizobiaceae group bacterium | reverse complement strand
TAAAAAAGCTGCATGATGCATTCTTGACGTATTCCATGATTTTTCCTTGGCGTTAGAATTAATAAGTTGCCGATTGATAGATCCATTATTAACGAAAACCTTTTCCGAAAGGTGAATCAATCATGACTTTTTCATGGCAATTTTTATTTATCGCGGTTTGGAACTACAGGGGTTTTTGAATTCTATTTCTTGCAAAGGCAAATACTGTTAATCTTTTTCATGTTAAAAATGCATGATTCGTTATGCACATTTCATGACTAAACCAATTTATTAATTATGCCTCATGGGGAATGAAACATATGCAAAAATTACCTGAACTAGCCGGAATGGATTTGGCTGCACTTCTTTGTTCCAGAGTTTGTCATGATGTTATTTCTCCTGTTGGGGCGATTGCAAATGGTATCGAGTTACTTGACGAGGGTGCGGATGAGGAAACATCCGAAATTGCGATGGATCTTATTCGCTCATCTGCAAAAAATGCTTCTGCCAGACTTCAGTATGCCAGAATAGCGTTTGGTGCGGCTGGATCAGCTGGCGCTCATATTGATACAGGGGATGCGGAAAGTGTTGCGCGTGCTTTTTTTGACAATGAAAAGAAAACAGATATTGAGTGGCATGGTGAGCGTGCATTAATGGCAAAAAACCAGGTCAAGCTTTTGTTAAATCTTGTTCTAATTGGCCTTTCTGCGATCCCGCGCGGTGGTTTGGTAAAAGTAGAAATAGAAGATCCAAATGGGTCTCCGAAGTTCCGTGTTACATCAAGTGGCGTGAAGGGACGAGTGCCGCCAGCTTTCCTTGATTTGTTAAATGGTACGTTTGAAGAAACGCTCGATGCTCATGCAATTCAGCCTGTCTACACACTCCAACTTGCGCAGGCTTCAAATATGGAAGTAACTGCACGCCTTGAGGGTGAGGATGTGGTCTTTAAAGCTCAAATTGCGTAATTTCAAATTGGCTTCGTTAATCAAATAATAACTGTAAATTCAATAATCCATCGATAACTCCTGAATTCTCACCTCGGGCAGGCGTTCATTAGTGTCTTTTTAAACATGGCTTGCTAGGTTTTGGATAACTTGGTCAAATGCTTTGGAGTTAAGGCATGAAAATTTTTATGCTCGTTGATGATTCACCTGTTATCCGTAAGGTTGCGAACCGTATCTTAACCGATATGGGATTCGTTGTTGTTGAAGCGGCAGATGGGTTTGAGGCGTTAGAAAAATGTCGATATAATATGCCCGATGCAATATTGATTGATTGGGATATGCCAAATATGTCGGGCATCGAGTTCCTTGGCGAGTTCGCCGGTATAGAAGGCGCCAAGAATACGCGTATTGTCTATTGTACCAGTGAAATTATGGTTTCTGATATGACAAAAGCAAAACGTGCTGGTGCTAATGCATTTATGATGAAGCCGTTTAACCGTAAAATTCTACAAACAAAACTGAAAGAAGCAGGCATAGAAATTAATAAAGTTTCTTCCGCTGCCTAATGTCTGACCTCGTTGGGTTCAGCTGTGGTTTAAGTTTGCAATATTACATTAAAAAACCCGCATGGTAGCGGGTTTTTTTTGTATTCTTTATGAGTATTTGAAACGTTAAGCCGTTTCTAGAAGCTCTGATCCATCTGGCTCACGTAGAACATAACCACGCCCCCAAACAGTTTCGATGTAATTTAGACCATCTGCTGCTGCTGCAAGTTTCTTGCGTAGTTTACAGATGAATACGTCGATGATTTTCAGTTCTGGCTCGTCCATACCGCCGTAAAGATGATTTAGGAACATTTCTTTTGTAAGCGTTGTGCCCTTACGAAGTGAAAGAAGCTCAAGCATTTGATATTCTTTACCTGTTAGGTGAACACGTTGACCAGATACTTCTACTGTTTTTGCATCCAGGTTCACAACCAGATCGCCAGTTGTAATTACTGATTGAGCGTGACCTTTAGAGCGACGAACAATTGCATGAATACGTGCAACAAGCTCATCTTTATGGAAAGGCTTTGTCATGTAATCGTCAGCACCAAAGCCTAGTCCGCGTACTTTATCTTCAATACCTGCAAGGCCTGAAAGAATTAGGATCGGTGTTTTAATTTTAGAAAGTCTTAGTGTGCGTAGAACTTCGTAACCAGACATATCTGGCAAGTTAAGATCTAGCAAAATAATGTCATAGTCGTAGAGTTTGCCGAGATCGACACCTTCTTCGCCCAGATCAGTCGTGTAGACGTTAAAGCTCTCTGACTTCAGCATCAATTCGATGCTTTGGGCCGTAGCGCTGTCGTCTTCAATAAGCAATACTCGCATCTTTTTCCCCTTTTGCCGCTAAGCAATTGTCTAAACCGGGTTGCCTCGTTAACCGACGGTCCGACTCATGGTTAATAATTAATAACCACATGCTCGTACATAATGGTTAACAAATTGTAATTCTTAAGCGCAACCCCATAAAAATGGCTTAAAAAACTTATATAAATCGCTGATTTACAACGATTTACGATATTTACCTAGGTTAACAAGTAGCTTCCAAAGGGTAAATTTCACGAATCACCTGCTTTTTTTGCTACAAGTTTACTAAAGGTAACAATGTGGTTTACCTACCTTTAATAACCTTGGGCTATAATTAACAAGTCGAGTAAACGATTAGTTAACAGACCCGCAATTTCTTATTAATCATTGCGAATTTGTAAATTAATTGTCCTTGATGATCTGGTGCGTATTGCCAGATCGGCATTTTGCCAAGCGTAAACATAAAAGAATGTCTGTTTGATGTTCTTTGCGGTTCACAGGAGTATTGAGTATGAAATCGCGTGATAACCTTCTTCGTTTGAAACATTTTCAAGTAGAAGACAAAACCCGTCAATTGGCACAGATTGACATGATGATTGCCGAATTTGAAAAAATGCATGGCGATCTACAAGCCCAAATTAATATTGAAGAAGAAAAAGCTGGTATTACTGATACTTCGCATTTTGCTTATCCTACATTTGCCAAAGCTGCTCGCGCACGCCAGGAAAATCTTGATGGTTCAATTCGTGACCTTAAAGACAAACGCGTAAACGCAGAAGCAGCATTGGCTGAAGCAGATGAAGATCTGAAAAAAGCTCAAAAGCTGGAACAACGCGATGGTGGTACGGGAATTCTCGAAGACACTGTCGATGATTTGGCTGAGAGCCGAGCAATGATTGGCTAATTTGCTGTCATAAAATAAATCTATACTCCTTTTGTGCCCTGTGAATTTTCAAGTTCATGGGCGCTCTTGGTTTATTGCATCTTTCAGTTTTAATTAACGCGTGTTATCTGGCTTGATAGAAAATAAGCTTGAGAAAAAACATGCATGCATTCAGACCCTTTATTCTTCTAGTAGCCAGTATTTCCTTTGGCTTGGGAATATCCTTGCCACTGATGCAATTTGAGAAGCTCTATTTCTTTACAGAGACGCCCTCCTTGATTTCCATCATATCCGGTCTTTGGGTGGATGGGGAAATCTTGCTATCTTTTGTTGTGATTGCATTTTCAATTTTATTTCCTGTCGTGAAATTATTCACTGCCTTTCAAGCCGTATTTTTAGGGGAGGCGGCAAAGGGTTGGACTGCTGCCTTGGCCAAGTGGTCGATGATGGATGTTTTATTGGTTGCAATCGCAGTTTTTGCAGCGAAAACCAGCGGGCTTGCCAATGCCATTTCACAACCAGGGCTTTGGTTCTTTGCAATCTCTGCGATTGCGGTAGCTGTTTCGGTTTCCAAAATGAAACCTGCGAATACAGTAACAGCAAAAGACGACCTTCAAAAATGAAAGTCGTCCAGTTTGTTGTGCTCTTTATAATACCGTGTCTTTTAAAACGACCGGTTTAAAATGCTGTGGGTTTACCCAAAGCGACCGTGTTCTTAAGCGCGGTATTCTTGAATTCTTGTTGTGCGAAGACCTGCCAGGCCATGCTCATCGATAGAGCTTTGCCAGTTCAGAAATTCTTCTACAGTTAGCGTGTAACGGTCACATGCCTCTTCTAAAGACAATAACCCTCCGCGCACTGCTGCAACAACTTCTGCCTTGCGGCGGATAACCCACCGACGCGTTGAAGTTGGTGGCAAATCGGAAACAGTCAGCGGACTACCATCCGGACCAATTACATATTTTACTCTAGGTCTTACCATATCGGTCATACTACTCACTACTCAAAAAGGACCAATTACTATGAGACCTAAGTTACGCCACTTACCTTAAATTTTAGCTAAGACGTTGGTTACAATTTGGTAAGAAAGCTTAACGACTTTGCAAGGTGCCTAATTTGCCTCTCCAATCATGGCTTGTCCGCCTGCTGGTGTCTGCGCCCAAACGATGATTTTATCACCATCCATCTTGCCGTGAATTGAAAATGTCTCGTGCCCAAACAAGGGGGACGTCGCGCGGTATTTAAAGCCGGATATTGCCTTGTCTGCAAGTTCACTGGCAAGGTCAACCAAAAGCGTTGCCGTTAAGGGCGCGTGAAAAACCAATCCGTCATAGCCTTCGACATCCCTTGCATAATCAACATCATAGTGAATGCGATGGCCGTTAAAGGTCAGGGCTGAATAGCGAAACAAGGTGACAGGGTCTGGTATAATTTCCTTTGAAATTTCTGCGCCTTCAGGCGGTGAGGGTTGAGTTGCCTTAGGTGCATTGGCTTTTGGGTCTTCGCGGAAGACAAGGTTTTGTCTTTCGCTGATGCAGATATCATCACCGTCTGATAATTCATGCAAAATTGTTACAATACAAAGAGAACCAGTGCTTCCGTTTTTCTCTGCAATTTTTTCAACCGTGGAAGTTTTTGTGATCTCTCTGCC
>CALHIB010000120.1 GCA_938030595.1 uncultured Rhizobiaceae group bacterium | reverse complement strand
TGAATTAACAAGCCTAACCATCGCTCAAGCCCGTGAAAAACTACTGGGTAAGGAAATCACTGCAGTTGAACTAACAGATGCTTACCTTGCAGCCATCGATGAAGCGAATAAAACGATCAACGCCTACATCGAAGTCACTCCTGAGAACGCTAAAAAATGGGCAAAAATCTCCGATGAGAAAATCGCAAAGGGCGAGGCAGGTGCGTTGGAGGGTATTCCTGTTGGCATCAAGGATTTGTTCGGTACAGAAGGTGTGCATACACAAGCGTGTTCGCATATACTCGATGGCTTCAAGCCACGATACGAATCGACAGTTACCCAAAACATGTGGGACGATGGTGCGGTCATGCTCGGCAAGCTCAACATGGACGAATTCGCCATGGGGTCTTCCAACGAAACTTCTTATTATGGCGCGGTCACCAACCCATGGAAGGCAGAAGGTGATGATACAGCGCTTGTGCCGGGTGGTTCATCAGGGGGGTCAGCTGCAGCGGTTGCCGCTCAATTGTGTGCAGGTGCCACAGCAACCGATACGGGTGGCTCAATCCGCCAACCAGCAGCCTTTACTGGTACCGTTGGCATCAAGCCAACCTATGGGCGTTGTTCGCGTTGGGGCGTCGTTGCCTTTGCTTCTTCGCTAGATCAGGCAGGTCCAATTGCCAGAGACGTGCGCGATGCAGCAATTCTTTTAAAATCCATGGCAAGCGTTGACGAAAAAGACACAACGTCCGTTGACCTGCCAGTGCCAGACTATGAAGCAGCCATCGGCCAGTCCATGAAGGGCAAGAAAATCGGTATTCCAAAAGAATATCGCGTGGACGGCATGCCAGAAGACATTGAAGCCTTATGGCAGCAGGGCATTCAGTGGTACAAGGATGCAGGCGCGGAAATCGTTGATATCTCGCTCCCGCATACAAAATACGCACTGCCAGCCTATTACATCGTGGCACCGGCAGAAGCTTCATCCAACCTCGCCAGATATGACGGCGTAAAATACGGCCTGCGCGTCACGGGCGATGACATTACAGATATGTATGAAAAAACCCGTTCGGAAGGCTTTGGTGACGAAGTCCAGCGCCGAATCATGATCGGCACCTACGTGCTATCCTCAGGTTATTACGACGCCTACTACCTGCGCGCTCAAAAAGTTCGCACGCTGATTAAGCAAGACTTCGAAAACTGCTTCAACCAAGGCATAGACGCAATCCTGACACCTGCCACGCCATCCTCCGCTTTCAAGATAGGCGACGAGGAAATGGCCGCTGATCCGGTAAAAATGTTCTTGAACGATATCTTCACCGTAACCGTAAACATGGCAGGCCTGCCAGGCATCTCGGTCCCCGCAGGGCTAGACAGCAAAGGCCTACCGCTAGGCCTGCAACTGATTGGCAAACCGTTTGAAGAGGAAACACTCTTCCAGGCGAGCCATGTAATTGAAGAAGCCGCAGGGACGTTTGTGCCGAAGAAGTGGTGGTGATCAGTTTGATCGTCTTATAACCTCTTGTTGTATTTCAAGAGCATATGCCTCAATTGAGATACTTACCTTAGACGTGACATCTACGTTTTCATTTGCCATGGCCGTGATATCAGGTTCACTGGTTTGAAGTGCGTATAGAAGAGTTTCGCGCTGTTTATACAGTTCGAGGATCTCTAATTTATACATTTTGATAAATGACGAAATCCAGCGATTTACTGGATAAGAAGGATGAGCATGCGTGATATCAAAACAATCCAAAATCTTTTCAAGATCTTCCAAAGCATATTTTGCTTCTTGAGAAGACCAGTGATTTAGGGTGAAAAGACTATCAATAGTGCCGTCTTTCTTAATGCCAATAGCAATAATGTGGCAATGAGTTCTGTCAGGGTCAGAAGGCTCACCAAAAGTGGATGGCGCAACAGCTATTATATCCTTGGGTAGGCCTGCTTCCATGACGTATGTATGAAAATGACCATATTCTTCAGGCCGGTCTGAGTGAGCGTGAAAATAGAACTGGCATCCAGTTTCTTCATCTTCAACAGTATCTTCGGGATAAAATTGATCTGTTTTAACTTCGCTGACGCCTCGTAAAAATTCAGTAATTACACTGTCATTTTTCTTGGCCAGAATAGATTGCCAGTAAAGAACATTTTTTGCAGATTCATGCATTGATAATAAAGTTTCATTATCAACATCTTGAAATTTTTGCACTTCTTTAGAAGCCTTGTTTGATTCAACTTTCGCCATGATGTCTCGTTTGTTTAAGTTGCTGAGCAGACAATAAAGGCTCAATATTAAAAAAAAGAAAATTCAACGAAAATTATCCCCGAGGTTGTTTTACTTCGGGAATAATGGGTGCTTAGAAGACAATTAATCTGAACTGTTCTTAATATTTTCAAGCAAGCTTGAAATCTGATTAAGCGCTCCGTGGATCGTATTTGCCTGACTGTTGAACGCATTTTGTGAACTAATGTTCGATGAGCTCCCAATATGCACATTCCCTTCGCTTGCGTTACCTGTGAGGGTAGTTAACAGTTGGCTTAGAAGTTGAGCAATTTCATTCAGCATTGAGCCAATAGCTTCGTTAACATTCACACCATTACTTGATGAATTGGAAACGCTAGCTGTTTGAGCTTCTTGCGATGCAACACTTGCTACAGAGCTTTGTTTTGCAGTTTGAACAGTTTCATTTGCTTTGCTTGCTGTATGAGAAATTTTAATAACAACGTTCTCAACTGTATCATTTGCACGTGATCCAAAAGAAATATTCTGTGTTTCTGGTTTAGCAAAGCTGGAAGCTGCTGTTTTGACTTCTTTAATCGCAGAAGAAACATTATTTTGTACTTCTTTTTTCATCTCAGCCTTTACTGGTTCAGACTTTGCAACACTAGCTGTGTCTGCAGCCGTAACTTGCTCTGGCTTTGATTGAATGATGCTCTTCGGAGGGCAAGCTGCCGTTTTTGGTGGACATGCTTTCTTCGGAGGGCAAGCTGCCGTTTTTGGTGGACATGCTTTCTTCGGAGGACATGCCGCCGTTTTTGGTGGACATGCTTTCTTCGGAGGGCATGCGGCAGTCTTTGGCGGGCAGGCTTTCATCGGAGGACATGCCGCAGTCTTAGGTGGACATGCTTTCTTCGGCGGACATGCCGCAGTCTTAGGCGGGCAGGCTTTCTTCGGAGGGCAAGCTGCCGTTTTTGGCGGGCAGGCTTTCTTCGGAGGGCAAGCTGCCGTTTTTGGCGGGCAGGCTTTCTTTGTAGGGCAAGCTGCCGTTTTTGGAGGACAGACCTTCTTCGGAGGGCAAGCCGCAGTCTTTGGTGGACATGCTTTCTTTGGTGGACATGCTTTCTTCGGCGGACAAGCTGCCGTTTTTGGAGGACAGGCCTTCTTCGGAGGGCAAGCCGCAGTCTTAGGCGGGCAGGCTTTCTTCGGAGGACAAGCCGCAGTCTTTGGTGGACAAGCTTTCTTCGGCGGACATGTCGCAGTCTTGGGCGGGCATTTTACGCTGGGCGTTTTTGCTTTTTGAGATGCGTCCTGAAATTTGTTTATCTGATCCTTGCTCGTGTTAAATTTGTCTAAAACAAGATTTTGAGCAGGCTTAATGCCGCTATTGTTAATTTTTAACATAATTATTCCCTTAATTGTGTGAGCTCTTCACCTAGGTGATTACAAAAAAGTAATGGCCTCACAAATTTGTTACTTTGTTGTGAGCTAAAGTGGTAGCGTTAGAAACTACGGTAGCTGTAAGCTGGATTACGTAGGTTTCTGCGTAATTTGACCGTCAAGATAATGTTGCAATCTT
>CALHIB010000119.1 GCA_938030595.1 uncultured Rhizobiaceae group bacterium | reverse complement strand
TGGCCTGATGGCAACAGTCAAATTTTGGCAACAGCAGACCCGCATGTTTACGGTGTTAAGTGGATTAATTAAACAATCGTTCATTTAATCTTGCCAAACAAGAACTTTCGTGATTATGTTGCATTATGGCGAGAACATTTGGCTCAGTTGGTAAGGAAACAGAAAAGCGCGTCTTAAAAGAGGCGTTGACGCTTTTTGCGCATCATGGGTATGCGGCTGTATCTATGCGACAGATTGCAGGACAATGTAACATTCAGGCTGGTGCGCTTTATAATTATTTTCCAACAAAGCAGTCGATTTTGCATGGGCTTATGAAAACCCACATGAAAGATCTTCTTTTGGCATTAGATGCTGAACCTTTGCTGGAGCAGCCGAAAGCTGCTCTCGAATCTTTCGCTCGTTTTCACATTCGCTATCATATCGACAAGCCGGAAGGCGTTTTTGTTGCTTATATGGAATTGCGAAATCTTGAGCCTGAGCCTTACGCCGAAATCATGAAGCTTCGTCAAAAATATGAACGTTTCTTGCGCAAGATTTTGCGCGATGGGCAGGCATCAGGCGATTTTAAAATCGACGACGTGCCTGTCACGACCATGGCGATTATTTCGATGATGACCGGTGTGAATACGTGGTTTCGTTATGGCGGACGTTTGGGCATCGAGGAAATTGAAAAAATATATGTAAATCTGGTGTTATCGGTTGTTGGCCTGGAGCCTGTAAACGTAATGCCCAGACTAGAGGAAACTGTCTGATGTTTAATGCAAGTATGAGTTTTGGTTTAAGTGAAGAGATTGAGGCGCTTCGGGATATGACCCATCGTTTTGCCCAAGAACGCATTAAGCCTTTGGCCGCAGAAACGGATTTAAAAAATGAATTCCCGGCTCATCTTTGGAAAGAGCTGGGCGAGGTCGGCCTGTTGGGTGTCACGGTTGATGAAGAATTTGGCGGCGCTGGCATGGGCTATCTCGCACATACAATTGCGGTAGAAGAAATAGCACGTGCGTCGGCTTCCATTTCACTTTCATACGGAGCACATTCAAATCTCTGCGTTAATCAGATTTCGCTCAACGGTAATGAAGAACAAAAGAAGCACTATTTGCCGCGATTAATTTCAGGCGATCATGTAGGCGCGTTGGCCATGTCCGAACCAGGCTCCGGCTCTGATGTTGTCTCCATGCAATTGAAGGCAGAAAAACGCAATGATCGATTTGTGCTGAACGGTAATAAATACTGGATCACCAATGGCCCGGATGCCGATACACTCGTGGTCTATGCCAAAACGGATATGGACGCAGGACCAAAGGGCATTACGGCATTTCTGATTGAAAAAGAGATGAAGGGTTTTTCAACCTCTCCTCACTTCGATAAACTCGGCATGCGCGGTTCCAATACAGCAGAGCTGATTTTTGAAGACTGTGAAGTGCCTTACGAAAACATTTTGGGCGAAGAAGGCAAGGGCGTGAACGTACTCATGTCTGGTCTGGATTATGAGCGCGTCGTGCTTGCAGGTATTGGCATCGGCATCATGAATGCATGTCTGGACGAGATTATGCCCTACATGCACGAGCGCAAACAATTTGGTCAAAAGATTGGCGACTTTCAACTGATGCAAGGTAAGATTGCAGACATGTATACGGCCATGAATACCTCACGAGCCTATGTCTATGCGGTTGCCCAAGCCTGCGACCGTGGTGAAGTTACCAGACAAGACGCGGCCGCCTGCGTGCTCTACGCATCAGAACAGGCTATGCTGCAATCCATTCAGGCTGTGCAGGCCATGGGCGGGGCGGGTTATTTATCCGACAGCCCTGTTTCCAGAATTATGCGCGATGCAAAGCTGATGGAAATTGGCGCGGGTACATCGGAAATCAGACGCATGTTAATCGGGCGCGAGTTAATGAAGGAAACGGCGTGATGCGCTTTATTCAATTATCGCTCATTCTTCTCTTTAGCTTATCTATACAAGCTCAAGCGCAAGAACTGAATATTAGATTAGAACTTGCAGATGTTTGTTCAAAACGTGCCTCGACTGAAAATCAAATGCAATGTGTAGGTGAAGCATCCGCGGCATGCATGAAGGAGAATGAAGGCGGAGAGACAACCGTTGGCATGTCGGGTTGCACAAGTCTTGAACTTGATTTTTGGGATTCCAAATTAAACGGAGCATATTCAAGTCTCATAAAAATCGAAAAAGCAGATGACGAAGATGCAAAAAAATTGAATTATTCACCACCCCTGAAAGCACCTGCTTTAAAAGAAATGCAGCGTAAGTGGATCAACTATCGCGACGCACGTTGCCAATATGAAGTCAGTCAATGGGGGGGTGGTACAGGTAGTGGCCCTGCATTCATGTCATGCATGATGAGTGAAACAGCGCGCCAATATTTTGTTTTGCAAAACCAGATAGGCCAAAGAAAATGAAGCGTATTTTCATGCTATTCGTATTGGTTGCATACCCTGCGCAAGCCCAGCCCATCACCAACCAAACGCTTGTTCTGAATTGTCTTGCACAGATTGGTGAAGAAACAAGCTGGGAGAAGTGTCGCGGTATGATCTTTGCGCCTTGTGGTGAACATACAGTTGGTACCGATACGCATTCTGTTTGTCTGTTGAAACAAAAAACAGATTGGGAAAGCGAAATGAGTAATCAGCAAGAAGTGCTGGTAGAAAAGCTTACCCTATCAGGCAACGCAATGCTGGCAGAACTGATGGGCAATTGGTTTTCCTACCGTGATGCGCGGTGTAATGAAGTTGCGGAAGCAAGACCAGAAGCTGGAAAATCTGCAAAACTTGGATGCGAAGTTGCGGAAATTGCTGGTATCACAGCTGAGTTTCAAGCATGTCTTGAAGGCCGCTCCACCACACCTTATTGTACGATTAAGGAGTAAGGATGCTAAGCCCGTTCCAAACCTATGAAGACGCATACGAAAACTTCCAGTGGGAGTTTCCGCAAAGCTATAATATGGGATGGGATGTCTGCGATAAATGGGCTGATGATGAGCCTGAACGCACGGCTGTTATTGATTTAACAGGCGAAGGTCGCCAAGATGTTTCTTTCGCTGAATTGAAAGCGAAATCAAATCAACTTGCAAACTTGCTGGTCTCTTTAGATATTAAAAAAGGTGACCGCGTAGGTGTCTTCAGATCGCAATCTGTCTGGACAGCCGCTAGCCATATTGCCGTTTGGAAAATGGCTGGTATTTCCATGCCGCTTTTCAAATTGTTTGGCGAAGAAGCGCTTCTTTCTCGAGTGAATGATTCTGGTGCAAGAGCAATTTTTACCGATGTTGATGGTGCACTTGTCTTGGAAGCTTTGAGAGATAAGCTCCCCAAACTTGAGCATATTATCGTACCAGAATTGCTTTCAGAAAATGCTCAGCCGAGCGAATTTGAAATATCACAAACCAGCGCGAAAACGCCTGGGCTTTTGATTTATACCTCCGGCACAACGGGTGCACCCAAAGGTGCGCTTCATGCGCACCGCGTTTTGCGCGGCCATCTGCCAGGTATAGAAATGAGCCATAATCTTTTACCTCGAAAAGATGATGTGCTCTGGACACCAGCAGACTGGGCATGGATTGGCGGATTGATGAATGTGCTTATGCCAGCGCTGCATCACCGCGGTCCGATTGTGGCTTCGCGGGTTGATAAGTTTGGATCGCAAATGTGTCGCGAAATAATTGAGCTTGGTGACGTGAAAAATATCTTCTTTCCGCCTACTGCGCTTAGGTTGCTTAAAGCTGAAGGTTTTACGATCTCAGGCCTGCGAACAGTTGCTTGTGGCGGCGAGCCGTTAGGCGAAGAAATGCAACGTTGGGGCAAACAGGCGCTTGGTCTCACCATTAATGAATTCTACGGTCAGACAGAATGCAACATGGTTTTATCTTCATGTGAAAAATGGTTCGCACCCAAGCAAGGCGCTATTGGCAAACCTGTACCGGGACATCAAGTCGAGGTCATTGACGACCAAGGAAACCCGACGCATGAAGAAGGCGACATAGCAGTCAAACGCGGTTCTGCTTCCATGATGCTTGAATATTGGAATAACCAAAAAGCCACTAAAGAAAAGTTCAGAGGCGACTGGTTGCTGACAGGCGACAGGGGCATTCGTGAAGGCGAGTTTATCCGTTTTATCGGACGCGATGATGATGTCATCAGCTCAAGTGGCTACCGCATTGGCCCTGCAGAAATTGAAGATTGCCTTTTAAAACATGAGGCCGTTGCATCGGTTGGCGTCATTGGCAAGCCTGATGTAACTCGCACAGAAATAGTAAAAGCATATGTGGTTTTGCGTAGTGGTAACGAACCCTCAGAAGCTTTGCTTGCCGCGCTACAACAACACGTAAAAACCAAACTAGCAGCCTACGAATATCCGCGTGAAATAGAATTTGTTGATCACCTGCCAATGACAGTAACAGGCAAGATCATCCGAAAAGAATTAAAAGCCAGAGCCATAAGAGAACTGGAACGAGTATGACCAAAATCCAATCCAAAATTTCAACTTCATCAGCGCAATTTAGCGCAAACCAAACGGCAAATCTGGAACAGCTCGATGTTGTGAAGGAAGCAGTAAATCTCGCTAGCCTGGGCGGTGGCGAACGTTCGCGAGAGCGGCATTTATCGCGTGGCAAGATGTTACCACGTGATCGTGTGGCAAACCTGCTGGATGCTGGTTCTCCATTTCTGGAAATCGGTAATACTGCGGCCCATGGCATGTATGATGGTGAAGCACCGGGTGCTGGTATGATCGCAGGCATTGGCCGTGTCATGGGGCATGAGGTGATGGTCATTTGTAACGATGCAACCGTCAAGGGTGGCACTTATTATCCGATGTCTGTGAAGAAACATTTGCGAGCATTGGAGATTGCCGAGCAAAACCATCTGACTTGCGTAACCTTGGTCGATAGTGGTGGCGCGAACCTGCCACAACAGGCAGAAGGCTTCCCCGACCGCGATCATTTCGGGCGTATCTTTTATTATCAGGCAAATCTTTCCGCACAAAATATTCCGCAAATTGCGGTCGTCATGGGGTCTTGTACGGCAGGGGGAGCATACGTGCCTGCCATGTCGGATGTTTCGATCATCGTCAAGGAACAGGGAACAATTTTCCTTGCTGGCCCACCTTTGGTAAAAGCTGCAACGGGTGAAGTCGTGAGCGCGGAAGATCTGGGCGGTGGTGCCATGCATACGGCCACATCTGGCGTTGCAGATTATCTGGCAGACGATGACATGCACGCACTAGCCTTGGCGCGGCAAGTGGTTGGCAATCTCAATCGCAAAAAACCGGAGCAGCTGCAACTTCAACCGATTGAAGAGCCTGCCTATGACCCTGATGAAATT
>CALHIB010000118.1 GCA_938030595.1 uncultured Rhizobiaceae group bacterium | reverse complement strand
AGACAAGGCGCTACGACTAAGTATCGCCACACAATCCTAGTCATTCATTTTGACTGACACGGGAGCCGTTAGCTCAGTTGGTAGAGCGCTTCACTTTTAATGAAGATGTCCAGGGTTCGAATCCCTGACGGCTCACCATTTACTTCTTAACTTGTTCGTTCAGGCAAATGTTCTCACAACTGTGACTTCCATGTTATGCGTGGGTACGTTATTCCAGAGATATATTTTAAACAATTATACGGTCAAAATTTTATGGACGTACCAATTTATTATGCACTGCTTGCGGGTGCGATTTCATTCTTATCTCCGTGTGTTTTGCCATTGGTGCCGCCGTATCTATGTTATATGGCGGGTGCTACCGTATCTCAGTTAACGGATGATACAGGTGCACAGGAAAACGAGTATTTGCGTCGTAAGGTCGTTTTTCACTCCTTACTTTTTGTGTTGGGTTTCTCTGTCGTCTTTATCTCACTCGGTGCATCAGCGACTGCTATAGGAAAGTTGTTACTGCAGTATTCTGACATTCTGGCAAAGATTGCCGGCGTGATCATTATCATTATGGGGTTGCAGTTTTTAGGCTTGTTTAAGTTTGCTTTTTTGCAACGTGAAGCGCGTTTTCAAAACTCAGGAACAGGGCCAATCGGCACATTTGTTATGGGGCTTTGTTTTGCCTTTGGTTGGACACCCTGTATTGGGCCCATCCTAGCACCCATCCTGGGTTTAGCAGGTTCACGGGAAACTGTCGGTGAGGGCGCATTCTTGTTAGCGGTTTATTCTGCGGGGCTTGGTATTCCTTTTGTATTGTCAGCGCTCTTTGTAGGGCCGTTTATGAGCTTTCTTGATCGCTTTAAAAAGCACCTAGGGCGTGTAGAGCAATTTATGGGGCTATTGCTTGTATTGACGGGTATTTTGTTCCTAACAGGCGGAATGCAAACTTTCGCATTTTGGTTGCTGGCAACATTTCCGGCATTAGGTGCAATTGGTTAGGTTAATCGTCTCTTGAACAATCTCAACGGTAATGTTGCAACGATAATACCGCTTAAAATGAATATTGTTCCATTGATGTGATATTGCTCAATCGTTTCACCTAAAAACGCCCAAGACAGGAATAAACCCCATGGCGCAAGCAGGTACATGAATATTCCTGCAATGGAAGAACCAAGCTTGATGACGCCATATTGAAAGCTTAAAAATGCACCTATGGATGATAGTAGAACCACACCTGAAATCAAAATCCATTCTGATTGAGTAACTGGAAAGCCACCAATGAATATTGTTTCGTAAATTGCGAATGGCGCTAATACAATCGTACCGCAAATACTGAAAAGTGTTAGTAGGGGTAATGTGCTTAAACTTGAAAATTTCTTTGACTTTATCAGAACAGAATAAATTGCCCAAGAGATTGCAGCCAGTACGAAGATTAAATCACCAGTATTAAATTCTAAGGCCAACAAGTTATCTAATCTTCCGTTGGTGATAATGATAAATGCGCCGATCAAGGCGACTGCAATACCAATGGCTTCTCTTGCAGAAGTTTTTCTACTTCGCCAAATGGCTTCGATTGCCAAAATGAGTATGGGTGGCGTTGTGTAGATTAATATGCCATTTGCCGCGCTTGTATAATGAAGTGCAAAATATACCATGCCACCACAGATCCAAAAGGCTAGAAAGCCTACAAAGAATGACAGGGATTTATTAGGCTTGTAAACGACCAGCATTTCTGGCCAGTCTTTTTTGCAGAACATTAACAGAATGGTACTCGTAATTCCCCAACGAATAAATGCTAAGGTGAAAGGCTCAACATTTAAAAGTTGCCGGCCAAATATAATATTGGTTGTAAAAAATGCTGGCGCCAAAAACATGATAGCGTAAGCGAGAATAGTTATTTGACGTGTGGGCAAATGAAGCTCGTAATAGATTATTTAGATGGTTATGATATGCGAAAAGTACTGTTCAACTCGTACAGAGTTGGATATTTGAACGCAAGAAAACAAATTTAGAATCAGTTTAGGATTTACTTTATGGCACGGACTTGTCTTTCACTCATATTGGCTGCTGGTGAAGGAACGCGAATGCGCTCCAAACTGCCAAAGGTTTTGCATGAAGTTGCCAATATCCCAATGTTGGCACATGTCATGCGTGTTTGTAGTGAAGCAAAGAGTGACAAGATTGCTGTTGTTATCGGCAAAGGTAGCGAGTTGGTGATAGATATTGTTCAAAAAGAAAATCCAAATGCAAGCGCGCATGTTCAAACCGAGCGACTAGGCACTGCTCATGCCGTATTGGCGGCACGTGAGGCGATTGAACAGGGTGCGGATGATATTCTGGTGCTATTTGGTGATACACCTTTGTTGACCCCTGAAACGCTTACAAACATGCGTAATGTACTAGCCGAGGGCGTTGCAGTTGTTGTTGTTGGGTTTTATGCAAAGGATCCAACAGGCTATGGGCGACTGTTAGAGGATGGAGACA
This sequence comes from uncultured Rhizobiaceae group bacterium, assembly GCA_938030595.1. Taxonomy (GTDB): domain Bacteria; phylum Pseudomonadota; class Alphaproteobacteria; order Rhizobiales; family Rhizobiaceae; genus JAALLB01. The sequence continues at coordinate 1,115 of CALHIB010000118.1, read as the reverse complement.
AGCTTATCGCTATTCGTGAACATGCGGAAGCAACTGAAGAAGAGCGTACAGTCGATTTTTGTAATGGTGGCATCATGGGCTTGAGCGGTGAACAAGCATTGGCTTTGCTTGATGCGGTCGATGATAATAATGCCAAGGGTGAATATTATCTGACTGATGTTGTTGAAATTGCAAATTCCAAAGGCTTGTCAGTTAAGGCACTAGAGGCGCCAGAGGCAGAGCTCATTGGTGTCAATACGCGTAATGGCTTGGCTGAAGTAGAATTGCTTTGGCAAAATACAGCGCGTCAAAAATTGATGACAACTGGTGTTACGATGCAATCACCAGAAACGGTATTCTTAAGCGCTGATACGATCATTGAACCGGATGTTGTGCTTGAGCCTAATATTGTATTTGGGCCAAATGTACATGTAAAATCAGGTGCAAAAATTAAGGCATTTAGTCATTTTGAAGGCGCGGTTATTGGTGAGAATGCGGATATTGGTCCTTTTGCACGATTACGCCCTGGTACCAAATTGGCGTCTGGCACAAAAGTCGGAAACTTTGTTGAAGTAAAAAATGCAAAGGTTCATGAAGGTGCCAAGATTAATCATCTAACTTACGTTGGTGATGCTGAAATTGGTTCAAAGGCTAATATTGGTGCTGGTACGATTACTTGTAACTATGACGGCATGAATAAGCATAAAACAACCATTGGGGAAGGAGCGTTCATCGGCTCCAACAGTGCGCTTGTTGCTCCTGTTACTATTGGGGATGGTGCTTATGTTGCGTCTGGTAGTGTGATTACTGAAGATGTGCCGGGTAATGCTTTGGGTATTGCACGTGGTAAACAAGCGAATAAAGAGGGTAAAGGCGATGAAATTCGCGCTCGTAATGCTGCTTTGAAAGCCAAACGTTCCGCAAAGTAAATTTAGCTTTTGCTAACCATATCTGCTGAGCTGATAGTAACGATTCTAAGTTAAGCTTTTTACGAAATGTTTTGAAATGACTTGTGTATTCCTTGTTGGTTTTAAACCAGTTAGGAAAAGTTATTCGTGGGATTACGGGGACTGAACTATGTGTGGAATTGTTGGAATTGTTGGAACTGAGCCAGTTGCGCCGCTTTTGGTGGATGC
>CALHIB010000117.1 GCA_938030595.1 uncultured Rhizobiaceae group bacterium | reverse complement strand
AGGAACTGAAGACCACGGTTGGTATATTTTTTCGCAATCGAAATTACGAGACGCAGGTTTGCTTCGACCATTTCCTTCTTGGCCTGACGTGCCTCACGCTGGCCTTTTTGTACTTTGTGTACAATACGACGAAATTCTGTTGGCTGTAGACCAGTTTCACCGGCAAGTTCCTGAATATCACCACGGATTTCCTTAATCGTGGCGTTTTCACCCTTGTTAAACTCTTTCCAGCCTTTGGCAGAAAGATTTGCAATGCGGCGTATCCAGTTTGGATCAAGCTCGGAACCCATATATTCAGCCAGGAATGAATCGCGCGGCACACCATAGCTTTCAGCAAGGCGCATCAAACGACCTTCAAGGCCGAGAAGGTTTTTGTTAATGGCATAAAGTTGCTCAACAAGCGCTTCAATACGGTTGTTATTAAGAGAAAGCGACTTAACCGCTTCAACAATTGTATCGGTCAACTCTTTATAACGTTTCTCCTGAGCAGGAGAGAGCTTCTTGTTGCCAAGCGCTTTTTCAACTAGTTGATCTTGCAAACGACGTAACTTTTTATAGTCATTAGCAATAATATTCAGTGTTTCAAAAACCTGAGGCTTAAGCTCTGCTTCCATGGCAGCAAGCGAAAGACTTGCCTCCATGTCATCATCATCGTCATCGTCTTCTTCTTCCTCTTGACCAGGAAGAATTTCACCTGTGAGCGGATCTTTTTTGAGTTCAGCCTTTTTCTTTTCAGCTTCTTCTTCTTCACGCTTTGCTTTTTCTGCTGCAGCCTGACCGCCTGGAGGAATATGACCAACCGGCACAATCTTGGCTTCAGGGCCAGCGTAAGTCGCTTCAAGGTCAATAATATCACGAAGCAGAATATTGCCTTCGTTAAGTTCATCACGCCAGATAATCAAAGCCTGGAAGGTCAGCGGGTTTTCACAAAGACCCGCAATCATGGTTTCGCGGCCAGCCTCTATGCGCTTGGCAATCGCGATTTCACCTTCGCGCGAAAGAAGTTCAACCGTACCCATTTCACGCAGATACATGCGTACAGGGTCATCTGTACGGTCAGTCGGTTCACGTTTTTTGGTAGCAGTTACCGCTTTACCAGTGGTTTCAACAAGATCGCCACCTTCAGCTTCTTCTTCCAAATCTTCTTCTTCAACAACATTAATACCCATGTCAGACAACATGGTCATGACGTCTTCGATTTGATCTGGCGAAACCTCATCAGAAGGAATAGCCGCATTGAGCGCATCAGTCGTGATGTATCCACGCTTCTTGGCAGCAGTTATCATTTTTTTGATGGAAGCATCACTTAGATCAAGAACCGGCTTGTCCGTAGCTTCTGCTGTTTTATCTTCTTTACCCGCTTTAGCGGCCTTAGTAGCTTTTGCTTTAACTTTTGTAGCCATATGGCTTTTATCTCCGTCAGGCGGCAAATAAGCGCGACCTGCAATTGAATAATTTCCCTGTAATAATAAGAATTAGGCACGTTTTCAGGCCATAAATTCGAATCACTACATTCAACTCTTAATTCTTGCAGTAGCCCTTTGTTGGTTAATTGACCATTAACCCGCTGTTTTCACTCACCCTAAAGTTATTGTGCGTGACAACAGTTCCAACAAAATACTCTTTGCAAAAACCCCAATAAATTTTCTCTCAAGGACTGATTCCGCTAAAACGCAAGAAGGTCAAGACAATTTTGTTCCGGAAGAAGATTCAAAGCCTTGAATGAACTTTAAAAACCTTTGTTGGAACGTCCGGAAGACGAGCCAAATCCGTCAATAAGTGCCTCAATCCCATCCGTTCGGGAAAGCTCTTGTTGTATTTGTAGCAGTCTTTCGAGATTTTCTTGGCTATCATCATCAGCCAACGCACGTTCTGCTACTTTCAGTTCTTTATTTAGTGTCTGATTTTTAAGATGCAAGACATAAGATTGCAACCATCCATCACGGGCATCCTCAAATCCTGCATTTGGCATCAATTGCCAAAGATTATTGATGACCAGATGCTGCTTTATATTCTCCAACATTCCACCAAGGGACTTTTCACGAATACGCTCCATGACGAAATCCAGATTAGGATAATCGCCATCTGCATGTTGACTGTTCGGCCAATTGGCAAAACAATCCAAAAACAGGGACTGGAGCGTTTTGGCTTCATTGCTTTGCAAATCGAGTGTTGAGACTTCATCAAAGAACTCAACACCAAGCGCGGGATGAAAAATCAGCCCTCCAATTAATGCAGCTTCGCGCAAAGGCATTCCAGCATGACCTTTTTTGACCATTTTACTGCCAAGCAAAGAAGGACTTGCAGAAAACTTGCGCCCGCCTGCCTTAACCTGTTTTTGATTACCAAAACTACCTTGATACGAATTACCTGATTTATTGCCCCGTTGCGGATAATTGCCCTGCTTATTTGTAGAGCCAGATGAAAAATAACCCGCTAGCCTTTCACGTACATCCTGATCGTAGTGATAGCGAACGCTTTCATCTTTAATCGACCCTACTATTTGCCTCATACGCGTTTGCAATTCTGCCCTGCGCTCAGGCGTGTTATAAATACCAGAAGAAATTTCACGGTTCCAAAGCATGTCCGCAAGCGGCAGAGAAGCCTCTATCACATAATGCATGGCTTCCGGCCCATCTTCCTTGATGAGATCGTCAGGGTCCTTGCCTTCAGGCAACATGGCAAAACGCACAGATCGCCCTGGTTGAATATTGGGCAAAGCCATGTCTACAGCGCGGTGAGCAGCTTTAAGTCCTGCCCCATCTCCATCAAAACACAAGATAGGTTCAGGGTGCATTCTCCATAGAAGCTCCATTTGACGTTCAGTGAGCGCAGTTCCAAGTGGTGCCACAGCATTCGTAAAACCTGCAGCATGAAGTGCAATCACATCCATATACCCTTCTGCGGCGATAACCTGTTTTTTGTCATAGGCAGGCTTTCGTGCCTTTGCAAAATTATAAAGAACATTGGATTTATGAAAGAGTTCTGTCTCTGGAGAGTTCATATATTTGGCCAAGGCATCATCTGCCAATGCTCGCCCACCAAAAGCAATTACGCGTCCCCTGCTATCAGGAATAGGAAACATAATACGTCCGCGAAACTTGTCATATGAAACCGCAATGCCTTCACCATGATTAACAAGTCCGCAAGCTTCCATTTGCCCTGCTTCAACACCTTGATCTGCCAAGTATTGCTTTAGCGAATTGCGGCTATCAGGCGCAAAACCAATGCCAAACTCTTGCTGAATAGCGGGCGACAAGCCACGGTCACGCAAGTAGGCACGCGCATTCGCGCCAATTGGCTCATGTAACTTCGCCTTAAAGAACTGTGTTGCCAAATCCATCACATCAAATAATGTCTTGCGTTGCTCCTCACGTTCTTGCTCACGCTTGTCCATTATTGGGACTTGTAGCCCAGCCTGATTAGCCAGCAACTCAACTGCCTCATGGAAGTGTAGTCCATCCAGCTCCGTTAAAAAGCGAAAATGGTCGCCCGATGCACCACACCCAAAACAGTAGTAGCGACCTTTACGATCTTCACAGTGAAAGCTGGGCGTTTTCTCGCCATGAAACGGGCAGTTCCCCCAAAAGTCGCCTTTGGCAGCATTGGTTTTTTTCTTATCAAATTGCACACGTTGTCCAACAACTTCGGAAATCCGAAGTCGTTCACGTATGTCATCAAGAAAGGTATCAGGAAAGCGCATAGAAGTGTTCTACATCTAATGTTTACATTTTGAAATTATAAAAATTCGAAACATCAGAGAAATTATAAAAATATGATAAAATTCAAATCGGTTTTGCTAAGCCTGTCACTATTAATCTTCAGCGCTTGTTCGCAAGATAACAATGAGTCCACTGAAAATCTTCGCAAAATTGGCGCTCCTATTGAAGGCAAATGGCAAGTAGCAGACCATGCTTCTTGCAAGCCCGATGCAAACACTTCAATTCTGATTACACCCGACCTGATTTCAAGCCAGGTCGGCACCACAACCACTCCATTACTAAAAGAAATGCAGCAATTAAAAAGCACTCGGTTTGTCTTGGTGAAAGGTATTTTGAACAGTGTGCACGCACAAGGCCCAAGGACAATTGCTTATAACGACAAGGGTGACAGGCTCGAATTTGCAGGATTTATTGTAAACAATGAGCTGATCAAAAGAAAAACCATCCTTGAAAAATACAACACAGATGGCAATGCAGAAAAAAGCGTAAAATCTTTGGATTTTAATTTTTGCAGCAAACTCTGATTATGTGACGCGTTGTTTTCGCGAACTACCCACAGTTTGCAAAACCACTGCGCATAATACAATCGCACCGCCAATCAATGTGCTTAAAGTTGTTATTTCGCCCAAAAACAACCAGACCCAAATCGGCCCTGTCACGCTTTCAATCAACACAAGAATACTCACCTCAGGTGCTGGCAAATAGCTTGCGGCCCATGTAACCAGAGCTATGCCTAAACCAATGGTAAAAGCTCCCATAAAAAGACTTAAGCCTAAATCCCAACCACTGATTGCTAATCCTGATCCAATAGCAATAGCAACAAAAGCATTTAATCCGCATGCAAAAACACCACCCAGAAATGTGCCCCCAAGTGCATCTTCTTTGCCTGTATAGCGAATGATGACCAACATGGCTGCAAAACAAAAAGCAGAAAAAAGCGCATAGAGATTTCCAAGAATCCCCCCTGTATCCAACCCATCCTTGACCATAAGTCCAACACCAAGAACAGCAAGAGCAAGCGCTGCATAAGTAATCAGACTAGGCTTTTCTCCAATGAACATCCAAGCCAAAATAGCTGCAAATATGGGAGCCGATGATAAAATAAACAAGGCACTTGCGATATTTGTATTCAAAAGCGCGTAAACATAAAAACTGAACGCCAAGCCAAGTAAAAATCCAACACATACATCCCATTTATCAAAAGACTTTAGAAATGCTGTGACACCTATTTGCCTTCGAAGACAAGCTACCAGCATAACCATGGCTGAAAGCGCAAATGAGCGATATACCAATATTTGAAATCCATCAGCGGATTCCATCAGCCGTAAAATCAAACCGACCATGCCCATAAGGACACCGCCAGTTAGAACAAGTGAAATTGCAGAAGAACGGGTCAATTAACACCCACAATGAGACTAGGGTCTGAACCCAATTGGGAGATGGATTTTTGTAGGAGACAATTTGCTCGACAGCAAGGCGTAAAACGTGAGGCAAACCGTCTGGTTTTCCAGGCTTTACAACGAAGTCTGTCGAGTAAATTGTCCCTATCGCGAAGCGACGCGGCAAAACGGTTCAAATCCGTCGGCAGCGCTTTTGACCGTAGAGGAACTACGCTCTGCAAGCACTTTCTAGTATTTAAACCGTTTTCCAAGCGCAAAAACCTTCTCCCAATTGAGTCCAGACCCTAGCCACCCAGTTTATCTTTTACCAAACCGCCAACCACACCCATGTCCAACTGTCCACGATAACGCTCTTTTAGGATACCCATAACCTTACCCATATCTCGAAGGCTTTCAGCGCCTGTTTCGGTAATAGCATCCGATACAGCAGATTCTGTTTCCTCGGCACTTAATTGTGTTGGCAAAAATTCACGAATAATTTCTATTTCTTCAAGCTCCTGCGCTTCCAGCTCTGGCCGATTGCCTTCACGATACATTTTCGAGCTTTCTTCGCGCTGTTTCACCATTTTGGTGAGAATATCCAGCACCTCTTCGTCATCAGCCTTGTCTTTGCCCTTACCACGCAACGCAATGTCGCGATCTTGAATAGCTGCATTGACAAGCCTTAATGTCGAAAGACGTTTTGTATTCTTGTCTTTCATTGCCAGTTTAATATTTTCGGTAATTTTGGTGCGCATAATAACCCTCGTTTTTAGCCGTCAGCGAACTTAACGCTATTTGACATATCAATCAATGGTGGAAAAATACTCTAAATAATTGATTTAAAATGATTTTATATATTTCTACTTCTGTTGACCAAAATGACACTATCAACTATTTTGCAAATTCAGCCACACAATTAAATTATGCGATTCCATTCCCCGGTTTGGATAGAAATGCGCGCACACGTCAGGATAAGCGACAATGACCACTAATACCCCTGCCTGGAAAACTGAAAAACCAACTGCCATCATCGTACTTGCAGATGGAACAACAATTGAAGGCAAGGGCTGTGGCGCGACCGGAATGGTGCAAGCAGAAATTTGCTTCAACACGGCCATAACAGGCTATCAGGAAATTCTTACAGATCCGTCCTATGCGGGTCAGGTCGTAACTTTCACCTTTCCTCACATCGGCAATGTTGGTGCCAACGATGAAGATCAGGAAATGCTGGAAGCTGGCAAATCAGATGGTGCTGTTGGTGCAGTTTTTAAAGCAGACATAACAAACCCATCCAATTATCGTTCAGCACAACATCTGGATGAGTGGCTCAAATCACGTGGTATTATTGCTATGTCCGGCATCGACACACGTGCCTTAACAAACCTGATCCGCGAAAAAGGTCTGGCAAATTGCGTGATTGCCCATAATGCAGACGGCAAGTTTGATCTGGATGATTTGAAAGCCAAAGCAAAAGAATGGTCAGGGCTCGAAGGTTTGGATTTGGCCAAGACGGTTGGCCACGGACAAGACAAACCCTGGTCAGAAAAACCATGGGTATGGGATGAGGGTTATTCTGATTCAAACGAAGCAAAATACCACATTGTTGCAATGGACTTCGGTGTGAAACGCAACATCCTTCGCTTAATGGCAGGACTTGGTTGCAAAGTCACAGTCTTGCCAGCAACCGCAACAGCTGAGGAAGTCTTGGCGCACAAACCAGATGGTGTTTTCTTGTCAAACGGCCCTGGCGATCCTGCTGCAACTGGCGAGTATTCTGTAAAAGTAATTCAAGATATCCTGAAAACTGATATTCCGGTTTTTGGTATTTGCCTTGGTCACCAAATGCTTGCCTTGGCCTTGGGTGCAAAAACCACCAAAATGCACCAAGGTCACCATGGCGCAAACCATCCTGTAAAAGATCATACAACTAATAAAGTGGAGATCGTTTCCATGAACCACGGCTTTGCCGTGGATGCTGACACCTTCCCTGCTGGGGTTATAGAAACCCATGTGTCACTTTTTGATGGTTCAAATTGTGGGCTAAGAGTGGAAGGCAAGCCTGTATTTTCGGTACAACACCACCCGGAAGCTTCTCCTGGTCCTCAAGACAGCCACTATCTTTTCACTCGTTTTCTAAATCTTATTAAAGAAAGCAAGGGAGAAGCATTGGTTAATGAAGCGTAAAAACAATCGCTCACATTTTAGTGTCGTTATGTCATTGAAACTTGAATCGTAATTGATTCAATTTTGACATATTGTATTTGCATACAAGTTACATGATTTGCCCTAACACAAGAAAAAACAGCACCATGCCTTTTGCATCTACAAAATGTACAGATACAAACAAATGCATCCCGCTTCGCAAGGGATTATCAGCAATTGCTTCGCGTAGAACCGGTATTGTTTTATCCAAAACGGATACGACTATGGACATTGCAGAAAACATCGCTGCGCCAAAAGAAATCAGCGCAGCTAAATGTGCCTCAATTAGCCTACTGGCTCTTTAGAGTTTACGCGCCTTAAACGTATCGCAGCTTTCCATACGACCAGTTTCAAATCCACGACGGAACCAAAAACGTCTTTGTTCTGATGTGCCGTGATTAAAGCTTTCCGGCACGACATAACCTTGCGTGCGTTTTTGAATTGCATCGTCACCGATCTGATTGGCGGCTCTAAGCGCTTCTTCGAGGTCTCCAGCTTCAAGCCAACCTTCTTTATTGACGTAATGCCCCCAAACACCTGCAAAACAATCCGCTTGTAGTTCAACTTTTACGGACTCTTTGTTGAATTGTGTTTTCCCCATTGAACGACGCATTTTGTTAAACTGTGGAAGAACACCAATAACATTTTGAATATGATGGCCAACTTCATGCGCCAGCACATAAGCCTGAGCAAAATCACCGCCGGCACCAAACTTCTGCTCTAGTTCACGATAGAAAGACAAATCGATGTAAACCTGACTGTCACCAGGGCAATAAAATGGCCCTGAGGCAGAGGATGCCATACCACAAGCAGAACGTACCTGGCCACTAAACAAGTTTAATTGAGGCTTTGGATATTGTTTTCCGTAGTTGGCAAATATGGTTGTCCAAACTTGCTCGGTTGAGCCAAGAATGGTTTCTACAAATTGTTTCTGCTCGTCGCTCGTATAATCTGTACGAGGTGCCTGTTGGCGTTGTGGTGCTTGCATTTGCGGAGCGAAACCACCGCCCAGACTTCCACCCAAGCCACCCGTCAAAAGTTTAAGCGGATTAATACCGAGGAACATCATCACAATACCGATGATGATCAGCGTGCCAATACCCATACCACCACCGCGACGGCCGCCACCGACAGGTAACCTTCTGCGCCCACCGGATGGAAAACCAAAACCACCGCCGCCTTGCCCTCGGGCATCATTTACATTGGCACTTCTGCCACGGCCTTTCCAGCGCATGAAATCACTCCATAACTTATCAATATTGTTACGTAGAAAAACTATAGAAATTATCTGCTGTTGCAAAGAGCAATTTCAAAAACATATCCATATTGCGCCACTAAAGACCATTATTTTGAACTTGAGCGCAACGCCATGACACCAATCGCAATCACAATTGCGGAAAAAGGGAATACCCACGCAAGTGAGAGGCTGCTGAAATAAAACTCAGGATTTCCAAACAGCATGCGATTAATCACACGCCCTGGCATTAATGTGAAAAGCCCAGCAAGAACCAATCCGCCAAAATACAAACCCAGCATTGCAGACTTATGACGCTTCACATCGCCTTTCCGAATAGCCGTAATAGCAACGACGAGTGTTGAGAGCGTCAACACGGAAAGAAGGTGAATTGGACTAAACGGCCCCCAAGTTTTTAGTTCGCTAATGAAGAACGAAGTCAACGCAACTATGACCATTAATACAACCCAGGTTTTACCAAGCGCCTTGTGCTTGGGAGTTCCCTTGGGATTGAAGAAAATAACTCCCCCGATAACTAAAGCAACTATGGCGGCTATCATGTGAATTTGAATGACTAAACCTGCCTTTAAGAAAGGATCAAAACTCATCTGCAAATACTCCATTTAAATAATCTTGCAGACAGGCTATATTTTGAAAATGACGCAACGCAATTTGAAATACATGAACAGTACACAAAAATTCGCGGATCAACAGCCATTGCAATTCGCGCTTCGTGAAGTGCAATCAATCTTCCAAAATTATCGCTTTTGGCTTGGCTTTTCAGCAATTGTAATAATCCTGACAATTGCCGGCCCCTTTGGAACGTTGCAAACGCTTAATCATGCAGAGCGGCTCGTCTATTGGGCGCTTCATGCAGTGCTTACTTTTTTCACGGGATTGTTTGTAGCAGTATTTATAATTTCATCCTTGAAGAACCTTGGCATGAATTTACAAATAGCAAAATCTATTGGCGCATTCTCGGTAGGTTTTCCTGTCAGCATTATTGTTTGGTGCCTGAACAAATATGGTTTCTCTTTGGATATGGGAGGCTTTCCTCAATACCTGAAACTTCTTGGCTACTGCCTTGGAATCTCGGTTTCAATAAGCCTGTTATATTTTCTCATTAACAATGATACGGACGAGGAAAACATAACGTCAGAAGAAGGCAGCGAGGCTATGTTTCTAAATCGTTTGCCCAAACACCTTGGCCGCAATCTTCTATATATTACAAGTCAGGACCATTATATCAAAGCAACCACAGAACTTGGGTCAGACCTCATATTGTTGCGCTTTTCTGATGCAGTCTCAGAGCTGCAAAAAATCTTTGGAATGCAAATTCACCGTTCGCATTGGGTAGCAGATCATGCCGTCGAAAAATTGATAAAGAAAAACGCAAGCCTTTTCGTTTTAACGACAGATGGAAAAGAGTTGCCCGTCTCCCGAAGCAGGGCAAAATTAGTTCGCCAACGTTATAACGTTTGAGCTGTACCCAGACTATTGTAGCGTGTCCACATCATTTTGAGTGACAACATAAGTCGCGGTAAAAGTAACTTCATCTCCTGGAGCCAGACTATCCCAAGAGCCATCAATACCAGCATCTGATGAATCGTTTAGAACATCATTATCAGCACTTAATGTTTCATTCGTAGGAATAGGCGCAGGCCCACTACCCGTATGCGCATCTGCAAGGGTAATATTAGAAACAAACTGGTTTCCAGTATTGGCAACCACATAAGTATATGTAACCGTCACGCCTGCAGGGACATTGGTATCAGTATCAGCAGTTTTTGTTACTGTAATAGATGGATTGCCTGGAACAATGGTTGTGGTTGCAAAAGCCGTCTCATCGGCCTGGCTCTCGCTGGTATATTGGTCCGTTGTGACAGAGACATTATTGATTAAATCACTACCTGCAGCAATATCACCAGAAGTCACAGCATAGCTCACGGTATATGTCCAGGTTTCACCAACCTCAAATATATTATCTGCTGTTAAACTTTCTACCGGCCCTGAAACTGTGCCAGTTGAAGCATCAGGCAAAGTATCATCAACAACAACACCCGTTTGATCAAGCTGGCCAGTATTTTCCAGAACAATCTCATAATTCAAGGTCAGAGTTTCTGCTATCTCACTTCGGTCGACCGTTTTGGAAGCTGTAAAAACTGGCAACCTGCGAACAGCAAAATAGGCAACGTTTTCATCGATATGTGATCGTTCGCTGTCTTGAAGTTGGTCTTCGTCAATGGCGAGGGCAAGGGTTGTCCCGCCAACTGCTCCCGCTCCAAGGAATACCGCCCAACCACCATTATTGCCGTTCAAGCCTGAAAGAGTTGCCGTTGCAAATTCAAATGAACCTCCAAGCGCATAACTCGAACCATTATTGTTGACACCATCAATTGAGTTTGGGCCCATAGCAGCCGTATAAGCTATACCCTCATAATTTCCGCTTCCACTTTCAATCACAATGATACCAAGCGTTTCATTGCCGCGCGTTGTTGTATCTTCGGCAACCATTTTGGTGACACAAATACCGTCTGCAAAATTGGATAAATAAGGAGGGTTACCTGAATTTTCACAATCATTGGCATGAAAGAAACTAAAGTCGCTATCATTAAAAGTGATTACCTGCCCAAGGACAGTAGGATCTGTAAACCCCGAGAATGAACCAGATACGTTCTGCATTGTACCTGCTCCATTGCCCAGAGGCACATTTCTGCCATGGGTAACTGTGGACAAAACGGTTCGAGCTTCGATACGCCTGCCATCTGATAAAATATTTACGCCCAGTTCTGCAACAAGGCAAAAAACAGAACCACTGGTTACAACCGATGAGTTACGAGGCTGTTGAAGCCGAACCTGCATACTTGCCGAACCAACGCCCTGAATGCGAACAACAGCAGGCGGTGCGGCGGTACTGGGAAGATTGTAAATGCAGGTCGGAACCGCGTTCGTATAAGTATTCTCAAAATTTACAGTTTGAAATGAACCACCAACGCTGGGAATTGTAATTGCTTCAACCGTTGACGAAAGTGTAAATGCATTAACTGGCAATACAAATAAAATGCTAATAAAAACTATATAGATAGCTCTAATCAACATGAGATTTACTCACCTTACACGATTACACACATAATTTTCCTGCTAAAATATTACCTAACGTTATCACGATTAAAAGAAAATTAGAACAAACACACACTTTTCATCCACAGCCAGAATGTTTATTCCCACTTGAAAAATTTCACTTATATCTTGAAGCAAAGTCTTAGTTTGTATGACCTGAATGATTGGAATGATCGTCAGATGAATTATCTTCCAAATTAGCAGGGTCAAGCACACTCATGCCAATTTTAACTTCGCCAGCCTTTTCAAAAACAAGCGTAACTTCACGCAACTCACCTGCCTGCATTTGCTCAGAAAGTTTCATGAACATCAAATGATCACCACCTTTTTGCAATGCAACCTCTCCACCTGCCGGAATTTCAATGCCATCCTTTAGAGGTCGCATACGCATAACACCTTCAACCATCGTCATTGTATGCAGTTGTTGTTTGGCAGAAAAATCAGCTGAAACACTAATAAGCCTATCAGCCTCAGTGCCAGTATTTTTTATTTTTAAATAACCCGCAGCAACTGGAGCAGAGAATACAGTAGCAGGGATATGCGCGTGCTCGATGACCAAATCCCCAACTTTATAGTCATTAGCAAAAGCAAAAACTGATGCAGACAACACAATAATGACAGATGAGATCAGTGAAAATATAGACTTCATTTCAGGGGCTTTCGTAAATGGGTAATGATAAAGCTACCAATAAACATCATCTCGGTGACAGGAATGCGGCAAGACGGCGCAAGCAAATTGAGAAGTTAAATTTAAAATTTACATTTACCCCCAATTTCTCATCAATCCCCCCTTTCGCAAGTCATTGAGATAATCTATATGAGTCTTCTAGCCATTAAATTTTGCGCAACGATTCTACCTCCTCTCAAGGAAGCATTCAAAACTGCGCGACAAAGAGAAATGATACGCTAGATGCCCGCAAGAAAAGATATAAACTCCATCCTCATCATCGGGGCTGGACCAATCGTTATCGGCCAAGCCTGTGAGTTTGACTACTCTGGAACGCAAGCCTGCAAGGCACTTAAAGCTGAGGGTTACCGGATTATTTTGGTAAACTCTAACCCCGCCACCATCATGACAGACCCGGAATTGGCAGATGCAACCTACATCGAACCAATCACGCCTGAGATCGTTGCCAAGATCATAGAAAAAGAGCGCACAGAACGCCCAGACGACAAACTCGTCGTTCTACCAACCATGGGCGGACAGACCGCGCTAAACACGGCACTATCGCTTCGCAAGATGGGTGTGTTGGATAAATGGGATGTCGAGATGATTGGTGCGGACGCGCATGCAATCGACAAGGCAGAAGACCGCGACCTCTTCCGCGAAGCCATGCACAAAATAGGCCTCGCAACACCGCGCTCTGCTTTCGTGAACACAACTGAACTTAAAAGCCAGTTCGAGGCAGATTATAAAGCTGGGCAAAAAGCAGCCAAAGACAAGGAAGCTTTTGAAGTTGAATGGCGCGAAGGCGAAACCATGCGCCTTGAAGAACACCGTCTTGTTGCCCAGATGCAAGCGCTTCAAGCGACAAAAACGACAGGTCTACCAGCAATCGTGCGCCCCTCATTCACCATGGGTGGCCAAGGCGGCGGTATCGCTTACACATTGGAAGAACTTTATACACTCGTAGTAGGTGGTGTAGATGCTTCTCCGACTAACGAAGTGCTGGTTGAGGAGAGTATTCTCGGCTGGAAAGAATACGAGATGGAAGTGGTTCGCGACAAAGCGGATAACTGCATCATCATCTGTTCGATTGAAAACGTTGATCCAATGGGCGTACATACCGGCGACTCTATTACAGTCGCACCAGCGCTCACATTGACCGACAAAGAATATCAAGTGATGCGGAACGCCTCGATTGCGGTGCTTCGCGAAATTGGTGTCGAAACAGGTGGTTCAAACGTACAATTCGCTGTTGACCCGAAAGACGGCCGTCTCGTCGTTATCGAAATGAACCCGCGTGTATCACGCTCATCCGCTCTTGCATCAAAGGCAACAGGCTTCCCTATTGCAAAGGTCGCAGCACGTTTGGCAGTTGGCTACACACTGGATGAGTTGGACAATGACATCACTGGCGGTGCAACACCAGCATCCTTTGAGCCATCGATTGACTATGTCGTCACAAAAATTCCACGCTTTGCATTTGAAAAATTTCCGGGAAGTCCGCCTCACCTTTCAACAGCCATGAAGTCGGTTGGTGAAGTGATGGCAATTGGTCGTACCTTTGCAGAATCCATGCAAAAAGCGCTTCGCGGCCTTGAAACAGGCCTATCAGGTTTGGACGAAATTGAAATTCCAGGCATAGGCGAAGGTGATGATAAAAACGCAATTCGTGCAGCACTCGTAACCGCAACGCCGGATCGTCTGCGCATGGTTGCCCAGTCTTTGCGTGAAGGCGCAACGCCAGAAGACGTTCATCAATATTCAAAATTTGATCCTTGGTATATCGAGCAGTTCCAAAACATCATTGCTAGCGAAAACCGCATTCGTGAGCATGGCCTGCCAAAAGATACCGAAAATCTGCGCATGCTTAAAGCACAAGGATTTGCTGACAGCAGACTTGCTGAACTCTCAGGCACATCTGAAAAAGAAGTAACAGCACTGAGAGAAAAACTGGACGTGCACCCGGTTTATAAACGCATTGACACATCAGCTGCAGAATTTGCTTCTCCAACTGCCTATATGTACTCAACTTACGAAGTGCCCTTTGCAGGGAGCGTAGAAAGCGAAGCACATTCATCGAACCGCGAAAAAGTCATGATACTTGGTGGCGGACCAAACCGTATTGGCCAAGGCATCGAATTTGACTATTGTTGTTGTCACGCAGCATTCGCGCTGGAAGACGCAGGCTATGAAACCATCATGGTCAACTGTAATCCAGAAACCGTTTCAACAGACTATGACACCTCAGATCGCCTATACTTTGAGCCTCTCACGGCAGAAGATGTGATGGAAATTGTTCGCGTTGAACAATCCAACGGAACCCTAAAAGGTGTCATCGTTCAGTTTGGCGGACAAACGCCCTTGAAGCTTGCACAATTCCTGACTGAGAATAACGTACCAATTCTTGGCACATCCCCAGACAAGATTGACCTCGCTGAAGATCGTGACCGCTTCCAGAAGCTCTTGCAAGACCTTGACATGCTTCAACCAAGAAACGGCATCGCCCGTTCTGCTGATGAAGCCCGCGATATCGTCAAACAAATTGGCTACCCTGTTGTTATTCGTCCATCATATGTTCTGGGTGGTCGTGCGATGGAAATCGTTCGCACTGACGCAGGCTTCGAGCGCTATATCAATGAAGCTGTCGTTGTATCAGGGGATACCCCAGTCCTCATCGACAGCTATCTGTCAGGTGCAATCGAAGTGGATGTTGACTGCCTCTGCGATGGTAAAAGCGTTAAAGTCTGTGGCATCATGGAGCACATCGAAGAAGCAGGCATTCACTCTGGTGACTCAGCTTGTTCTCTACCGACGCACTCCCTGCCGCAAAATGTTATTGACGAACTGATTGTTCAATCGAAAAAAATGGCATTGGCGCTAGAGGTTTCTGGCCTGATGAACATGCAATACGCGATTAAAGACGGCGAGATTTTCGTCCTTGAGGTAAACCCGCGTGCATCACGAACTGTTCCTTTCGTGGCAAAAACCATTGGCTGTCCAATTGCAAAAATCGCAAGCCGCATTATGGCTGGCGAAACGGTTGATAATGCAATCAAGGCATATGGCAAATGGCGCGAGGCACAAGACCTCAAGCACATGGCTGTAAAAGAAGCCGTCTTCCCGTTTGCGCGCTTCCCAGGTGTGGACATCCTGCTTGGGCCAGAAATGCGCTCTACAGGTGAAGTGATGGGCCTTGATACCGATTACCCAATGGCTTACGCCAAAGCGGTACTGGGTGGCGGTACAGTTCTACCAACAGAGGGCAATATCTTCATCTCGGTGAAAGACGGTGATAAGGCTGGCGTATTATCAGCGGCAAAAACATTTGTAAGCCTAGGCTTTAAACTCATGGCAACCGGCGGTACGCAACGCTTTTTTGAAGAAAATGGTCTTGAGTGCAAAAGGATCAACAAGGTTCTTGAAGGTCGCCCGCACATCGAAGACGCCATCCACAACGGTCAAGTGCAATTGGTTATCAATACGACCGAAGGTGCAAAAGCCATGTCAGACTCGCGTTCTCTCAGACAAGCAGCACTAAAGACACGTACAGCACACACCACAACGCTAACAGCAGCGATAGCCATGTCGGAATCAATGGAAGCATTGAGCAAGCGTGAAATGGAAGTAAGGTCTTTGCAGGAATATTTGAGTTAGTTTTTTTCATCTGAGAAAAACTAAAAAGCCCCGAGCAAAAACTCAGGGCTTTATTCTTATTAATTTATCAAACTCACTCAGCTGGAGCAAGCAATGCCTTCCAGAGAATTGCACCTAGTGCTGCCCCTACAAGTGGCGCTGCCCAGAATAGCCATACTTGTGAAAGAGCTGGCGATTCAGCAAATAAAGCCATCGCAGTTGAACGTGCAGGATTAACTGATGTGTTACTCACCGGAATTGAAATCAAGTGAATAAGCGTAAGACCAAGGCCAATCGGGATTGGCGCAAAGCCTGCTGGAACCAGTTTGCTGGTTGAACCAAGAATGATGATCAGGAAGAAAGCAGTCATCACAACTTCAGTAATCAAAACTGCCATCATACCAAACTTGCCAGGTGATAAATCACCAAAGCCATTGGATGCAAATCCGCCAGTGCCTGAAAAATCAAGTTTTCCAGATACAATTAAATAAAGAACTAGTGCACCCAGCGCACCACCCACAACTTGCGCAATGACATATGGGAAGAAGTCCTTCCATTCAAACTTGCCGGCAACCGCAAGACCAAGTGAAACGGCTGGGTTAAAGTGACCACCTGAAATACCACCAACGGCATAGGCCATTGTCAAAACGGTAAGACCAAATGCAAGCGACACGCCCAAGAGGCCAATGCCTACTTCCGGAAATCCTGCGGCTAAAACCGCACTGCCACAGCCTCCCAAGACCAACCAAAAAGTACCAAATGCTTCTGCTGCTAATTTATTTCCCATAATATCCCTCCAGATTTTGAGAATCACAATATCGCAAGCTTACCTTAGGGAATAGATTTATCCAAATTAACCGAGAAACGAAAAACGCCCTGTTGAAAACAACAGAGCGCCCAATACTACTAATTTATGGAAAGTTCTTAAGAGAACCAGCCTTTAACCTTACCCCAGAGTGACTTGGCAGGAGCAGCTTCTACTGTTGCACCTTGAACAGGCTCCGCGCCTTTGAGTTCTGGCAATGGCTCACTTTCAAAATGCTCTTCATCCGCTTGTACTTCAGCCTTTTGAATAGTCTCAGGTGTAAATGTTGATGAGAATGACTTCAACATTGCAAGTGTATTAGGACCCGCCATACCATCTGCGACCAAACCATTTTGCTTTTGAAATTCCATGACTGTTTTTTTGGTTCCTTGACCGAAAATACCATCAGCACCTATTTCCAAATCTTCTTGTAATGATTTAACAGCTTGGCCTCGAGACCCAACGCGTAACAGCACGAGTTCATGCAAACCCATCGCGGTAAATGTGTCTGGCCCTGCAATGCCATCTACAGCAAGACCGTTTGCCTCTTGAAATTCCTTAACCGCCTTTTGCGTACCCGGGCCGAAGTCACCATCAGCACCAATGCCCAGTTTTTCTTGCAGTCGCTTAACTGGCGCGCCCTTCATTCCACGTTTTAAAATTGACATAACATAACTCCCTTTTTGTTATTATTTTAGCAAGACAGTTTGATACCTTGCTTCGTAAATATTGATAGCCTGATTTGTTAAAAATCCAAAGTACGTCTTTTAAATATCAGGACCTACTTCAAGCTTACTACCATCATTAAAGCGCGAGAACCTAAAACGTTCCAGATTGTGAGCACTTGTTTTGCCTCGCACCATTTCTGAAATAATTTTGCCAAACCCCGGACCAATACCAAACCCGTGCCCACTCATGCCCGTTGCAATAATCAGCCCTTGCAAGCTTGGT
The DNA here is from genome assembly GCA_938030595.1 of uncultured Rhizobiaceae group bacterium. Classification (GTDB taxonomy): domain Bacteria; phylum Pseudomonadota; class Alphaproteobacteria; order Rhizobiales; family Rhizobiaceae; genus JAALLB01. The sequence goes on along the minus strand of CALHIB010000117.1, from coordinate 20,057 downwards.
ACGCGGTCAACGATAGGAACAATATCAGGCATGGCATCAATCATACCCGCCCAGGCATGTTGAATTTGAGGTTTACCAACAGAAGGAAAGCGCTTGGAAAAGTTCTTACGCATGGTTTCCACCTGTTTTAAATTAGGTTTTGGATCAAGCACACGCATTTCTTCAAACGGTGAAATTTCATCCCCTGCCCAGTTTCGTTTTGTGCTCCAAGCATCAGGAAATCCTTTTGGTGCGGAGGGTCTAAAGGTAATATCTGGCAAGTGAGCAGAAGCAACTGGCAGATATTTCCAGAAGTGGCGGAACGAATCGCGTCCTATGTAACAATCACTGCGAGCGCCACCGGCAAGGTTATACCCACCATCGTTACGACGCCTGAACGCCAGGTTCTCATCCGCCGCATTACCTGCGTAGAACTCTGGCAAAGGCGCTGTCTGACAAACAGTAGAACGCACACTAAGTTGAGGAATATTAATGCCATGACGCATTGCAAAGAGTGATGACCATGCACCAGCCGCAAGCAATGCTTGTTCACATTGTATCGTACCCTTTTCGGTAACGACGCCCTTAATCTCTCCGCCCTCAACATCAAGCATACGCACGGCACAGTTTTCCATGATTTGCACACCTTCCGAGTGCGCAAGTTCTGCTATTGCCGGAATAGCCTGCCAAGCCTCTGCACGTGCATCACTGGGAGTGTAGGTTGCCCCTACCCACTCATGCGCACCTTTTCCTCTGCCAGATTTATTGATTAATTTATCAAGTTCAGCTTTCGAAAGTAACCTAGTATCCAACTGACATTCTTTAGCAACATCAAGCCACTGCGCACGTTTTTCCAGTTTGGCCTCACTACTGGCAAGGTAACATAACCCCTCCCGCCTAAAACCGGTTCGCCCGCCTGTTTCCTGATCAATCTGTTCCCAAAGTCGGGTTGCTTCCATCATGATCGGAAGCTCAGCACGGTCACGTCCGTGCTGGCGTATCCAACCCCAATTGCGCGACGACTGCTCACAAGCAATTCTTCCCTTTTCACAAACAACGACCTTTAAGCCATTGCGATTCATATAAAGAGCCGAGAAAAGACCAATCACACCCCCGCCAATAATTACAACATCTGCTGATTTCGGTAGAGGGTCAGAAAACCTTATCGCTGTTGTTGCCTGAACAGGGCCAGTTGGTTGTTGATGAATATTCATAGTACTAGTGTCATTTACTTTTTATTCTAAGGAAAGAAAAAAAACGATTTTTCCCATATTCATAAAATATCTGGTAAAATCGCAAATAACTATGCTATAAATGCAACCGAACAAATAATACGGCTCTGAAAATGTTTTCAGGGGCCGTTTTCTTTTTGCCAATCGTCGAGATTTACTGAATTTCGAAATAAATATTGGTAGATGAAAGTAGGTAAAAAATGGATAAAGTTCCCATGACTGCTGCGGGCCACGTAGCACTACAAGAAGAATTGCAACGTCGTCAGTCAGTTGATCGACCACAGATCATTGCTGCGATTGCAGAAGCGCGCGCGCACGGTGACCTGTCAGAAAACGCAGAATACCACGCGGCGAAAGAGCAACAAAGCCTTAACGAAGGCCGTGTTTCCGAGCTTGAAGATATACTGTCTCGTGCAGAAATTATTGATGTTGAAAAATTATCAGGTGATACTGTAAAATTTGGTGCAACCGTACAACTAGCGGATGAAGACACCGATGAAGAAAGCACCTATCAGATTGTTGGTGACCAGGAAGCTGATGTAAAACTTGGCAAGATTTCAATATCCTCCCCTATCGCTCGCGCATTAATTGGTAAAAGCGAAGGTGACAGCGCAGAAGTTTCTGCTCCAGGTGGCGCAAAATCATACGAAATTTTATCTGTTAAATTCATCTGATAGAACGCAGGAAAAACATGAGTCTTTCAAATTATAGCAGTCTTTTACTAACTGGCGGCACCGGTTCATTCGGCAAAGCTTTTGTAAAGAAAATTCTTGATAAGTATCCCAATATTGAACGGTTGGTGATCTTTTCACGAGACGAGCTAAAACAATATGAAATGTCTCAGATTTTCAACCAGTCGGATTACCCTGGCATACGCTATTTTCTAGGTGACGTTAGGGATCAAGAAAGACTGCACCGTGCTCTTGAGGGCATTGATGTCGTTGTACATGCTGCTGCATTAAAACAAGTTCCTGCTGCCGAATATAACCCTTTTGAATGCATTAAGACAAACATCATGGGTGCTCAAAACCTGGTTGAAGCTTGTCTTGAGAGCGATGTTAAACGCGTCGTCGCACTTTCTACGGACAAGGCAGCAGCTCCTATCAATTTATATGGCGCAACCAAACTTGCATCAGACAAGCTGATTGCTGCAGCCAACAATATTGTTGGCAAACGTGATCTAAGGTTTTCAATTGTGCGCTATGGAAATGTCATGGGCAGTAGAGGCTCTGTAATTCCCTACTTTCTGAAGCAGCGCAAAACAGGCGTGCTACCAATTACAGATGAAGCCATGACCCGCTTTAACATCACTTTGGATGAGAGTGTGGATTTGGTAATTGAAGCTTTTGAGAGAACTCTTGGTGGTGAAATTTTTGTCCCCAAAATACCAAGTTATCGAATTGGCGAGCTAGCAGAAGCCATTGGACCTGAATGTAAAAAAACTATTGTCGGAATAAGGCCTGGTGAAAAACTTCATGAAGAAATGATCACGAGCAGTGACAGTTTTTACACTGTCGATTTTGGTGACACCTATGCAATATTAAATGTCAGCGGCTCTCTTGACGTTGAAGACTATTGCAAAATCACCAAAGCCAAGCCAGTCGAACACGGCATGTATTATGATAGTACAAACAACGAAGATTTTTTAACCGTTGAAGAATTGAGAAAGCTCATCAAAGAAAACGTTGACCCGGATTTTACAGTTTAAGTCAGCACTTTTTTAATCGTATCAACGACGCGTGAAATATCTGCATCCGTCAATTCAGGATAAAATGGCAAGGATATCACTTTGTTGTAATACTCTTGCGCACCTTTCAAGTTCTGCTTTCCATACTTACTAACGTAATATGGCAACATATGAGTTGGAATATAATGGACTTGTGTGCCTACGCCTTGTTCTTTGAGTTTATGACAAAAAGCTGCCCGAGATAATCCATGCGAGTGAAAATCAATCAACACAGGATAAAGGTGCCGGACTGCATCCCCCCCCTCGGCTGATGGTATAACAGTTACGGGCACATTACTTTTTGCAAACAGTTCATCGTAAAGCGCTTTGATTTCTCTGCGTCTGACTGCAATCTGCTTCATCTTATTGAGTTGGCTCAGCCCCAAGGCGCAGGCGATATCAGTCAAACGATAGTTAAACCCGAGCGATTGCATTTCATAATACCAGGGGTTTGGGTCACCATTTTCATCAAATGCAAGTTCCGCATTAACAAAGCTCTCTGCATCTCTGGTTATACCATGGCTGCGCAAATCAGAAACAATACGCGCAAGCTTTGGATCCTTACAAGTCAGCATTCCTCCTTCACCGCTGGTAATCGTTTTTACAGGGTGAAATGAATAACTGGAAAAGGTTGAATACTGACAGGTACCGATTTTTTGAACTTTACCCACATGATCAGTATAGGTCGTTCCCAAAGCGTGACAAGAGTCTTCAATCAACTCGATGCCACGGGCCTTTGCCTCTCTTGATATTGCAACAATATCTGCAGCCTCACCATTAATGTGCACTATGACAGCTACTTTTGCAGGTCGCCCAGCTTTCTCAGCTCTGTCGGCAGCCTCAACGAAGGTTTGGGGCGTAACAAGACCTGTTGAAGGATCACAATCCATAAATTCAATTTTTGCCCCTGCATAAGACGCACAATTTGTGGAAGCGGCAAAAGACATGGTTGGGGTTAAAACGCAATCGCCATCGCCCACACCCAAGGCAAGACAGGCAATATGCAGAGCAGCCGTTGCATTAGAAAATGCGACCGCATGAGGCGCACCAAGATAGTCTGCGAAAGCAGCTTCAAATTCAGCGACCTTTGGACCAGTCGTCAGAAATGAACTATCCAAGGCAGCCAGCACTGCCTGCTTATCCTCAGCAGTAATATTTTGCTTGCCATAGGGGAGAAAGGGTTGGGTCATGTCTTATCTAAACCGAATTAATTACGCCTGCCATAAATAACGTATAAAACCTTCGCTGTCAGCCGAAAGATACTCATATCCCGTTGCTTTAAATATTTGATTTGAAGGTTTGTTATTCTCGTGAACCTCAGCATAGATTTTTGAAAAGCCTATGTTAGAAAAGTGTTCGTTGGCCGCATTTAAAATAATCTTCGCAAGACCTTTTCCGCGCCAATCTTCTGACAGACAAATCCCTATCTCGCCTTCTCCAGTTCGGTCTGGCTCTCTATCCAAACGTATGTGTGCGATTTTATTTTCACCCAAAAACATATTTGCCAAAATACGATCATCTTTTGACAAGGCATCATCCAGCCATGCAACATGCGCATCAAAGTTAGGTATATCCTGACTTCGATAAAACTTGGAAGCTTGATTTGCATAGCGTGCATCATAAATAAATTGTGCATCATCAATCGTAGCCAATTTCACTGAGACGCTAGACGCAATAATTTCCTGAACAACTCTTGTTACTCCATTGCCATCACATAGCCTAGAAGCATTCTCACTCATCTCAAACAGCAGCTCTCTATTGGAAATAAGCATCTCTGTCGCGGAAGCTATTTCCTCAGCATTGGTAGCGACAGAAATACCTGCTCTTTGCTCACTTAATATTTTTGCGATTTCTATCTGATTATCTGCAATGGTAAGCACTACAGTTGGAAGCCCCATACAGCATCTCTCCCAACTTGTACCGCCCCCTGCGCCAATAACAAAATCAGCCTTGGCCATTTCAACTTCAATATTCTTGGAAAAATCAATCAGCTCAACGTCTAGTGGAAGCGCATGATAATCGATTAATAGGTTATCAGCCGTGCCAGCAGTGATCGCCGTTACAGAAAAAATATGTTTATGTGCAACATCCTTCAAGGCCCTACCAATTATCTGAAGGGGTAAGGAACTGTTACCGCCGCCTAATGTCACTAAAATATGAGGAGTTTTGATTATATCATCATTCGATTTGCGCTCTCTCAGCTCCTTAAACCCCGCTCTTAAGAGAGCATGATCTGTACCAAGGCAAAAAACTGAATTGTCAGGAACCAGCGCCTTATACTCTTCCGCAGAACGCCCAAATGTCTGATCTACCAATATATCACAGTCATGTGGCCTATTTACTAAATCATCAATGACTAGAACTTTTGAACTTGAAAACTCTTTTCTAACAATAGATTCCCATCTTTGATCAATGTCATAATGGTCTACCACCAACCAATCAGCCAGGTTCTTGGTAATTACTTTAATAGTCTCACTGGCATCTTGTTGAAAAGGAACACCAAGCCAGGTTTCGTCCAGCTCAATTCCACTGGTACTTAAAAACTCTACATCAAAGCCTTTTTCAATAATATGGTGAACCCCATTACCCTCAAAATCTCTACAAATGAAATAGCATTCAAAGCCGGCGTCTCTTAAGCCAATCGCGAGCGTTAAGCAACGCATGAGATGCCCCATACCAATTTTTGGCGAACTATCTACACGAAACGCAAAACGCATGAGATTTTCTAGCCCTACTTATCAACATTAATTTGCTGCCCCTTGGCATTTGTTGCACACTCTGCCAATAAGTAAAAGTGACTAAATAGACTTAGTTGTCAGATAAAAATTGAATTGTTTGCCCATGACTTTGAAACCAGTTTGCATCATACCAGCGCGCGGAGGCAGCAAACGTATTCCACGTAAAAACATCCTCCCCTTTAACGGCAAACCGCTCATCGCGTGGTCAATTGAGGCTGCACAACAGAGCAATATATTTTCAAAAGTAGTCGTCTCAACGGATGATGATGAGATAGCAGACATTGCGAAAAAGCATGGTGCAGAAATTCCCTTCATACGAGAAGCCAGTCTTGCCAATGATTTTGCAACCACGGCTGAAGTTTTACTAGATGCACTTTCCAAACTGGGAGAAACACAAACCGCTTGTTGTCTCTATCCAACAGCGCCTTTATTGAAACCAAACGACTTTCAAAAAGCTTATCAAGAATTAATATCAAAGAATGCAGACAGTGTTGTTTGCGTTACAGAGTTTGATTTCCACCCCTTACGCGCTTTTTCCAAATCCAAAAATAACGCCTTGGAGTTCACATGGCCGGAAAATGCACTAACAAGATCCCAAGACTTGCCCGATATGCTTCATGATGCTGGAGCATTTTACTTTTTTAAGACGACTCAATTTTTAAAACAAAAAAAACTCGTTATGAACAACACAATCGGGTACGAAATTGAACGCAGTCGTGCTGTCGACATTGATACGCCACAAGACTTCGAGTTTGCCAAACTGCTGCATGCACAAATGATGAAAGTTTAAAATATGTCGGCATCAAAAAACCGCGTAGGACTTATTGGTTTTAATCGGCAAATTGGCCAAACGTTCGAAGCCGCAGGAATGCATATTGAAACACATATCTATGCAAATGAAATTCACAAAAAAAGAAAAGTTGAAAGTAGCTCGAAATTCATAAATTTCCATGATTGGAAATCATATGAATTTTCCGAAACATTTTATGCTTCCGCGCCTATAGATATTGTTAAAGAAGCAAAAGAGAAAGTTTTCGATGAATTTATTCGGTGTACGGACAGATGGTCTTGGTCAGCGCAACTAATCAACAACTGGAATGACTATGATCATCTTTTTCAGTTAGCCTGTAATCACTCGTATTATTGGTTGAAAACACACCGCCTTAATTGCCTCATCTTTTCTAATGTTCCTCATCAAGGTATGGCCCTTGCGCAATTTGCAGTAGCAAAAAAATTAGGCATTAAAACTTTGATTTTCTCTCAATCATTATTTCCTGGCAAAAGTTGGCTGACCGAAAGTTGGGAGGATATTGGCGAGTTTGCAACGTCGAAAATGACTGAAGAATTTGAAATAGATATATCTAAACCCAAAGCCCCACCCTTTTATATGGCTAATGTAAAAAGCAATCATAAACGCAAATTCAAAAACCTTTTACAACAACTTCGCAGCCGAAGCTTAATAACATTAGGCCTCACTGGTATCAGCGAAAAGAAACGAAGAAGCAATTTTCAGCGCAATACAAAACGTTGGCAAAACGCAGTTGAAGATAGTAGGTACTTAAAAAAGAAAAACTCTTTTTTTACCGATCAAACAGGATCAGAAAGTTTCGTATATTTTCCGCTACATTTACAGCCTGAAATGACAACTGACGTACTCGGTGGGAAGTATGCAGACCAAATACTGGCAATAGAAAAACTAAGGGAAATCGTTCCTAACGAAATTCAGATCTACGTAAAAGAAAATCCAAAACAAACAGGTTTACTACGTAGCGAAAGTTTTTTTCGAAGACTTGAGCAAATTGACAATCTTAAATTTATTTCACCGGATGTACCCAGTTTTGAATTAACACAAAACTCTATCGCAGTTGCTACAATTACAGGCACTGCAGGGTGGGAAGCGCTTCGTATGGGGAAACCAGTATTCGTCTTTGGGGATTCGTTTTGGAAGAGTTTACCAGGTGCGTTTCATATAAAAAAATCACCCGCTTGGTCAGATATCAAAAACTTTAAGTATAACAAAATCAAACTACAAAAAGCTGTAAAAGAATTAAGTCGTTTTGCACATGATGGCATTTGTGATTTGCAATATGCCTCACAAGTGAAAAACTTTGATGAGGAGAAAAATGCAAACGCATTGCTAAAGGCAATTGAGTTACACCTTGTTCAAAGATAAGGTTACGTAATACTTCTAAAAAGTTGGTTTTTGTCTTCCAACAATCAACCGCTCAATAACAGTAGCAACATTATTGATATTTTGCTGCTCATCGTATTCATTTGCAATCGCAACATAATGACGTTCAATCACACCGTAATGACAAGCATCAATTAATGCGCCTGAAATTTTTTCAAGCTGTGAATGGTTAAGCTTCGCTTTTTCAATATCAGAGTACTTCAGTTTATTGGACCATCGGAAAACACCTGGAAAACTTGAGTACCAGGTATGGCCAAAAACAATTGCCTTCTTACCTTTACGGATAGCTTCCCAACCAACTGTTCCAGTGATCGTCGCGACCGCCTCGCAATGAGCAATCAATGTATTCGTATTAGCAAAAGAGGGCATGAAAACAACGTTTGGAATGCGATTTAGCCGATGAAAGAAAAGTGGGCCGCGAGAATAGGCCCCTTGTTTGGGGTTTTCTTTTACATATATTTTGACATCATTAGGCAATATACGTGAAAGCGCTTCAATCGCCAATAATTGGTCTCTAAATTGCCCCCCCAGTGCAGAGGTTGTCATCTCTGGCTGAAGCTGCAGAGGGAAATATATAAATCGCTGCTCGATATCAATTTGCTGGTTTTCAAATTCCATCAAATGCTCAAAGTAAGCCATTTCGTTTTCATGGAAGAACTTGGAAAAAGGATCACGCCATTTAGGAAAGCCCGCATAAATTTTGCGGACTCTTTTTATCATTTTCATGAGCGCAAAAGGCTTCAAGAAGAGGTCGGGTCTTTTCAGCAATACATAAGCGAATATATTAAACATTCCCTTGTAGGATAGCTTTCCCCCTGCATCAGGAGCTTGACCAATATTGTTCATATAAAACAAATCTAGGTTTTCTTTTTGATCAATGGGGAGTGGTGCAGCCTTTGATTTTTTTGCATCAAAAAATCCATAGTCTTCAACAGACTCCATTGAAAAATATTTACCAGGAAAAATTGACTGCGTTAAGATAACAGTTTTGATGCCCAAACACTTGCAAAGATCATATAAAATCGTATCGCAAACCAAATGTGGCACATTGAAAAAAAGCGCGTGTGTGATTTTCTCATCTTTAATTTGCTGCGCCAGCATATCACTTAAAATATAAAAATAATCGAGATAGTCCTGCAAGTTTTTCAAATTGTGCGAACGGTATCTATATCCATCTGAATACCGATGAAGCTGGTCAACCGTGCGTTCCATACATTCACGGAATATCGGCGATGATAAAAGCTCGTAATTGGCACCCGCATAATACTGCTCACGCATGAGATGACCACGAACACCTTTCCGCGTATCCATACGCGACAGCGAAGATGCCTTGAAATCTGCCATGTCATTACCAAAATGCAAGCAAAGCTCAATGTCGTCAGAATCAGCAACCAGTGCTTCAAGGATTTTATCTGTATTATCTGCGGTTGATACACATAACAATCTGATGCTCATGACGGCATCCAATCTTGTTCATCATGATCAAGCCAAAGTTCGCGCAGCCATTTCGCGGGTCGCGTCTTGTATCTTAGCTTGGTTCCAGCGCCAATGATTGCCTCTTCCATCTTTGGATCACCATGAAAACACATAACACGGCAAGCCTGTGGCAAACGTGGTTCAATCAAGAAATTTAATGGCAAGACTGGAATACCCTGACGCTTAAACGAACATATCCAACCATCTGGAAAATACTCAAGTTGCTTATATTTATGAGCGGTCAATGAGATATAGCGTTGCTCACCTTTGTAAGCGACGGACGTTTCAACATCATCTGCAAATTCAGTGTACAGGAAATCATGCTTTCCCGGATCAAAACGATAAACCGAGCCGTGCCCACCGACCCGGCGTCGGCGGCGCTCAAGCCAATCACGTCCCATACAAATTTTACCAGGTGCATGATCAAAGAAACCATCCATCGGCCCTGAAACAACTACATCCAAATCCATAACGAGTGTCGGCCCTTCAAGGCCAACTTCGCCTGGTTTCATCATCGTGACTTTACGCCAAGCGCCCCGACGTTTGCCAGTAGTCATGGCCGTCACCATATCTTCTTCGAAAGGCACAACGGGTAAAGGATGAACTTCTACTTCATCACGAATACCATCAGAATTTTCTGTAAAGCAGATGAACCTGAATGGCCTGTTGATATTACGTTTAACACCTGCATAAAGCCGGTTTACATAATAAGGTGGGAATTTATCGCCCCATTTTATACAGACAATATTGGCAACGCTCATTTGGGTAATGCTTCTGGGTGAAAATGACAGTATGTGTCTCGTACCACCAAATGAGCCTTCCTGTAAACTTACTCTGCTGCATAACAAGCTGATTTTTACGAGAAGTAACCATCGCTTAAAACAAGCTCAACGCATGAAAATTTGTTAGTCCTTGATTAACCCTTTTAAATAAAACCTCGCCAAAACCTCCAAAGATGACGTTGCGTTAATTATTGCAATCTAAGTTAAGCCGATAATTTTTAGGTGGCGGACAAAAAATTGATTAAAAGACTCTTCGAAAAAGCAGCAGGAACAGCGCTTGCTTTACTCAAACTTGATAAATACGACGAAAATCAATTCGGCGAAACTGGTGGGCGTGAGATACGAAAACTACAGGTAAAATCTGTTTACTCACTAACCTCAGCCATGATGTTTGGTAATATTTTATTTGCTACACTCTTAACAGCAAATCTTTTGGGTAAAACCTTTTGGCTAGATGTAATAGCAATATCTTGGTGCATCACTCTTGTTAGCCTTTCTCTATTCACCTTAAAAAAGAGCAAGACACGCGCTGAATTAAAAACTGAATATTCCGGTTCTGAAAAATCCATTCACAATGTCATTGCCTCTTCTGCAATACTCTCCAGCCTCTGGTGTATCCCGATTATTTTCTTCTACGGAATTTACGATGGCATTGAGCGTGGCGTAATTACAGCCATTATGACAGGGATTTTGGCAGCAGGTGCCATATCATTGGCGAGAGTGCCAAAAGCTGCTTTTACATGGCTAGCAATTGCAGGAACAATCCATTCTGTCGTTGCAGTTCATGCAGGTTTTCGTACGGGTGAATTAGCTGACTTCAGCATCGCCATTTTCTCTGTTTTTGCTACTATTGGAATGTTTGCTTCGGTGAGTGAGCGTACAAGTTCTTTCTTTGCTGCCTTTGCGAACACACAAAGCATCAAGGAAAAAAGCGATGTTATTGACCTACTGCTGAAGGACTATGAAAGTCAGTCAACAGAGTGGCTATGGGAAACAAATGCAGATGGGGTTGCAACCAGAGTACCACAACAAATACTGGATATGTTGGGGCATGACATAAAGAGCCTGCAAGAATCCACTAGTCCGCAATTAGCACGTCAACATGCAACAGAAGAATGCGATGAAAACCTTACGCGTTTGATGGATTCTCTTTCCAGAAAAGAAGAGTTTCACGATATTACATTAAGTGTCAAAGATGTCAGAAACGGCTCAATCAAATGGATCATGACCCGTGGCAAACCACAGTGGGATAATGACAAATTTCTTGGATATAGAGGCATATGTGCTGATGCAACAGCTGCAATGGAAGCAGAGAAAAACATCCGCTATCTTGCAAAACATGACGTACTAACGGGCCTAGCCAATCGTTCAACCTTTACTGAGCAACTCAACAGATGGCAAAGTTCTGAACGTGAATTTAGTATTCTTCTGATTGATCTTGATCACTTCAAAGCCGTTAATGATACATCGGGTCATGCTTCTGGCGATGCAGTCTTGATAGAAGTCGCAAAACGCTTGAAAAAAATTGCCGAAGACAATGGGCTACGACGTTCTGATGAATGTACAATTGCGCGCTTTGGCGGGGATGAATTCTCCTTCACTTTTGCAAGTGACAGACGCAATAAAAATTCTGACATGAAAGAAACAACAGATAAAATCGCCAAAAAAATTGTTGAGTTGATGGCAGAACCATTTGTCCATGAAGGCAATGAAATTCATATTGGTGCATCTGTTGGATATATAATTGCGCCAGAAGATGGTGACGAAATAGCACAACTTATCAATCGCGCTGACATTGCACTTTACCGCGCAAAGGCCAATGGCAAATCAACACAACACCGCTTTAATTTCACCATGGATGAAGAGAGCAGATCGACTAAGATTTTGGAACTTGATGTCAGAAACGCTTTAAGGTTGGGGCAATTTAAAATTGCTTATCAACCAATCGTATCAGTCAATTTTGATGAAGAAGGAAATGAAAAACCTGTCGAACATGCTGGCATGGAGGCTCTGTTAAGATGGCAGCATCCAACCCATGGCAATATCGGTCCCGATGTTTTCATACCAATTGCTGAAGCAACAGGCAGCATCATCGCGATCGGTGAATGGGTCATGAAACAGGCATGTCTTGAAGCAGCAAGCTGGGAAGATGAGGCTTCGATTGCGGTTAATGTGTCCGTTAAGCAAATCACAGCACCAAATTTCATACACACAGTTTTGGGAGCGCTTGCCTATTCCGGATTGCCAGCAGAACGTCTGGAAATCGAGATGACAGAGAGCGTTTTGATCATTGACCCTGAATTAACAATTGCAACTATCCGCCAGTTAAGAGTTTTGGGTGTTCGTGTATCGCTTGATGATTTTGGAACAGGCTACTCCTCTCTTTCTTATATTGCTGACTTTGATGTTGACCGCATCAAAATTGACAAGTCATTCGTTGACAAACTGAGCGATGAAAAGGCAAATGCAGCACCAGTTATTCAAGCGATTACAAATCTTGCTTCTTCATTAGGCTTGGTAACCGTTGGCGAAGGGGTAGAGACAAAAGCACAAGCTACACTATTGAAAAGGCTGGGTTGCAACCATCTTCAGGGGTTTTACTACGGCAAACCGGAAATCAAGGAAATCAAACCTATTGATAATAGCAATACGATTGATCTTCCTACCTCTGACAAAACCGAAGCTGTGACTTCAGAGACTAAAAATATAAAAACCAAAAAAACTGGCTGATTTTGATTAAATCAGCCAGTCTTCCAACTTGATAAAATAACGCAGCAGGCGTTCAAACCTGTGTGTGTTGTACCATCTACACTTGTAATGTGCCCTGCCCAATTGTTATCTATATCGAGAAACAAATAACGGTTGAGCTTATGTCTACACATCACACAAAAATGCTTATTATTGGTTCTGGCCCTGCAGGTTACAGTGCGGCCATATATGGTGCCCGCGCCATGCTGGAGCCAACATTGGTTGCAGGCCTTGAACAAGGCGGCCAATTGATGATTACAACTGAAGTTGAAAATTATCCTGGCTACGCAGAAGCGGTTCAAGGCCCCTGGATGATGGAACAAATGCTCGAACAGGCCAAGAACGTTGGCACCAACATCATCAACGATCACATTATGGAAGTTGATTTGGATGTTCGTCCTTTCAAGGCAGTTGGAGATAGTGGCACGGTCTACACTGCAGATACACTCATCATCTGCACAGGTGCAAAAGCAAAGTGGCTAGGTCTGCCTTCTGAACAAACTTTCATGGGCTTCGGCGTTTCCGCTTGCGCAACGTGTGATGGATTTTTCTACCGTGGCAAGGAAGTGGTTGTCGTGGGCGGTGGCAATACAGCCATTGAAGAAGCGCTGTATCTTTCAAACCTTGCGTCAAAGGTAACCATTGTGCATCGCCGTGATGAATTTCGTGCAGAACGTATTTTGCAAGAACGTGTTTTCAAGAAAGAAAATATTGAAATCATCTGGGACAGTGAACTTGCAGAAATTACAGGCGAGCAAAGTATTCCGCCTTCTGTGACGGGTGTCAAAATCAAGAACCGCAACACAGACGAAATCACTGACCACAAAACAGATGGCGTCTTCATCGCTATTGGACACGCACCTCAAACAGAATTGTTCGAAGGCAAATTGAAGAAAAAGGATTCTGGTTACCTTTGGTCTGCACCGGATTCAACCGCGACCGAAATCCCTGGCGTTTATGCTGCTGGTGACATTACAGATGATATCTATCGTCAGGCTGTTACAGCCGCTGGCATGGGCTGTATGGCAGCACTTGAAGCTGAGAAATACCTTGCGGAAATGGAAACCGTAAGCGAAGCTGCTGAGTAACAAGACTAAAAGCCATGATACGGGAGGGTTGAATGGACTGGGATAAGCTGCGAATTTTTCATGCGGTGGCAGAAGCTGGCAGCTTTACCCATGCGGCAGATAAACTGAATCTAAGCCAATCTGCCATTTCAAGACAAGTGAGTAGCCTGGAAGGTGATCTAAAGGTTCCCCTCTTCCATCGCCACGCGCGTGGGTTGGTCATGACAGACCAAGGCGAAACGCTCTATGCAACCGCTCATGATGTGCTTTTAAAACTGGATGCTGTTCAATCAAAATTGACGGATTCCACCGAACGCCCCGAAGGCAATCTAAAGGTTACAACAACCGTAGGACTTGGCACTGGTTGGCTGACAACGCGTATTCATGAGTTCATCAATCTTTATCCCGATGTTCATCTGGAAGTGATTTTAGCGGACGAAGAACTTGATTTGGTAACACGTGCAGCGGATTGCGCTATTCGTCTTCGCCAACCCAAAAATCCGGATCTCATACAGCGTAAGCTTTTCACTGTGCATCTACACGTCTACGCGGCACCAAGTTATATCAAAAAATATGGGCAACCATCCACGCTGGAAGATCTGAAAGATCACCGCCTAATTGCTTATGGCGACAACGCGCCTAATTATCTTTCTGAAATGAACTGGCTCTTAAACGCGGGCATGGAAGGAAGTAAAAAGCGCGAAGCTACTTTTCAGGTTAATAACCTTCGCGCCCTCCGCCGTGTGTGCGAAGAAGGTGGCGGCATTGCAGTATTGCCAGACTATATCGTTGAAGATCGTCATGCACTCGTTCAACTAATGGGTGACGTAGAAGTTCCTGAATTTGATACTTATTTCTGCTATCCTGCTGAAATGCGCTCTTCTGCAAAGCTTCAGGTTTTCAGGGACTTTCTAATATCCAAAGCACGCCACTGGAAATATTAAGCCCATGCGCACCATTTCATTTGAAGAAGCCGACCCTCATTTGAACTGGACTGCAATTGCCGATGCAATGCATGCCGGACACCAATTACCAAAAGCAAAAATTGGCGATCTTTTGTTGCAAGAAGCTCCAAATGCATTACTGAGCAGAGGTGCATGGATTGATGGCTTGGGCATGGCAATGAAATCAATGAGTGTTTTTCCCAAGAACAACACCCTACCCTCCATCCAGGGCGGCGTATTGGTTTTTGATGATAAAAATGGAAGTCTGAAAGCAATCATTGATGGCATTCTGGTTACAAAATGGAAGACTGCTGGTGATTCTGTTTTGGGTGCAAGACTGCTTGCCAACCCGGAGCCCAAATCTCATTTAATGATTGGTGCAGGAACGGTCGCAGCGTCCATTCTCGATGCTTATCACGAGATTTTTCCTTCAATTAATCGCTTTATAATCTACAATCGCACTCAGGAAAAAGCCGAAGCGCTAGCTCAAAAATTAAGCGCAAAAATTTCAGGAATTGAAATCGCAACAGACTTACAATCAGCCTGTGGCAGGGCTGACATCATCACAAGTGCAACAATGGCCATTAATCCAATCATCAAGGGAGAGTGGATTAAGCCTGGTACACATGTTGATCTGATCGGCGCTTTTAAACCCAACATGCGTGAAGCAGATGACGTGCTAATTACAAAATCCGAACTCTTTGTAGATAGTCGTGAAACCACAATCGGTCATATCGGTGAAATAGAAATTCCCCTAAAAGAGGGTACGATTGTTCACAAAGACATACTGGGCGACTTTTATGACCTATGTAATAACCAAGCTCAACGAAGCTCGGAAAGCGCAATCACACTGTTTAAAAACGGTGGTGGAGCACATTTGGACTTAATGACAAGTTTAGAAATTTATAAGACAATACAATAGTTACGTAACGTAATATACAGTCTATAATGTGATATTAATACAACAACCATTCTCAATTACAGCATATTACAACTGATTTTGGCAATTTTAGTCATAAGTTGTATTGTTTTGAAACATATCGGGAGCATTATCGAGATTACAGTGGGTGATTCGATTTGTTATTCTCCTCCCGACAAATTTAGAAGAGCCTTCTGTTACCCTCTTGAAGGTTAAGAGTGAATATACCTTCTAGTTACTTTGCCGGGCTATAATTTTTAAGCCCGGCTTTTTTCTGAAAATTATTTATACAGAGCCTCGGATTGTAAATCCTTATAAAGATGAGCAACCTGCTCTTCGTAACCATTGAAGAGCTTGGTTGGGATGCGCTCGCCCGTTTCAAGATCGCGCTCTGTCGCTTGTGTCCAGCGCGGGTGATCAACTTCAGGATTAACATTCGCCCAGAACCCATATTCAGTCGGGCCAAGCTCTTCCCAAAAACTTACAGGACGTTCTTTTGTAAAACTGATTTTCTTGATCGACTTGATATGTTTGAAACCATATTTCCATGGCAACGCAAGACGAAGCGGTGCGCCCATTTGTTTTGGAACAGGTTTTCCATAAGCACCTGTCACCATAAATGTCATTTCATTCATGGCCTCTTCCATTGTAATACCTTCGACATAAGGCCACGGGTACCAAAACTGCTTTTGACCAGGCGCCATGGATTTGTCTTCAAAAGTTTCAAACCTCATGTATTTTGCATCATTGGTAGGTTTGGCAAGCTTGATAAACTCAGACATTTCAAACCCGGACCATGGAACAGTCATCGACCAGGCTTCAACACAGCGATGGCGATACAACCTTTCTTCAAGCGGCATTTTTGCTAAAAGGTCATCGATACCAATTGTCATTGGTTTTTCAACTTCGCCGTCAACCTCAATTTCCCAAGGTCGAATTTTTAGAGCTTGAGCAGCCTCATGAATTTGCTTGTGAGAACCAAACTCATAAAAGTTATTATAAGTAAGGTTCAATTGCTCAGGCGTAATTGGACGATCTAGCTTGTATTTTTCATTGCGAACAATGTCTTTGTAGAGACCAGCACTTGGGTCTTCAGCGGCATGAGCACTGGAACTTTTATAACTCATTCCTGCAGCGGCGAGTAAACCACCCATACCCAAACCTTTTACCAACTCACGTCGATTTAAAAAAACAGACTCAGAAGTAGCTTTAGATTCCGGTAGATACCACGAAGGTTTTAAAAAATTGCGTTTTCCCATAAGTCAGCCTCAAATTAATAAAATATGCTATTATTATGGGTTACAATGGCAATATTGCAACAAACAAACTCTCACAAAGCTGTCAGAACAAGATTTGAACTCTTAGTTTTTCTTTGTGATACCTGGTGTAGAAACCGCATTGATTTCATCTTCAGAAGCACAAAGGTTGGTTTGCTCCCCACGCAGCGATGTCTCAGGACGAGGAACGTCTAAATCACCACATTGCGTTACACTTGCAAGATTGCGCGGAATACGAACTTGAACGCTAGAACGGCGGTCCCGCTCGATAAGCGAGGTCGAGTTGCCACCAAAGGCATAACGAATACCGGCAAAGCCGCCAACGTAACTGTCTTCACCTGCCTCAATCTCACCAAACACACTCAAGCCATCAACACCAACATCAGTAATAAGGCTTTCAAAAGAGAGATTACCGACATGGCCGCGAGAGGTTAAACGGTGACCAACGGAAACACGAAAATCATCTGTGTAGTAGTAAGACAGATCAACTTCATCTGTGAACTCTGTATTAAAATGCTGGCCAAACCGCATGCCTAAAAACGCGTCTACCGTCCACCGATCATGATAAGATGATAGCTCAACCCCTACACGACCACCGTGCTCAGGGTCGGTATAAGCCCAATCACCATAAATGCCGATCATGCCTTTTTCGGAGTCACGCCAGAACAAATGCAACCCGGCAGCAGAGCTGGTAAAATCCCCATCATAAATTCCAACGGCAGCATCCAATTGCGCACCAAGATTATGAAAGATAGGAAGCGGTGTAGCAACAGAGGCAACAAACATTGCATTTGATGCTGTACCAAGAACATTACGCTGATAAGCACCACCCAGAACGCTTAGCTCAAAATTAAGTGCATCAACAGCAACAGCTGGCTGCGAAGGCGCGGGTTGCTCAGCAACAGGAGTCGGATCCAAAATAAGATCAGCAGCATTGGCTACAGAAAAACATGATACGGATGTAACAGCAACAAAAGCTGCTTTTAAGAAAATATTCAAAGTACCCACCTGTTTGCATGTGCGCAATATGATTAAATTTAGATTCTGCGCTTATCGATTATCACATAACACAGTTTTTGTAACAAATTCGAACTCTTTATGGTTAATTTATTTTTTTCCCACAAGCGTGTCATTTTTGCAATATCTAACATCAACCCAATAGGCTTTTGAAATACAAATCATTGTTGGATTTTAACGCTAGAAACACAAATATTTTTCGTATAATTTGACCTCAATAATAGCATTTGGTTTGGAGAACAATATGTCTGATGCAGTAACAGAATTGAAGAAAAATGTTTCTGTTCCTTTTGAAGAAGCACATGCGATGCCTCCTTCTGTCTATACATCTCCAGAGTTTTTAGAGCGCGAACTAAAAGATATATTCTCCAGGGACTGGTTCTGTGTAGGACGAGCTTCATCCTTTGAAAAATCAGGTGATTATGTAACGCTAAATTTGGCAAATCAGCCTATCATTGTTTTGCGCGATGCAGAAGGTCAGCTAAAGGCAATGTCCAACGTCTGCCTGCACCGCATGTCTACTCTGCTGGAAGGTTCAGGCAACACACGTAGCATCGTATGTCCTTATCATGCCTGGACCTACAACCTTGACGGATCACTGCGTGGCGCACCTGCCATGACGCTAAACAAGGGCTTTTGCAAATCAGACTACAAACTGCCGCAAATCAAGTGCGAAGAATGGTCAGGCTTTGTATTTGTATCACTCAACCCGGAGGCAAAACCTGTCGCTCAAGATTTGGCAAAGGTTGATGAGCTCGTTGGTGATTTTGATATGGGGTCCTATACCCAAACATTTTTTGAAACACATCTTTGGGATACAAATTGGAAAATTCTGGCTGAAAACTTCATGGAAAGTTATCACTTACCCGTTTGCCATGCGGGTACAATTGGCGGTCTTTCAAAACTGGAAGAGATGATTTGTCCGCCAGGTGAAGATGCCTTCAATTATCATACAATTCTAAAAGACGATTCTTTAAAAATTGCGATGGCACATCCAAGCAATACCCGTTTGGAAGGAGATCGCAGACGCACAACCTACTTGCTCGCAATTTACCCAAGCCTGATGATTACGTTAACACCAGGATATTTCTGGTATCTCACATTACACCCAAATGGCGTAGGGCAAGTTCAAATTGGCTTTGGCGGCGGCATGTCAAAAGAATATGTCAACGACCCGGATGCACAGGCAAATTTCAAACAACTAAAAACATTATTGGATGAAGTAAACGTCGAAGACAAAGGCTGTACAGAAAAAGTGTACCGGGGCTTGTGTTCACAAGTCGCAAAACCGGGCCATCTGTCTCATTTAGAACGCCCAAATTACGATTTTGCAACTTACATTAATAATAGAATGCAGAGAGCAGGATAAACTCAGATGCATTAAACGCTGACACAGATAGGATAATACTTTGGCTCATACACGCATCCGCAAATTCAACACCAAGGACACCTATCCGGAACAAGCGTTAGATAATGATTTGTGTCAGGCTGTCGTAACACAAGGTGGCAAAACTGTCTGGCTGCGCGGTCAATGTCCTCAAAATCTGGATGATGCCGTTAACATCGACAGTCACGACCCTGTCGAGCAAACCCATAAGGTCATGCAAAACATCAAGCAATTGATCGAAGAAGCAGGTGGCGAGATGGAACACCTCGTAAAGGTTGTGGTCTATATTACAGACGTCAGACACCGCGAAGCCATTTACCGCACGATGGGCGAATACCTTAAAGGCGTGCATCCTGTATCGACAGGTCTAGTCGTACAAGCCTTGGCACGCCCAGAGTGGTTAGTAGAAATTGACGGTACAGCGGTAATCCCAGAATGACTTTTTCACTTGTAGCACGATGCGCTGAAACTGGCATGTTTGGAATAGCTATTTCATCCTCTTCGCCAGCAGTTGCAGCACGATGCTCCTATACAAGAGCAGGCATTGGCGCGGTTGCAAGTCAAAACATTACAG
>CALHIB010000116.1 GCA_938030595.1 uncultured Rhizobiaceae group bacterium | reverse complement strand
TCGCGTATCATTGAAGCGCTCGATGCCTTAAGAGAGCGCGCTTCTTTATTACATGAGGAAATGTCCAACAGAAGCGCAGAAGTGGCCAATACCAATACTTATGTTTTAACAATTGTCGCTGCCATCTTCCTGCCACTTGGATTTTTAACCGGATTACTGGGCATCAACGTGGGTGGTGTTCCAGGAATGGAAAACCCATGGGCATTTTTAATCGTCTGTATTTTGATGGCGGCCATTGGCTTAGTGGAAATTTTAATCCTTAAGTGGCTCAAATGGATATAGCCAACAGGAAAATGTAATTTGCATATTCTCATTGTTCTTAGCCATCCTGATACAAAGTCCTTTAGCCATGCAATTGCCAAGCGTTTCATGGAGGGTGCCAAGGAGGCTGGGCATACATGTGAGTTAGCAGATTTGCATGCTGAAGAGTTTAACCCTTGCTGGACAATGTCAGACATTGAAAACGATGGCACATCGCCCCCTGAGGATATTTTAAAAGAACAGTCCCGTATTTCAAAATGCGATGCCGTTTGCTTTGTATTTCCTCTGTTTTGGTTTGGTATGCCCGCCATGCTCAAAGGATGGATTGATCGCGTTTGGTCATGGGGGTGGGCCTATGATCAATTGGATGACCACAATAAATCGCTTCAAAAAAACAGAACCGCAATCATGTTAATCCCTGCAGGTGCCAATCCAAATTCCTGGGAACCCTATGCTGAAATTGAAAATTCAATGCGCAATATATGGGAGACTGGCACTCTTGGGTATTTTGGGTTTAAAGATAAATATACACATATCTTAAATGGCTCAACCGGTTCATCTAAACGCAGACAAGACATTTTGGATCGCGTTTATAATGTAGCGCTATATCTCTGAGCGTTAACCATATCTTAAATATAGTAAATAATTCCTTAACCAAACGTCACTTTTCGTGTATATGGTAGTTATTACCTATGTGGCTAAGTATTCAGTAAATGAGCCACTTTATATGACAGGGGAGTTTAGTTTATGTCAAAGGTGGATTATCTTAAAAAATTCAAAAGCGCTATCAAAGGTACAACACTTTTGAGTAGCATTATATTTGCAGTTGCATCACACAATGTAGCGCAAGCTCAACAACTGCCGCCAGCAGATGCAAAACCAGGTGAATGCTATGCCAAGGTTTTAATCCCTGCTGTATATCAAACAGCACCGACAGAAGTTGTTGTACAGCCAGCATCAAGTGAAGTTAAAGAAATTCCTGCTGAGTATAACGATGTTCAAAAGCAGGTTCTGGTTGAAGAAGAAAGTTTTGAATTAGAAATTGTTCCTGCTGAATACGAAGTTCAACAAGTACGTGTTCTGGTTCAACCTGAGCGCAAAATCAAAAAAGTTATTCCGGCAACCTTTGAAACTGTATCTGAACAGGTGCTTGTATCCCCTGCCCGTGTTGAGTGGAAAAAAGGTCGCGGTCCATTTGAGAAAATTGACGAAGCCACTGGCGAGATTATGTGTCGTGTTGAAATTCCGGCAGAATATACAACCATCGAAAAGACGGTACTTAAAACACCGGCACAAACGACTGAAGAAGTTATTCCTGCAGAATATGAGTTGCGTGAAAAACGTGTGATGAAGACCCCTCCTACAACAAGAAAAAAGGTTATTCCTGCAAAGTATGAAACAATTACTATCCGTGAATTGGTTCAGCCTGCGTCTTTCCAGCAAATTGCTATTCCTGCAAAAACCCAAGTTGTTGAAAAACGCCAACTTGTTTCAGCAGAGGTTGTACAGTGGAGAGAAATTCTTTGTGAAACAAACACAACACCACAACTTGTACAAGAACTTCAAGAACGCCTTGTGAATGCAGGTTACGGTCTTGGTGGCGCGGTGCCAAATGGTAACTTTGGCCCGGCAACTCAAAATGCCATTCGCAAGTATCAGCAAGACAACAACCTACCGACTGGTGGCTTAACAATCAGCACGTTAAGAGCACTTGGCATGCGTGGCTAAAAGTTTATCCATGGATAAAACAATAAAGCGCTGAAGTAACTGCTTCAGCGCTTTTTTATTGTCTACATATATATTATCGCTAATCGTATCTGAGGTCTGCAGCCTTGCCGCCAAACACTCTGTATGAGAATATTGAATAACCAATAATGACTGGTAATACGAACAATGTTCCTGCAAGGATAATTATTAAGCTTTCAGGCGCAGAAGCTGAATCATAAATCGTCATTCTTTCTGGCACAACATATGGATAAAATGAGTAGGCCAGACCAAAGAAACCCAAAATCATTATCATGGTAATTCCTGCAAATGGTACAAGTGAGAACCGATCATTACGATCTGGCAGATGTGCTAATTGCCAAAACAGGAAGATGAACAATCCGCCTGTAATGAGTGGCAATGGCGCAAGGCCAATCAATTCGGGGAGTGAGAACCATTTTGCAAAAATACGTTCACTTGCCAATGGTGTTACGATCGATATCATAGCCATTCCCACAGCTGTCAAAACAAGAGAAAACCGCATCCATTTTACGGCAAGTTTTTGCAAGTCCCCTTCTGTTTTGTAAATCAACCAAGCTGCGCCAATCGCTGCGTAGGTTGCTACCAAACAAAAGGCTACCAGAATACCAAACCCAATTGCCAACAGGGTTTGTTCCAACCCAAGCACATATGCCCCCAGCATGTAACCTTGTGCCAATGCCGTTACAAAAGAGCCTGCGAAGAAGATGCGGTTCCAAAGCCATTTCTCGTCGACGTTAGCCTTTGCGCGGAACTCAAAAGCAACGCCACGGGCAATTAGCCCAATCAGCATAATCGAGACTGGCAGATAAAGTGCCGAAAGTATAACACCATGGGCAATTGGAAATGCCACCAATAAAAGACCTACAGCCAAAACCAGCCATGTTTCATTGGCATCCCAAAAAGGACCAATAGACGCAATCATTCGGTCGCGATCTTTTTCAGGAGCCGCTGCAAATAAAATCCCCACACCCAAATCAAAGCCGTCCAGCACGACATAAATCAAAATCGACAACCCCATAAGACCTGCAAAAATTGTAGGCAAGTATGGATAGATTAAGGTTACATCCATTTGTTTTACTCCGCCGGCACTGCATTAGGGCCAGGTGCTGGCAATGCAGAGCCGCCCGCCGCACCTGGCTCCGGTTTTTCAGTATCCGTTTTTGATGCTTTGATAGTCAGCCTGAACAAAACAAAAAGATAGGCGCCAAGCAAAACAAAATAGGTAGCCAAATACATCAAGAAGGTCGTCAGAACCATGCCACCTGCAACAGGCCCCAATGCATCCTTGGTCGCGAGAACACCTGATACCAGCCAGGGTTGTCTGCCAATTTCAGTGACATACCAACCTGCAACGGTCGCTACCCATCCTGAAAATGCCATAGGGACAAACGCATAGGCTAATGCCCTTGGGAGTTCTTCTCGACGCCACAAGTAATAAGCGCCTGCCCATGATAACAGAAGCATTGCCATACCAGTTCCAACCATAATGCGAAAGCCCCAGAATACTGGTGCAACAGGTGGATGTTCAACCGTTCCGTCTTCTGCGACAAAATCATTTAGACCCGGCACTACGCCTGCAAATTCGTGTTTAAGAATTAAACTGGCGCCGCCTGGGATTCCAACTTCAAAATCATTGGAGCGTGTTTCTTCATTTGGCATGGCAAATAAGAGCAATGGCACATTGCCTTGTGTTTCCCAATTTCCCTCCATGGCAGCCACTTTTGCGGGCTGATGTTCAAGCGTGTTAAGACCGTGCAAATCACCTACAAATATTTGAACAGGTATCAGCAAGGCTCCCATAAACACACCTGTTCTCAGAGCGTGTTTCATGGCATCCGAGCGATCACCCAAAAGCCAGCGTAACGATGACAGGCCGGCAACGAGGAATGCAACTGTAAGGCCAGAGGCTATTAACATATGCACCAGTCTGTAAGGCATGGAAGGATTGAATATGATTTCGTACCAATCAGTAGCAAAAGCAACGCCATCCCTGATTTCATAGCCTGCCGGTGTGTGCATCCAGGAATTTAGAGCAATAATCCAAAAGGCGCTCATGGTTGTGCCAAAAGCTACCAGAAACGTCGCAAGCGTATGAACACGGTTTGACACACGCCTGAACCCAAATAGCATGATTCCCAGGAATACGGCTTCGAGGAAGAAGGCTGTCAGAACCTCATAAGCTAGCAAAGGCCCGGCAATATTTCCGACCTTTTCCATGAAACCAGGCCAATTAGTTCCGAACTGGAAGCTCATTGTAATTCCCGAAACCACCCCTAAGGCAAAAGAAAGCGCGAAGACTTTGACCCAGAAGAAATATGCCTCCATCCAGGCTTTGTCTCCTGTGCGGTTAAACCTGAGTTTGAAATACAAGAGAAGCCATCCAAGCATGATGGTGATGGTTGGGAATAAAATGTGAAATGTTATATTCGCACCAAATTGCATGCGGGATAATAAAAAGGGATCCATAATTTGTAGTCCTTTTTTTGCTTAGTCACCTCACCCCATGACATAGGCCTTAAGTTAAGTGTTTTCATATGACAGGCTGACGCAGGTCAATGATAATTTCATATTCATACAACCAGTTGCTAAAAATACAGTACATCTAGTTTGAATTATCAGTTTTATATCGTAAGGATATTAGCAAGATAAGTTAGCAAACCTTGCTTTAGTTATCTCAGAAAACACTTCCACATATGAAATACGATTTAAGAGCATAGCAGTGAATTCACCGATTACTCCTTTAGCCTCCCTTTCAATGTATGACTGGCCAGAAACTGCACATGCGATTGATGTTCTATGGTCTCATATACAAAACAAACTTGATGAAAGACATATTGCGGCGCCCTTGAGCGTTGATCGCGCGACAAACCCGGTTGCGCTTTGGAGCAAGCCTGAATTGATTATTGGGCAAACATGCGGCTGGCCGTACGCAAATTACCTGAGCGAACAAGTTGTCCCATTTGCCCGTTTTGATTATGATTTGGCCGATTGTCCTGCGGGTTTTTACAACTCAGTCTATATCGGTCATGATGACGATGATTTTGATCATCTTGCCTCTCCTCAAGCCTTCGAGTTTGTCGAGAAAATTGCCATCAATGGTGACGATTCCCAGTCTGGCTTTCACGTCTTTGCAGAAATTGCCGGCACCCCCGCTGAAGAGGCCATTTCAAAAGAAAAACGTGTTGTAACGGGTGCGCATCGTAATTCCATCTCCGCTGTTGCCAATGGCGATGCAAATATTGCAGCCATTGATGCAATCGCTTTTGAAATGGCAAAACATTATGAGCCTGAAGCGGTTTCCAGAATTGTTGTGCTTGGTAACTCAAAGCCAAAACCTGGATTGCCTCTGATTACTTCTCAGGATAATGCACATCTTGTGCCGCAATTGTTTGAAGCGGTTGAGCAAGCTGTTGAAGAAACACCTGATGATATTTTACAGACGCTTTTGATTAGAGGCGTCGTTCCCGCAAAGCCATCGGACTATGATGAGTTTAAGCTTGAAGCTTAACTCTCAAAATGTGTAACACCGCGCCGGTCTTCATCAATCTTGAGAGATGAGTGGAACGGATCATGTGCGCGTTGCTGACAGTTGTGTCTTGGACACAGTCTGCAATTAACCCCAATTTCTGTCACCGATTGCGATGAAACTGAATCTTGCTCACGCGCATAGATAAGTTCTGGTGCATATTGAACCGGGCAGCCCAGAGAGACCGCCAAACGCTTATCGACAGTTGAATACCGTATGGAAGGTCTATCCACTGTGCGATTGATGGTTAAGTAGCGACTGTGATCAGGCATTTCTACTATTTGCGTTAGAATGCGGCTTGGAACCCGGAAGCAATAGTGCACATCAAGTTTTGGACAAGCACCACCGAAGCGAGCCAATTGGATGGGTGTTACATTAAAGCGTTTTGAAACGTTCCCTCCCCTATCAACTCTTAAGAAGAAGAACGGAATGCCGCGCTTGCCTGGTCTTTGTAGCGTTGTTAGGCGGTGACACACTTGTTCATAGGAAACAGAAAAATAGGCAGCCAATCGCTCAATGTCATATTTTGTCCGAACAGCTTCTTCGTAAAATTCATCGTAGGGCATTAAAATTGCCGCAGCAAAATAATTGGCCAATTCAACACGGCACCGCGATGAAGCCAACTCGTTTTTGACGATTGCTTTTGGCAACAGCTTGTTAATGACCTCATCAAATTGGATCAATGCCACCATATGAGCAAGCTGGAAAACCTTGTTTTGATGATCCAAACCATCTGAGAGCAGGAGTTGGTTTTTCTCACGATCGTAATATCGAAGAGAATTACCAAGCACTTCATCACGCACCAATTTGATTTGCACTTCTAAAGTCTCCACCAAATGTGACTTAAGTGCGCTATAAACCTCTTCGCGGTCAGGGATAAATTCTGCTGAACATTGCTCAGCAAAAGCCTCCAGTGCGCCAAAATAATTGTTATTGTTACGAAAAAAATCGTGAACGCTATGCTCTACACCGAGGTTACTATCTTCATTAGGAGCGATATATTCATTTTGTTCTGCAAGTTTTTCGCCATAAGCTCTATATGCATTGAAGATATTCACCAATCCATTGATCAGATTTGGAGAACCTTCCAAAGCTGAACGAAGCTCTTCGATATCTGGTAAAGTGTCACCAAAAGCAGGATCTTTGGTAATCTGGCGCAAGTCTGAAAGTGCTATGCCACCATCAGTATTGGTCAGTTCACGCCAGTTAAGACCAAAACTATCTGACAGTGTAATCAGGAACTTGAGCGATGCGGGACGCTGGTTGCGTTCAATCAGATTGATATAACTTGCACTCACGCCAATCTCGCTCGCCATCTCAGCTTGTGTAAGCTGACGCGATTGTCTTAGTTCCCTAAGCTTGGGACCAATGAATACTTTTTCACCTGCCATAAGACGAGATTGCTTTGCATTTTATGAAATGTCAATTTTGTAAACAAATTTATTTCAAAACAACAAAATAACCGCAGACGTGAATTGGAGTACACGCCTGCGGCTGCATTAGAACTGAAACCAATCGGGTTAGGCACAGCTCAAAACTGAGTTTAATTATCCAAACACACCAAATCTGGCAGCATGGGGCTGGGCTTGCTGCTGCGGCTGTTCGAAAGGCTTGATAATATCTCCCTTGCCTGTCTCCACCACGTAGAAAACCTTGCTCTCAAATGGAATGTCATAAATATTGCACAGACTAGCAACTTGCGGCACATCGTCCGTTACCAGCAGGACATCACCTTCATATTCCTTGAGCATCTCACACAGGTGGACTTCTTCACATGGCCCAACATCTTTCATATCCATAGCCATCTGATCATAACTGATAAAATGATTGCGGAGACGTTTTAGAACTTCCTCCTCAACCGGGCGAGCACGACCTTGATTGCAACGTCGAATGTCAATGACATGATCATGCTTAAAACTGCCATCGGTACAGATTTCAGATAATTCAACTGTACGAGCGATTGATACGATAGAATTCTTATTCATAATCTTCTCCTTAAGCTGCAATGTTCGTGTTTGCTGCATGGTTGTTGATGAAAGTTTTTTGAGCCGCGGCAACGCCTGAGCCCAGTTCTATTTTTATGCCGCAATCATGCATCGCCATTTCGGCACCTGCGAGCGCCTGCAGAACCATGATTTCGTTTAGATCGCCCAAATGCCCGATGCGGAAGACTTTTCCAGCCACCTTGTTAAGACCAGCGCCCAGCGACATATTATATTTATAATAAGCAGTTTTCGCGACTTCGGCACTGTCAAAACCTTCCGGCACCATGATAGCAGAAACTGTATTGGAATAAGTTGCAGGGTCTTGAGCACATAACTCCAGCCCCCAAGCATGAACACCTGCACGCACAGCCTGAGCAAGCCTTGTGTGTCGCACAATTACATTTTCCAAACCTTCTTCGAAGATGAAATCTAATGAAGCACGCAGCCCATGAAACATTTGCGTTGCTGGCGTATAAGGAAAATGCCCTGTAGCATTTGTTTTCATCATATCGTCGTAAGACAGGAATGTACGAGGTAAAGTAGCTTGACCGCGTAATTCCATAGCTTTTTGACTGACGGCAACAATTGCCAAACCTGTTGGTAACATCAAACCTTTTTGAGAGCCTGATACAGCAACATCGATACCCCATTCATCCATACGGAAATCCAGAGACCCTACAGAACTAACCGCATCAACACAAAGTAGCGCTGGATGGTTTAAATCATCCAGGATAGCTCGCAGCGCCGCTATGTCTGAAGCAACGCCTGTTGCTGTTTCGTTATGGCAGGCAAAGACACCTTTAATTTCATGATTTTTGTCTTTTTCAAGTACTTCACGGTATTCATCATGCGGAATGCCCAAGCCCCACTCAACTTCACAATGGTGAACATCAAGGCCAAAGCGCTGAGCCATATCAACCCAAAGCATTGAGAACTGGCCAAAACTCGACATGATAACTTTGTCGCCTGCACTAAAGAGATTTGAAACAGCAGATTCCCAACCTGCAGTACCAGACCCAGGAAACATGAAGACTTCAGCGGTTTGCGTTTTAAAAACCTTTTTCAGATCTTCAAAAAGAGGAAGTGTCAAATCACCAAAATCAGGTGCTCGCATATCCTGCATGGGCACATTAAGCGCCTGACGCACGCAATCTGGAATATTTGTTGGGCCAGGAATAAAAAGCCCTGTTTTACCATTTGTATTTTTTTGCATACCATCATCTCCAGTTATTGGAACGAAGATGTATCAGCACACAGAAAAAAGAAATCAAATTGATGTAAATATGTATGCATTGTAATTTACAAAACATACATTTGTAATATTTGTTATGCTTAAACTTAATTTTTCATTTTAAGAAAGCGCTCTAACTGCGCTTGAACCTTAGCAACTAGATATTCTGATCCCCAGATCGACAAATGACCTGAGTCAGAATAAAGCGGCAACCCTTTATCATTGATATTGAGGCAAGTCTTATTTTCAAAATCACACATTACATCTGTAGGATTGATGAATTCAATTCCATGCTTCTCTAACTCTGCCTTGAACAAATTATTAAATCGCGGGGCATGAGTCATTTTGGAAATTTTGCATGCCGAACTCAATATTGGTCTTCCAAGACATGAAAGTGGACTTCCAACATTGCCGAAACGATTTACCTGCCCCATGATAAGGATACGTTCCTTGCCCAAATACTCTCCAGTTTTTAAGATTTCAGATACAAGAAAATCAACATGTTGCTCTACACTTTTAATCTTAATCTGCTTTTTGGTTTTGGTGTTGAAATAACTAGGCTTGTAGCCCCAATGTTGACCGATGATGATGAAATCATTTGACTTACGCAATGATTCAAACTCTTTAACTTTGTCCGCTACATACTGCGATTCTTGAAAACGACCGGAATTACAATAATCAATTGAGCTGAAGCGACAACGGTTATCTATGTGAGTAAATTTTAAATTCGGAAATAGTTTTGCAAGACCGTATGCATATTGCTGTGAATGTGAATCACCAACAAAGAAAACATTTCTTTTTTGGTCAGAATTAACAGAGCAAAACTTGTATGGTTTGCAATTGACTCCGCCATAATACTTTAAATGAAATTGCCTTGGATTATCAATTTTACTAAAAATTTCACGCTTTTCAGAGTTCAATCGCCATGTCCAACCATCATTTGCCCACATATTTGCAGTGGCAATGATGAAAAACACAGACACGGAAGAAGCAATTGCGACAAAGTAGCTGTTAGGCATCGTGACCTGAGAATTAGGATTTAACGGTTTGCGCCATCGTTGTTCTACGAATTCATACAAAAATAATGACAACACTAAAGATAGAAGTCCAAGTATAATTTGTTCTACAAGGTTTAATTCCGAAAATGTCCAATATTTGTAAAAAACAATTAATGGCCAATGCACAAGGTATAATGAATAACTGATCAACCCAATTTTGACAAAGAACTTATTGCTTAACAGCGCTCCTGAGTATCTTGGGTTATTAGCAAAAATAACCATTACCACACCAACACACGGGATTAGTGCATTATAGCTAGGAAATGTAATTTCTTCCGTGAAAAGAAAAACGGGCACTATTATCATAGCCAATCCGATCAGGAAGATAATTTCCTTAAGCGCATTACTCTTGATTTTCTTATGCATGAAAAAAACTAGTAATGCGCCGAGACCAAGCTCAAAGTTCCTGAATGGCCCTAAATAAAACATCGCAGCGCGAATACTTTCAAGGTTTTGACTTGTTGTGTCAGGAAAAAAATACAGAACAATTTTTTGGTCAAATGAGAGATTCAGCAGAAGGCTACTTATAATAACAAATACTAAAACCTTAATAAGAGCGGAACTGCCAAACCGTGTTACAAAAAACAACACAGTCAACGGCCAAACCAGATAAAACTGCTCTTCAACACTCAAAGACCATGTGTGCAAAACTGGATTTAATTTTACTCCTGGATCAAAATATCCTGCCTCACGCCAAAAATATATATTTGAAATACTAAATATTGCATGAAATGTGCTTGCACCAAAGTTGGACAAATCATGCGGTGCAAATAAAAATGAAGCAATGGTAATTGTAACAGCCAGAACCGCGAGTAGTGCTGGAAACAGCCTTCTAAAGCGCCTTAGATAGAAATTCGAGAAGGAAAAATTACCTGTGTTTTTTACCTCAGTAACAATGATTCGCGTAATCAAAAACCCACTAATGACAAAGAAAATATCAACGCCAATAAAGCCGCCGGAAAAAACTGCTATATCCAAATGAAACAATAGAACGCTAAGAACCGCTATCGCTCTTAGCCCGTCGATGTCCGGTCTATACGTGGATTGCTGATTCATTTACTTCTCATTGGTTAACATCAAATGCCAGCAATACCGCACTTATTATAGCAATAAAAGTACACTTATTGATTAGTTACAGAAAAACCAACGCTACTCAATAATTTAAAAATCGGTCGGCGCGCCGCCTTCTTCCTTGCGTTTGATGACAAATGCTTCCAGTTCTTCCCTGATTGCTTCATCCATTGGTGGGGCTTTGAACTCTTGCAAGATTTGCTTCCAGATTTTATTGGCGCGGGTAACGGTAAGCTCGGCGCCGCGATCTTCCCAGTTTTCAAAATTGGACCAATCAGAAAGGAATGGTGAATAGAAAGCTTTTTCATATCTATCTTGCGTATGTTGAATACCAAAGAAGTGACCGCCCTGCCCGACCTCTGCCATTGCATCCAATGCAAGTTCATCGGCATCCCATTTGACAGGCCCCATATATGATATGATTTGCTGCAGCTGTTCACAATCCATGATGAATTTCTCGTATGATGCACAAAGCCCGCCTTCAAGCCAACCAGCCGCATGATAAACCATATTCACACCAGACGTCATGGCCGCAAAGAGTGAATGGGAACTTTCCCAGGTTGCCTGATTGTCAGGCGCATTGGAAACACAGGTATTCGAGGCGCGTAATGGAATTTTATAATAACGTGCCATCTGCCCAGTCATTTGGGTCGTGCGCATATAGTCAGGTGTACCAAAGGCAGGAGCGCCTGTCTTCATATCCACGTTAGATGAAAAAGTACCAATCGCAGAAGGGCATCCAGGGTTCACACATTGGACAAGCACCACTGCAATCAACGCTTCTGCGATTGATTGCGCTACTGTGCCAGCCAAAGTAATCGGTGACATTGCACCTGCCAAGGTAAATGGCGTTACAACAGTAGGTTGTCCGCGACGTGCCAAACGCATCAGGCCATCCAACATGGGATGATCGTGCTTTAGCGGCGATGTAGAATTAATATTGGTATACATGCGTGGTGTGGCGTCAAACTCTTCATGCGTCAGACCACCTGCGATGCGCGTCATTTCCATCACATCTTCAACACGTTCTTTGCCCAATGAATAAGCATGAACGACTTTGTCGGTCAGTGTTAGTTTGTCATACAGGCAGTCAAGATGACGTACGGATGGATGGATATCCATTGGCTCAACGGGGTAACCACCTGCAAAGTGCATACAGTTAAAATACTGCGTTAGTTTGATAAAGTCCTGATAGGCCTTTCTGTTGCCAACTTTCCTGCCTTCATCAAGATTAGAATAATTAGGCGGCGAAGAAACATTACCAAATACCATATGATTACCCCCAATGGTAATCTGACGATCGCGATTTCTGGGGGTCAGGGTAAATCTTGAAGGTACTGTTGCCAGTTTTTCCATCACCATTGCGCGATCCATTTTAACCAAAGCACTTTCTTTGGTAATATTGGATAGTTCTGCGCCGTGACTTTTAAGAACTTCAGCGGCTTCAAGATTTAAAAACTCAATGCCAATTTCTTCCAAAACGCGCATTGCAGTATCATGGATAGCTTCGACACCTTCTGGTGGCAGGGGTTCTGTTGGTTTATCGGTATTAACCGGAACCGACCATGGAATTTGTGAAATTGCCGCGCCTTGGCCGCGCTTATTACCCGACCGACCGCCGGATCTGCGGCCTCGTTTTGGCGTTGCGTCATCAGTTGGTAATTCATCAACAGACATGTTCTCTCCCATTCATGTCAAAGCTATACTATACCAGTTTCGCACTGTAAGTTTAGAAAGCAATCATAAAAATACGACAACTGGTTCGGTTATAGGACAGCTTGCAGAAACAGTCAGAACTCCATGCTAAAACTGCACATTTAGAATGTGGTTTAATTACTTCCACTCACAGTGATTTTATCCCACGCTGCATTTGCAAGTGTTACCGTTAGGCGGAAACTCTCAAAACCAATGGATTTTTAAAAATGACAATTCAATTTTACGAACTTGCAGCAGAAAACACGGATATCAAATTTAGCCCCTTTGTTTGGCGAACGCGTATGGCGCTACTTCACAAGGAAGTGGATTTTGAATCTGTCGCCTGGCAATTCAGGCAACGTGATGATTTTGAACATAAAACAGTTCCTGCAATTTATGATGATGGCAAAATGATTTCTGACAGCTGGGAAATTGCAAAATATCTCGATGCTCAATATCCTGACAAACCAATGTTGATGAAAGATGCTGAAGCAGAAGCGCACGCTCAACTGGTAAGTGCAATATGCAATAATCTTGTATTTGCAACAGCTGCATCCATGGCGATTTATCCCGTTTCACAAATCATCGACAGCGAAAGCGCTGCTTATTTCCTCGAAACACGTGAGGCAAAGTTTGGTAAAAAACTTTCCGAGATCAACGCAGATGATAAAGACCAAGCGAAAGCTAATTTGGCGAAAGGCCTTGCCGTTTTTGAAGCAACACTTGCGACAAGTGACTTCTTGGGTGGCAAATCGCCAACCTATGCTGACTATACGCTCTTTGGTGTTTTGAAATGGATTGACGTGGTGGCATATCGTCCAATCGACGAGGCCAGCAATGTCGGAAAATGGTTTGACCGAATTAGTGCCATGTATTCAGGCGATGCCGCCAAGGCACCGACTGTCAACAATTCATAAAGCCTTCAAAGTTATGAACGGCGATCTTCACCTGATCGCTGTTCGCCAACACGGCGCTCCACAGCAATTGGTTCCTTGTCAGGCTTTTGCTCAACGCGCCTCTCGGTTTTTCTTCTATCTTCGTTTGAACGCATATCATTCATTGGCTCATCCTTTTGGCTTGTTTTAATCACATGCCCGCCCATAAATTTTGCCAAAAACAACTTAACACAACATGAATCGTCAATTAATGAGACTTTTCAACTTCTTATCAACTCAGCAAATGTGAATATGTTTGGAATAGTAAAGATGCAAGGAGCAATCTAGAGCCGTAACAATTTTAAGCCGCATGTAGAGCGAAGCGACGCGCAAGGTTTAAAATCAACGAAAATGGTGATCCCTGGAGGATTCGAACCTCCGACATTCTGCTTAGAAGGCAGACGCTCTATCCAGCTGAGCTAAGGGACCAGTCTTGAGACTATCTATCAAGTTTTGAATGATTCTGACAAGGTGCAGAATTGGATTATTGGTAATTTAATAGACTTTGAATTAGTGCGTCCAGGGAAGCGATCTGTCTGTGCTGAAATTTTCTGCATAAGACATAATGCGGCGCTTGGCTTTTTGCGGTTTTTGAACTCTGTAAGCCAAACCATTTTTCTCAGCGTAAGATTTTGCGTCTTCGAGCGTTTTAAACTCGAGCTTGACCTGGCTACTCATGTCAGACGAACTTGTGTAGCCCATCAAAGGCTCTACTTTGCGAGCACTTTCAGATTCAAATTCCAAAATCCAGCCATCCGTCTTTGCTTTGCCTGATTGCATTGCGGTTTTTGCTGGTTTGAAAATTTTTGCTACCATAATTTCCATCAATTCATTATCTGGAATTTGTCATGATGGTCGGAGCGGCAGGATTCGAACCTGCGACCCTCTGGTCCCAAACCAGATGCGCTACCAGGCTGCGCTACGCTCCGACTTATCAAGTCAGGGGTTTCACTACACCGACGCGTAATTTCGTGCAAGCGAGAAATACGTTTAAAGTGAAGAAAATTTGTTTATTTAATCATCACTGGGAAAAAAAGCGTGATTTATCTTATCACCCGGCTTTAAACCAATTTGCTTTGCCATTCCGGCGTTTAATTCCAGAACATGAGATACTGGTTCTCCAGATGAAATAATCGCTTTTGAAAACGGAACTGTATTGTTCGCAACCCTGGCAACAACACCATTTTCCTTTATGAAAATCATATCCAAAGATAAGGGTGTATTTTGCATCCACATCATAACTGGCGACGTTTCGCCAAAATCAAATAGCATGCCATGCGTTGGTAACATGGTTTCCCTGAACATAAGTCCTTGGCTACGTTCTGCACTGTCATCTGCAATTTCAACTGAAAACTGAAAACTGCCATTACTGGTTATAATTTCCAGAGTTTCGACCGGAAAGACTGAATTTGGATCAGGCTTTGGTTGTGCGTATGCAACAAAAACGCTCATACAGGCAACAACGAAAGATATTATAAAAGCTTCATGCAGGCTTTTTAACTTAATCCGCTTGGCAATCATTCAGGTTCTATCTTTCCACTCAAAATCTATTTGATAAATGAGTCACTTACATCACTCTCATGATGTATTGATTCATTATGTTTTAAAAGTGAAAAACTTGAAAACTAATTAGTTTGGATTGTTCTGTCTGCATTATCCGGGAATATTTCCGCAGCCATTAACCCTTTCGGGCCATTGCCAAATCTAACCAAAACATATTGCCCGGGGCGCAGCTCTGTCAATCCAAAGCGTCGAAGTGTTTCCATATGGACAAAAATATCTTCGCTTCCACGTGTAACAAATCCATACCCTTTATTGCGGTTGAACCATTTGACCTGAACACGCTCAATGTCACTATCTGCTTTTACTTCGAAGTGCGTTTTACCGCCTTCTTTTTGCAATGGATGTGTCGCTGTGGAATCATCCATGGATAAAACACGAAATGCTTGATACCCACGTTCGCGTTTTACAACTTCACAAACGATGCGAGCGCCTTCCAAAGCCGTTTGAAAACCATCACGTCGTAGTGTTGTTACGTGGATGAGTACATCAGAAATTTTTTCATCTGGTACTATAAAACCAAAACCTTTGGAAACATCAAACCACTTGATGAAACCTGCAATTTCGATTGCCTCTGCGGCATCGCCATCAGAAGACACATCTCCTTTGGAGATTTCGAAATTATGGTTATTTTTATCCCCCGTCATGGCTTACTCACAAATTACCGCACAAACTATTTACTGATTCTTTGGTTATATTAGCACTTGGTTAGCCCAGCCCTGCAAGTGCAAATTGTAAAAAAAGCCTTAACACTTGCCAGACTGTGCAAAAACAATATGTAAATCCACAGAAACTTTAGATAACAGGGAAAAATAAAGAGATGAAATACCTCCACAGCATGGTGAGAATCAAAAACCTAGAAGAATCACTCGACTTTTATTGCGCCAAGTTAGGTATGATCGAGGTTCACCGTTACGACAGTGAAGGCGGTCGGTTTACCAATATTTTCCTAAGCGCGCCTGATGACCTTTCTTCCAACAAAGATCAGGCAAGCACTGATCGCTCACCTTGTCTTGAGCTAACCTATAACTGGGACACGGAAGACTATGATGGTGGCCGAAATTTTGGACATTTGGCATATGCAGTTGATGACATTTACAAAACTTGCTCACAATTGATGGAAAATGGAATAACGATCAATCGTCCGCCGAGAGATGGGTACATGGCATTCATCAAATCACCAGACGGAATATCAATTGAACTCTTGCAAAAAGGCTCAGCCCTTGACGTTAAAGAGCCTTGGAAAAGTATGGAAAATACTGGTAGCTGGTAAACTACCCTACTCCGCTATACAAATTTCCCGCGAAATAAGGCTGAAGAATCCAAATATGACTTTTTTCAGCCTTATTTTACCTTTAGCCAATCTGGCAAGTTGGAAAATTCGCGAATTGCTATATCGATTACACTTTGTTAACCATATATATTGCAAATTGCGGACATTCGTATTCATAACTTAATTACTGATTTTTAAGTAAAAATTATGAAACCATCAGGGGCAAGCATACGGTTTGTATAACAACAGTAAAAATAGTGGATTTGATTTGCCTAAAGAAGTTGGATTTTATTCTGGCACTAAATCTGTGAAAGCACTTCTTGGTGTTTTTGCTGCTGTTTTTATTTCTGGTTGTGTTTCACAACAATCAGCGCTTGATTTTAACGGTTCACAGGTTTCTCAACCAGTACCTAGTGGCGTCTCTCTTGCTGGTACTAATAATAACACGAATTCTGACTCAGGGCTGGCTTCCAATAACATTCCTACTAAAGCACCGCGCCCTGCAACAAACCTTGTTGCAACAAACACTCCAATACAAACCCCAAATTCACAACAATTGGCTACGGTAGTACAACAACCTGCTGTCAATACTCAGACAACTGTTTCGCAAGTGAACGCTGGTGCGAGCCCTGCCCCGGCACCAACAGCCCCTTTGGCGATTGCGGAAACGCAAGCAAATCAAACGCCAACCGCCAATGTTATTGAACAGGCTGCGGCTTCACCCAATGTCAATACTATTGCCAAGCCTGCGCCAAAGCCTGCAACTACTGTCCAAACACAAAACAACGTTGAGGTTGCGTCTTTATCACCTACGGTAGAAGCTGCACCGTCGGTACAAATCACCGAAACAGCACCAGCTCCAAAAGCAGCCAAAAAACAAGGCTTCTTTGAAAAGCTGTTTGCTCCTAAAGAACCAAAAGTTCGCCCTCAGGCAACAGTTGATAATCCGAACAAACCTAAAATTCAAAAGCCAAAGCGTCCTGCTTCAAGAATTGCGACGGCTAATTCTGTTGCTGAAAGACCATCGCACTCACTTATCAAGCCTAAAGTCAAAAAACCCAAAACAGTTGTTGCAAGTGCCAGAACCACGAGCAATCGTAACGCCGCTGCCCTGCCAGGTGTCAAATCAAACAGCGAGATTTTTGGAATTAAAGACGAAGGCACATCTGCATCAAAAAAGGTCAAAACGACACAAGTTGCTGCTGTTGGTTCATTTGGTAGGCTATCACCAAACGGCTTGAGAGTGCAGCATTCAAAGGTTCAGGTTGCGTGTCTTAAACCTGGTGTACTTAGAATTCTTAAGATGGTTGAACGTCGCTACGGCAAGAAACCAATCATTACCTCAGGCTATCGCAGTCCTAAAGGCAATCGCCGTGCAGGTGGTGCGCGTAATTCGCAGCATATCTTCTGTAAGGCCGTCGATATTCAGGTTGAAGGCGTTTCCAAGTGGAAGCTGGCCAAATATCTACGCACAGTTCCAGGTCGTGGCGGTGTTGGCACCTATTGCAGAACAAAATCTGTGCATTTTGATATTGGGTCGAAGCGCGACTGGCATCATCCATGCCGCAAGTCATCAAAACGCAAGCGTAAAAAGGCTTAAAAACAGGCATTAAAGCCAAAGTTTTTAGCTGCGACAAAATTATTTCAAAATTTTTGCAAAAAACGTAAAATACTGCTTGAAGCTTTGTGAATTCGCTTCTATACAACGCTCACACTGATGCTCCCTTCGTCTATCGGTTAGGACGCCAGGTTTTCAACCTGGAAAGAGGGGTTCGATTCCCCTAGGGAGTAC
>CALHIB010000115.1 GCA_938030595.1 uncultured Rhizobiaceae group bacterium | reverse complement strand
CAACGCGCGAATTGGATTTGACTGGCACGAATATTACACAAATTTTCCTGACAAGATTAAAGAATTGGGAATTTATGGTCAGCTAGCAGTCATCGGTTTAATGATTGTTCATTGTTTTATTCCGTTTCCAGCCGAATTTCTTGCGTTAGCTGCAGGCAATGTTTACGGAACACTTCATGGAACACTACTGGTTTGGGTCGGCGCCATGCTTGGTGCCTCGCTCTCTTTTGGCTTAACGCGCCTATTCGGTCGTCCTTTCGTGAATTGGGCCTTGCCTCTTAAACAACAGCAAATGCTGGATAAATGGACTGAAGATCAAGGTGCGATGACACTTCTTGTCAGTAGATTTATTCCACTGATAGCCTTTAATCTGATTAATTATGCGGCAGGCCTAACAAAAATTAGTTGGTGGACATTTCTATGGACGACGGGCCTGGGGATATTACCGCTAACCACGCTCATCGTTCACATGGGTGGCAAAATGCAGGAACTGTCATGGCCTATGCTGGTGTTTGTTTCAATTCTTTGCATTTTATCAATAGCTGTATGGCATTATTACAAACGCAAGCTACGAAATAAAAAATAATTGTGCCTTATCCATTTGATTTATAATCACTTTTTAAGATTACTTAAAATTTTATCATTCATGTTTGAAAAGCCTTGAATATTCACATGCTATACACAGTCAATTGTGGACAGAGGGAAGCCCCCCCCTAGGTGATATGGATAAAAAAAATAAAAAACTTAACAGACGGATTCTGATACTAGCATTTATCGTCATGATATTGGCGACATTTGCCATGATCATGCAATTCATCGTCTTACATGATATTGGCATAGCAAGCGCTTCACAGGTCTTTGTTATTTCCGCAACTGCTATTATGCAAATGACAGCGCTGCTGGTAATCGTTCTTCATAATACAAAAAACAAATTGGAAGAGGTTAAAGACCTTGCCTATGCCGATGAGCTCACCGGCTTGATTAACCGACGCAAATTTAATGAAATCCTTGAAGAAAACTTGAGCAGGTCCAGAGAAAGAAAGTCCAAGCTTGGTGTTCTTATTCTAGATCTTGATCGTTTTAAAATCATCAATGACCGATATGGCCATGATGCAGGTGACAAGGTGATATGTCAATTTGGCCAGAGAATTCAAAATGCAGCGGATGCATCTGCAATTACATGCCGTATGTCTGGTGATGAATTTGCTGTGATGGTGAAAGATGTCTCTGAACAACAGCAATTGATTACAATCTGCGATAAAATTATTAAAGAAATGAAACAACCATTCCTTTACGAAGGAAAGGAAATTCATGCCACTGCGTCTATTGGTGCCACGCTTGTTGATGGATTTGAAGACGACGAATTACAAGCTCTGAAAAGAGCAGACTATGCCTTGCTTAGTTCCAAGGAGAGTGGTCGTAATAAAGTCATGTTCTTCAGTCCTGAAATGGCGACAAAAATCAATCGACGCAGACATCTGGAAGCAAGTCTGGTAGATGCAATTTCAAACGATGCATTATCCTTGAATTATCAGCCATTTGTACTTCAGGAAGATAGTACAATTTCTGGTGTGGAAGCCTTTATTCGTTGGAACGATCCTGTTGAGGGCCAAATTCTGCCAGCAGAATTTATTCCCGTAGCACAAGAGTTGGGTCTTATTGAAGAAATTGGTGAGTTTATTCTTGAGCGCGCCTGCCGCGAAATTAAACCTTTTAAAGGCATTCAGCTTGCTGTGAATATTAATTCTGCTCAATTCACTCATTCTGGATTTGTTGCGCAATTAAAGCGTGTTTTGAAAAAAACCGGTTTCGACCCTACGCGCCTTGAACTGGAGCTAGGTCAAAACCTGCTGGTATCAAGCTCAAAGATAATAAAGTCAGACTTGGAAGCTATAAGGGCTTTAGGTGTCAAAATTGTTCTGGATGACTTTGGCACAAGCTATTCCAACATGTTCTTCTTGCGTGAATTCAAGTTGGACCGTGTGAAACTGGATCGTAATTTTGTCTCTAATATGCGCCACGAAAAGGACGGTGATGATATTATTGACAATATGATTGGTCTTGGTTCTACATTCAGTAACAAACTTACTGTTGAAGGCATTGAGACAGAGGCACAATTAGAGTCTTTACAGCAAAATGAGAGCAATGATCTGCAAGGTTTTTTATTTTCAAAGCCCCTTACCATTATGGAACTTGAACAATCCCAGATGATTTTGGAGCTAAAAGAGCGTGAAGATAAAACCTCAAACAACACCCCCATACCCCTAAATCGTATGGCAAGTTAGTAGATGCGATGCGAGAAACCATTGCATTCTTTTGCAAGGGTGATAAATGCTTGTGTATGAACAAACAAATTACAGATTCAGCCGTTTCACAAGGCACATATCCAGGTCGTGACAAGATCCGCAATTTTTCAATCGTTGCGCATATTGATCACGGCAAATCCACACTTGCTGACCGTCTGATACAGGATACGGATACCGTAGCCCTGCGCGACATGTCCGAGCAAATGCTGGACAATATGGATATTGAGCGCGAACGCGGGATTACCATCAAGGCGCAGACTGTCAGACTTCACTACAAAGCGCAGGACGGGGAGACTTATATTCTCAATCTGATTGATACGCCGGGACACGTGGACTTTGCCTATGAAGTATCGCGCTCGCTTTCTGCCTGTGAAGGTTCCCTTCTGGTAGTTGACGCATCCCAAGGCGTGGAAGCGCAGACGCTTGCCAATGTTTATCAGGCAATCGACAACGATCACGAGATCGTACCGGTTTTGAATAAAATCGATCTTCCTGCAGCCGAACCTGATCGTATCAAGCAACAAATCGAAGAAGTCATTGGCCTTGATGCTACAAATGCAATTGAAGTGTCCGCCAAGACGGGTCAAGGCATCCAGGAAGTTCTCGAAGCAATTGTAACAGACCTTCCAGCTCCATCGCATGGTGAAATAGACGCACCGCTAAAAGCGCTTTTGGTCGACAGTTGGTATGACACTTATCTAGGCGTGATCGTTCTCGTGCGCGTGATTGATGGCATGATCAAAAAAGGTCAGACCATCAAAATGATGGGCACGGATGCCAAATATTTAATCGACCGTGTTGGCGTCATGACCCCGAAGATGATTCCCATGGATCAACTGGGTCCAGGTGAAATTGGCTTTATTACAGCTTCCATTAAAGAAGTGGCTGACACGCGCGTCGGTGATACGATTACAGAAGACAAAAAAGAAA
This sequence comes from uncultured Rhizobiaceae group bacterium, assembly GCA_938030595.1. GTDB lineage: Bacteria > Pseudomonadota > Alphaproteobacteria > Rhizobiales > Rhizobiaceae > JAALLB01. The sequence continues at coordinate 8,535 of CALHIB010000115.1, read as the reverse complement.
CGCCAGAAGCGCTTCCAGGCTTCAAGCCTGCTCAGCCTGTCGTATTTTGTGGCCTCTTCCCGGTGGATGCGGCAGATTTTGAAGACTTGCGTTCTGCGGTTGGCAAGCTTCGTTTGAATGATGCAAGTTTTTCCTATGAAATGGAATCGTCTGCAGCGCTTGGATTTGGTTTCCGCTGCGGCTTCCTAGGGCTTCTCCATCTTGAAATTATTCAGGAACGTCTGGAACGTGAATTTAACTTGGATCTTATCGCAACAGCGCCTAGCGTTGTTTACGAACTGGAAATGAAGAGGGACGAAAAACTCTTCCTTCACAATCCTGCCGACATGCCTGATGTCATGCAGATTGAAGAAATTAAAGAGCCCTGGATTAGAGCGACTATCCTGACACCCGATGAATATCTGGGTGCTATTCTAAAACTCTGCCAAGACCGTCGTGGCATTCAGATTGATCTAACTTATGTGGGCAAGCGCGCGATGCTTTCCTATGACCTGCCGCTCAATGAAGTTGTCTTTGATTTTTACGATCGCCTCAAATCCATTTCACGTGGCTACGCAAGTTTTGACTATCAGATAACAGACAATCGCGCTGGTGATCTCGTCAAAATGCAGGTTCTCGTCAATGACGAACCCGTTGATGCGCTTTCAATGCTGGTTCACCGTTCTCAAGCTGAAAAGCGTGGGCGTGTGATGTGTGAAAAACTCAAAGAGCTTATTCCGCGCCACCTGTTCAAGATCCCAATTCAGGCAGCGATTGGCGGCAAGGTGATTGCACGAGAAACACTTTCCGCCATGCGCAAGGATGTGACCGCTAAATGTTACGGCGGCGACGCTTCGCGTAAACGCAAGCTCCTGGATAAACAAAAAGCGGGTAAGAAGAAAATGCGCCAATTCGGTCGCGTGGAAATTCCGCAAGAAGCGTTTATTCAGGCACTTCGTATGGGTGATGAGTAAAATTTAATCATGTTCAATCAATCGTTATCGGGATTGAACATATTAAATTCCAGTTTATCTGTATTCCTCTGGAAATATTAGCGATTGGTTCAGGAGAAATTCCAATGACAAATTCAGGTTTTGATACACGCGGCGTTCCGGTTTCTTATGGAAATCAGGATGCGATTGACGGACTTGAACTTGCGATTGAGACTTCTCTTTCGTTTCGTGGCGATGCGATTGCTGTGATTGATGCCATACTGGAAGAGCATCCTGATTTTATCATGGGCTGGCTGTTCAAGGCAGGCTGGATGACACAAGCCATGGAAACGCGGATTTATTCCGAAATGGTTGGCGCGCTCAAGGAAGCCGAGAAACGTCTTTCAAAAGCAAATGACCGCGAAAAGGGTCACTACGAAGCGACTCATGCCTGGGTCAACGGTGACTTTTACGGTGCTGTTCAAAAATGGGAAGCAGTGCTTACTCAATATCCGCTCGATTTATTTGCGCTTGAACTGGTACACTATACCGATGTGCTTTTGGGCGATGTGGTTGGGCAACGTGACTGTGTTGCCCGCGTCTTTAATCTCTGGGATGAGAGCATGCCGGGTTACGAATTCGTGCTTGGGTTTTACTCCTTCGGGCTTGAAGAAAACAATGATTATCTGAAAGCCGAAGAGTTTGGCAGGCAGGCGCTTGCGATCAGACCTGATAATCCTTACGCGGTTCATGCGGTCAGCCATGTAATGGAAATGACGGGTCGCCAATCTGGTGGCATTCGCTTTATGCAAGACCAGCGCAAGCACTGGGGTGACAGTAATTTCGCCAATCACCTTTGGTGGCACACATCGCTTTATCATTTGGATCTTGAACAAAATGCGAAGTCGATGGAAATTTTTGACAAGCATCTGGATAGCCGCCAAAACGATGGCAACAAGTACGAAGAACTGGATGCAGCAGCACTTCTTTGGCGGTTGAACCTGGTTGGCGAAGAATCTGGCGACCGATGGGCGCATTTGGCAGACAAATGGGAACCTGCAGCGCAAGACACGCTTTATGCTTTCAACGATGTGCATGCAATGATGTGCTATGTTTCTGATGACCGCAAGGACGCGCAAGAGAAACTTCTTTCAGCAAATGAGCGCTACGTGGAAAATGCCTCTGATGCCAATGTGGCGATGAGCCGTGAAATCGGTATTCCGTTTTGTCTCGCAATTCAGGATTTCAAGAACGAACGCTATGGCGATTGCGTCGACCGTCTCTTGCCTATCCGTTACATGACGCACCGTCTTGGCGGCAGTTTCGCCCAACGCGATATCATTGGCTGGACTTTGCTAGAAGCAGCCCTACGTTCCAAACGGTATGATCTTGCTCTTGGTCTTGCCAATGAACGCGCCAGCCTCAAACCGACGTCGGTTCAAAACTGGCGAGCCGTCTCTCGTGCTTTTAAGGGTCTTGGCGATCATACAAAAGCTGACCGTGCCAATGCACGGGCAGACTCCATGATGGTCTAAAGATTTTTAAAAAAGGGTCTCTTTTGTCAGATGAACAATTGTCATTCCTCGATGAGGAATGTGACACGGCGCATGTCGATTTCCTTCCAACGCGCGAAGCAGGTCTTGAACGGTTAAAACATTTTGCACCCTATACAGGGCGAGCATATGCGTCTGGTCGCAATTTTGATTTGGGCGCAGATAACCGCTCCAACATATCAGCCCTTTCGCCCTGGATACGCCATCGCCTGATCAGTGAAGACGAGGTTTTACGCGAAACCCTCAAACAGCATTCCTTACAGGCTTCAGAGAAATTTGTGCAGGAAGTATTCTGGCGGGCGTATTTCAAAGGCTGGCTTGAGCAGAAACCGGATGTCTGGCGTTTGTATAATAAAGACCTAAAAAGTGCGATCAAGGTATTGGGCAAGGACAAGAACCTTCGTCAGCGCTATGAAGAAGCAATTGCTGGCAACACGGGTATCGATGCCTTTGACCATTGGGCAAAAGAACTGACAGAAACCGGCTATCTGCACAATCATGCTCGCATGTGGTTTGCCTCCATCTGGATTTTCACGCTCAAACTGCCATGGGAACTGGGTGCTGACTTCTTTTATCGGCACTTGCTGGATGGGGATCCTGCTTCCAATACCTGTTCGTGGCGTTGGGTTGGTGGGCTTCACACAAAAGGCAAGAATTACGCTGCCAGAGCCTCAAACATCTCCAAGTTTACCAATGGCCGATTTACAGGGCACATGAATCTGGCTAGTGACCCATCGCCGCTCAATGACATGCGTGAAGCAGATGCTGTACCTTTGCCCATTCAGGAAAGCATCGAAGACAAGTCTTACATTTTGCTGCTTACCGAAGAAGACCTGCTACCAGAAACGCTTGCCTTGAGGGATGAACCAAAAGCGATCATCGGGATGCTATCTGCCGAAGCACGTTCGCCATTGGAGGTGAGCGCAAAGGTTATACAGTTTACCCAATCAGCCATGGCGGATGCGTTGGAAAGAGCAAAAGGACACTTTGGTTGCGAGACGACATTCTGCGATAAGGAAGACGATCAACTGGCGTTTCTTGTTGAGGCTGCAAAGGCAAATGATGTTGACACCATTGTCACGGCTTACGCCCCAGTCGGACCCGTTGCGGACAGGCTTGCGCAGATACAATACAAATTAGGCGAACATGACATCAAGCTTGTTCAAGTGATGCGGGACTATGACGCCAAGGTATGGCCACACGCGACGCGCGGGTTTTTCAAGGTTAAAAAGCAAATTCCAAAACTGATCGACCAGCTGAATATTTCCTAAAGCAGGGAACTCATTTTTTCGGCCAGTCGATGGCCGCTGTCAAACGCTGCCTCAACACGGCCCTTGATGCACCAATCCCCAATGCAGGCCAGTTGGTTTTTCTCATCGTGAAAGAAATTTTGCTCTGCGGGTACGCTCGTGCTTGCATAAAGCCAGCGGTGTAAAACCTGATGGTCTGCCTTTGACAAATCCTGATTTAAAAGATCTGAGGCCTCTTCCAACAACATGGCTTGAACCTTGTCCTTATCTTCATCAACGTGCATTTCAGCCCATTGATTTTGACTTTGCACCATCATGGAAAAACCTTGCGGTCTTTGTGGTTTGGAAGAATTCACCGATATCCAGCCGATGGGTGAGCCTTCTACAAAAGCGCCATCGAAAGTAATATCCAATGGTTCAGTAAAACCCAGCATTAATGAAAAGCAAGCGTCCATCTTCACCTGTTTAATCTGTTCCAGATATTCGAAATTTTCAGGCACAAAAACTGCTGCCTGATGCGATGGAATGGCAAAGATTACAAAATCAAAAATGCCATAGCTTGCTCCTTCTTTGTCAATCAACTCCCATGCGCCAGCCGAGCCTGTAACCTTATCAATATGGGTATTGCCAACAAGTTTCAGTTCTTCTGCCATTTCCTTTGCCAGGGCATTCATTCTGGGGCTCGCAACATAAGATGGATGATTTGATATTCTTTCTTTCGCGCCGTCCTTTGAGAGTGTTACCAAATTTGGTTGCCAGTTCTGTGTAGTTCCCTTTTTGATAAAGGGTTCAAGAAATTTCTGGAAAGCCTCGCTCTTGGCCGTAAAATATTGTGCGCCGTGGTCGAACTCATAATCTCCTGCGTAGCGCGTTGCCATCCTTCCACCGATACCGCGCGACTTTTCAAAGACCGTGATATCTGCTTTCGCATGCAAGCTTTTTGCAAACGTCAGACCTGAAAGACCTGCACCAATAACAGCAATTTTTTTCATAAACACTTTCCGAACTGGATTTTTGAAACAAGACACATATTTATCTTACTAACTCATACTTATGTCGGAAAATACAATGAACAACCACACAAAAGAGATAGATGCGCAAACCAATCATATTATTGAATTGGCATGGTGCGATGACACGTCTTTTGAAACTATTGAAATGCAATTTGGTGTTCCTGAAAAGGAAGTCATCAAAATCATGCGTTCCAATTTGAAGCCAAAAAGTTTCAAGGTTTGGCGTGAACGTGCATCAGGGCGAAAACAAAAGCATAAAAACAAAAGTGCCTCACAAAAAATTCAGCCAAAAGAATTTGCTGGATTGTAAATCGTTAAACTTTTATAAATGTTTTAGTAAGATTGTATTCATTTATTCCGAACTTCCCTCAAACAGGAATTCTGTGCTTTGCGTAAGTTAATCTTCTCAGCTCTTACTCTTCTTCTTGCCTCTTGTACGAGCAGTCCAACAACTGTGCTTGATGTCAGCCTTGCGGTGACCAATCCCCAGTTTGGTGACCATGATCCGGTTGAGTGGGACAGTTATCGCCCGGAGCAATATCCTGTACATGGTATTGATGTATCCAAATGGCAGGGTGATATTGATTGGCGTACAGCCAAGCGTGGCGGGGTGGCCTTTGCCTTTATCAAGGCAACTGAGGGTGGTGATCACGTCGATCGAAATTTCAGGCAATATTGGGATGATGCGGGCCGTGCTGGTGTTCCTCGTGGTGCTTATCATTTTTATTACTTCTGCCGCACTGCAGCCGAGCAGGCTCGCTGGTTTATTCGTAACGTACCAAAAGATCCTAAATCACTCCCTCCGGTTTTGGACATGGAATGGAACCACCAGTCTTCTTGCAAGAAAAAGCATTCACCTGCCAAAATGCGTGCAGAGATGCGTATATATCTTGCCATGATGAAACGCCATTACGGAAAGAAACCACTGGTTTATACAACCGTTGATTTTTACAAGGATAATAACCTTGGCTCGATGCGTGATGTCGAATTTTGGCTACGTTCCGTAGCAGCACATCCAAAGGATGTTTACCCAGGTCAGCGTTGGTCATTCTGGCAATATACAGGCACGGGCAAAATTCCTGGTATTAAAGGCGAAACCGATATTAACGTCTTTGCAGGAACACCAGCCAAATGGCGCAAATGGGTTGAAGCGCGCACTAATTAAACGCATAAATACTCTATGAAAAAAGCTCTGATTACAGGTGGTAATGGCAATATTGGCCGATTGCTTGCCGAACGTTTGGTTGCAAAGAATATTGAAGTGATCCGTTTTGATTTGCCCGGCAGCGAACCTGAGACGCATGACGTGCTGGAGACGATCGTAACTGGTGATGTGCGAGATACTTCCTTGCTTGAAGACATTTTCCGCACACATAAACCAGACGCAGTTTATCACCTTGCTTCGCTTTTATCAGGCAGTTCGGAAGCCGACTTGCAAGCTGCATGGGAAATTAATGCCACCGCCTCCTTTAATCTTTTAAACCTGAGCAAGGTGCATGATGTTGGCATGTTTTTCTTTGCCAGTACCTTTGCATCCTACGGGCAGGATATGCCAAGCCCAATGCCTGAAGAGCAAAGCCAGTGGCCAGAAAACATTTATGGCGTCACGAAAGTTGCGGTTGAACGGCTTGGAAATTATTTCAAGGCCAAACATGGGCTTGATTTCAGATGTTTGCGCTTTCCATTGGTGATCTCACCTTTCGCGCCGCCAAGCGCTGTGACAGCTTTTCCATCGCATGCTTTCAAGGCGGCTGTTGAGGGAAAAACTTTTGCATTTCCTGTCTCGGCTCAAACAGGTGTTTCAACGCTTTTTCTGCTGGATGTAATAAGTTCAATCATGACGCTTACCTTTGCGAAAACTGAGCAAATCAAACAGCCTGCCTATAACTTGCATTCCTATTTTCTATCCGCAGAAATCGTTGCAAATGAGATTGCCAAACGCTACCCCCGGTTTGAATATTCATTCGAACCTCAAACGAATGTCGAAGCACTCTTAAGCGGCTGGCCTGATGTAATGATGGATGAAAATGCCCGCGCAGATTGGAGCTGGAAACCCGAGTATGATTTTGAGCAAAGCGCTCAATGGATGTTTGATTTTTTCAAACAATAATTCAAACCATCGCCGCATCAATATCAGCTTTTGTGTAGCCCTGCACGAAGAGTATGGCTGATAAATCACCATGATTGATAACCACTTTTGCCTGTTCAGCAACGGAGGGCTTTGCATGAAACGCAATGCCTGTCCCTGCATTCATCAACATCGGTAGATCATTGGCACCATCACCGATAGCGATCGTATCGCTTAGGGAAATCTGTTTTTCATTTGCAAGTCTGTTCAATTGATCAAGCTTCGCCTGCTGGCCCAAAATCGGCTCCGCTACCTTGCCTGTAAACTTGCCCTCTTCGCTTAGCAATTCATTGGCGTGAAACTCGTGGAAACCCACTTCGCCAGCAATCTCCTTGGCAAAAATCGTAAAACCACCAGAAACCAAAGCTGTATGCGTTCCATGCGCTCGCATGACTGCCAAGGCTAAATGCGCTCCCTGATTGATGGTAATACGGTTGCTAAGGACCTCAGCAACCACAGCTTCTTCAAGTCCTGCAAGCAGGGCGACACGATCTTTAAGCGCACCTTCAAAGTCAATTTCACCGTTCATGGCCGCTTCGGTTATTGCTGCAACCTTGTCCTTGATACCCAGCTCTGCTGCAAGTTCATCGATGCATTCCTGACCAATGATGGTTGAATCCATATCCGCCAAAAAGAGTTTTTTCTTACGGTTTTTTGAATTTTGAATGATGATATCAATTGGCAGATCGCCAATAAGGCTTCTTACAAGCGCAGTCGTTTCATCTGTATCTGTCAAATTTTGAAGATAAAAATCACAGGCAACCAATGGATAAAGCCATCGCGTATCTGAAACTTGAAGCGCTTCTGAAACCGCAGAAACCAATGCTTCTGTCAGACAGGAATTTTCTAGGCTGGAAATTATAGTGAGCGTGTGGGTCATCCGATATCCTTTATTTACGCGCCACTGAATAACGCAAAAGCCAATCTTGTAAACCATGAATATCGTAATTTGAACATTTCTTGTCGTGAGGCTTGACCGCCTGATTTAATTTCTATAGGTCTCGCGGTGGGCCACCCCTCCCCACCGAGGGGCTCACTATCTGTAAGGTTAGTTTACATGACTGATATTCAAAAACCGGTTACGCGACCGAAAAATCCGCGTTTTTCTTCCGGACCGTGCACAAAGCGTCCAGGATGGTCTCTCCAAAAATTTGAAAATGCTTCACTCGGCAGATCTCACCGTGCAAAGGAAGGCAAAGCCAAGCTTAAACTGGCTATCGATTTAACCCGCGAAGTTTTGCAAGTGCCTGATGATTACGCCATCGGCATTGTGCCCGCTTCTGACACAGGCGCTTATGAGATGGCGATGTGGAGCCTGCTTGGCGAGCGCGGCGTAGACATGCTTGCATGGGAAAGTTTTGGCGAAGGCTGGATTACCGATGCCGTCAAACAGCTCAAGCTTGAAAACACGCGTCTGCTGCGGGCGGATTACGGTCATTTACCTGATCTGCGCGAGATCAATTTTGACAATGATGTTTGTTTCACATGGAACGGAACAACCTCCGGCGTACGCGTACCCAATGGCGATTTCATTCCTGATGATCGTGCCGGGCTTACACTGTGTGATGCAACCTCAGCTGCTTTTGCGCAGGATCTGGATTTTGCCAAGCTCGATGTCGTGACCTTCTCATGGCAGAAAGTTCTGGGTGGTGAGGGTGCGCATGGCATGCTCATTCTTTC
>CALHIB010000114.1 GCA_938030595.1 uncultured Rhizobiaceae group bacterium | reverse complement strand
AACTGGCGAAATCTACATGGAGGCTGGTGACGAGATTGATGAAAAAGCAATCGAAATGCTTGATGAAAACAAAATCAAGTCAGTTCAAGTGCTTAACATCGATTACGTGAACATTGGCGCCTACATGCGTAATACGCTTGCAGCAGATAAAAACGACACAAAACAAGATGCGTTGTTTGATATCTACCGCGTGATGCGCCCAGGTGAGCCACCGACCATGGAAACTGCAGAAGCAATGTTTAACTCTCTGTTCTTTGATTCAGAGCGTTATGATCTTTCTGCCGTTGGCCGTGTTAAAATGAACATCCGCCTAAACCAGGAAGTCGATGATACAGTTCGTGTACTTCGCAAGGAAGATATTCTTGAAGTGGTGAAAACACTTGTAAACCTGCGTGATGGCAAAGGCGATATCGATGATATTGATAACCTTGGTAACCGTCGTGTTCGTTCAGTTGGTGAATTGATGGAAAACCAATACCGTATTGGTTTGCTTCGCATGGAACGTGCCATTAAAGAGCGCATGTCTTCAATCGAAGTTGATACGGTAATGCCACAAGACCTGATTAATGCGAAACCAGCTGCAGCTGCGGTTCGTGAATTCTTCGGATCTTCGCAATTGTCACAGTTTATGGACCAAACCAACCCACTGTCAGAGATCACGCACAAGCGTCGTCTTTCTGCACTTGGGCCCGGTGGTCTAACGCGAGAGCGTGCAGGCTTTGAGGTCCGCGACGTACACCCAACACACTACGGCCGTATTTGTCCGATTGAAACACCGGAAGGTCCAAACATTGGTCTGATTAACTCGCTTGCTACTTTTGCTCGCGTCAACAAGTATGGTTTCATCGAAAGCCCATACCGCAAGGTTGTAAAAGGCAAGGTAACTGATGAAGTGATCTATCTTTCTGCAATGGAAGAAGCACGCTACAACGTTGCGCAGGCAAATGCTGATTTGGATGCCAAAAACCAGTTCATGAATGAGTTTGTTACTTGTCGTGTTGCTGGTGAAGTCATGATGGTTCCTAGTGAAAACGTGGAACTGATGGACGTATCACCAAAACAGCTCGTATCAGTTGCTTCTTCACTTATTCCATTCCTGGAAAACGACGATGCGAACCGTGCATTGATGGGCTCAAACATGATGCGTCAGGCTGTGCCTCTCGTTCGTGCTGAAGCGCCTTTCGTTGGAACGGGCATGGAAGCGGTTGTGGCGCGTGATAGTGGTGCTGCGATTGCTGCAAAACGTCCAGGCATCGTCGATCAGGTTGATGCAACACGTATCGTTATTCGTGCAACGGAAGAAACCGATGCTTCAAAGTCAGGCGTCGATATCTATCGTCTGATGAAGTATCAGCGTTCAAACCAGTCTACATGTATCAACCAGCGTCCGCTTGTGACAGTGGGTGATAAGATTTCTGCAGGTGACATCATTGCTGATGGTCCATCTACAGATTTGGGTGACTTGGCTCTTGGTCGTAACGTGCTCGTCGCGTTCATGCCTTGGAACGGTTACAACTATGAAGACTCCATTCTTCTTTCTGAGCGCATTGTGCGTGATGACATCTTCACTTCAATTCACATTGAAGAATACGAAGTCATGGCTCGCGACACCAAGCTTGGACCAGAAGAAATCACACGTGATATTCCAAACGTTTCAGAAGAAGCGCTTAAGAACCTCGATGAAGCCGGTATTACCTACATTGGTGCTGAAGTAGGGCCGGGCGATATTTTGGTTGGTAAAATCACACCAAAAGGCGAAAGCCCGATGACACCGGAAGAAAAACTTCTGCGTGCTATTTTTGGTGAGAAAGCATCCGACGTTCGTGATACTTCACTTCGTATGTCTCCTGGTGCCTTTGGTACAGTTGTTGAGGTTCGCGTCTTTAACCGTCATGGTATTGAAAAAGATGAGCGTGCGATGTCTATCGAGCGTGAAGAAATCGAAACACTTGCAAAAGACCGTGACGATGAACAAGCGATCCTTGATCGCAACGTTTATGGTCGCCTCGCTGACATGCTGAAAGGCAAAGAAGCTGTGGCTGGTCCAAAAGGCTACAAAAAAGGCACAAAACTAACACCGGAAGCGATGGAAGAATTCCCGCGCAGCCAGTGGTGGATGTTTGCTGTCGACAATGAAAAGCTGCAAGGTCAGATCGAAGCTCTTCGCGGAACTTATGACGAATCCAAAGGTCTTCTCGAAGGCCGTTTCATGGACAAAGTTGAGAAGCTTCAGCGTGGTGACGAACTGCCACCAGGCGTCATGAAAATGGTCAAAGTCTTCGTGGCGATTAAGCGTAAGCTTCAGCCAGGTGATAAAATGGCTGGCCGTCACGGCAACAAAGGTGTGGTTTCCCGCATCATGCCAATCGAAGACATGCCTTTCCTTGAAGACGGCACACACGCTGATATCGTGTTGAACCCACTTGGTGTTCCTTCACGTATGAACGTTGGTCAGATTCTTGAAACACACCTCGGTTGGGCGTGTGCTGGCATGGGTCGTAAGATCGGTCACTTGTTGGAAGACTACAAGAAAACAGGTGAAGCTAAGGCGCTTCGCAAAGAGCTTGAAGCTATCTATCCAGAAAACGACCGTAACGAACCTGTTCGTGACTACGATGATGCTTCTGTTGAGCGTCTTGCGGATCAAATCAAAACCGGTGTTCGCATTGCGACGCCAGTGTTTGATGGCGCGCATGAGCCTGACGTTGTTGATATGCTTGAATTGGCGGGTCTGGAAGGATCTGGTCAGTCAACATTGTATGATGGACGTACGGGTGAAGCCTTCGATCGTCAGGTGACAATGGGCTATATCTACATGCTCAAACTGCACCACTTGGTGGATGACAAAATCCACGCTCGTTCGATTGGTCCTTACTCGCTTGTCACGCAGCAGCCGCTGGGTGGTAAAGCACAGTTCGGTGGTCAGCGCTTTGGTGAGATGGAAGTGTGGGCGCTTGAAGCTTATGGCGCCGCTTACACGTTGCAGGAAATGCTCACCGTTAAATCGGATGACGTGGCCGGACGTACCAAAGTGTATGAATCCATTGTTCGCGGTGATGATACGTTTGAATCCGGTATTCCGGAATCGTTCAACGTTCTCGTCAAGGAAATGCGTTCACTTGGTCTTTCTGTGGATCTCGAAAACTCCAAATTGGAGACTGAAGAGGAAGAAACAGATGGCGAAGCGTTCGATATACCTGATGCAGCCGAGTAATTCCGATTTGGGGCGTGCCAAAAGTGCGCCCCGCCAGTTTGCGTAAAAGCGAAATTTTAAGGCTCAACCAAATTTATTGAGCCGCAAGGGGCGAGAGCCCAAAGGAGCAAGACACATGAACCATGAGGTCATGAATCTCTTCAACCCGCAGGTGGTGGCACAATC
>CALHIB010000113.1 GCA_938030595.1 uncultured Rhizobiaceae group bacterium | reverse complement strand
ATCATCGGTGGTGATATCGTCTGCATGATGCCAACCAAGGATAGTCGAAATCAGATCACAGCCCTTTCTGCAGGTGCGGTCATGTTTGAAATGATTTCTTTAATAGCGGACAAGCTGGGCAAATAAAATCTGGTAGCCTATATAATCACTTATGGCCTTAATCAGAATAACCGCAAATATTTCAATCGATGAAACAGAACTGCACGAGAAATTTGTGCGCTCTAGTGGTCCGGGAGGGCAAAACGTCAACAAGGTTTCAACCGCCGTACAATTGCGTTTTAATGTAGCTCAATCAGAAAACATTCCGCATTCCGTAAAAATGAAAATTCTAAACAGTGGTGATAGCCGACTAACAAAAGACGGTGAACTGGTTTTAATTGCAGAAAGTTTCAGGACACAGGAAGCTAACCGAAAAGACGCGGTTGAGCGCTTGAAAGAGATTATTCGCAAGGCAGCCTTCGTTCCAAAAAAACGTATTCCAACGAGACCAAGCCTGGGCGCAAAAAAACGTCGACTTGAAAGCAAGGCAAAACGCAGTACGATTAAAAAAAACAGAAGCGGTAAAATCAACTTGGATTGAAAAGGGCGCGAAATCTATTGCGAATATAGTTTCAATGTTTCAGTGGCAATGGCGTACCATCAAGCAGGCATTTGCTGCGTGGCGCAATGGATGCCTCCACCAATTTCACCTAATGCGTTAACATTAAGCGTGACAATCTCCCGACCCGGATAATGACGCTTTAAAGCATCGATGGCGATTGCATCAGTTTCCTTATCGCCAAACTGTGCCGCAATAATTGCACCATTGCAGGCATAATAATTTGCGTAAGAAGCAACAAAGTCATGACTTTTAACACGCCTCTTGTTCGGCTCGGGAATGACCTCTACCTCAAGGCCACTTGCCAATAGCGCATCGTGAGTTTCAATCGAAGCTTTGTGGAAAGGGTCTCTCTGATATGGCTTTTCCGGAAGGTTTATCAGCACGCGCCCTTGACCTGTAAATCGTGCAAGACTGTCGATATGATAATCAGTGATATCTTTATTATAAACACCTTTTGACCAAATCATTTTTTTTGCGCCATAGGCTTTTAAGAGGCGCTGCTCGATTTGGTTGCGGGTCAATCCCGGGTTTCGGTTTGGGTTAACCCATGAACTTTCATGCGCCATTAACAGTCCATACCCATCATGTTCAACCCCGCCTGCCTCACCTTTTAAGCCGCTGGAAATGATTGGAACATCAAGACGTTCTGCAATGCGTTTTGCAATAAGGCCATCACGCCTGTGTACTTGCTTGCCACCCCAGCCATTAAACTCCAGATGACTAATGGCCAGCTCACCATTTTCCTGTTTGGCAAAAAGTGGACCCGAATCCCGACACCACAAATCTTCGGTTGGAATATCCCAAAGTTCTACCTTGGAGGAAAGTTGCTTGCGTGCTTTGATGTGATCCTCTTTTGCAGCAAGCATGATGACAGGTTCAAACCCCGCAATTGAATTTGCAATATTTGCGATAGTTTTTTGTACCAGCCTGAGAAAATATCGATCAGAATAGATTTTTCGGCTGACTGGCCATTGCATGAATGTGAGTTCATGCGGGTTTTCTTCAGGTGGCACATGAAGGCTCTGTGTAGCAGCCAAACCGATGGTGCTTGAGAGTGAAACAAGACCAAGCGCAGAACTTTGCTTGATAAATTTTCTGCGCTTCATCTAATCACTCCTTATGCCTGCATGTTAGGCCACCATAGCAGAATTGCTTTGCCTTGCCTTTAGCACCTCTTCGGCCACCAGTTCAGCTGTTGCTGCAGAAAGTGTCCAGCCCAGATGTCCGTGGCCTGTGTTATAGAAAACACGAGATTTTTTACCAGCACCCACTTTTGGCAGCATGTTTGGCATCATCGGGCGAAGTCCTGCCCATGGCGTCGCAAATTCAGTCGAAACATCCGGGAAAAGTTTCTCACACCATTTGGTAAGCGGCTTGATGCGATCATCACGAATATCAAGATTGTAGCCGTTGAATTCTGCTGTGCCTGCGATACGGAAACGGTCTTTACCCAAACGGCTTGTAACAACTTTCGCCTTGTCATCCAAGAGACTAACCCAAGGCGCTGCCTTTTGACTTTCGGCATCGTTCAAGTGAACCGTAATGGAATATCCTTTAACTGGATAAATATTCACGCGGTCACCCAGTTGAGCAGCAAGGTCACGGCTTTTCACGCCTGCGCAGACAACAATTCCATCATACTGGTTCTGGATACGAATACCATCATCATCTGACCAGTGCACTTCTACGCCGTCGTCAGAGTGCTTTAGAGTTTCAACCTTGCAGCCGTAATGAAATTCAACGCCACGTCTTTTGCAGGCTTCAGACAGACCTTTTGCATAAGAATGTATATCGCCTGTAAAATCACTAACCGTATAAAGTCCGCCAATAAAGTTTTTAGTAAGCGATGGTTCAAGTTTTCTGATTTCATCTACGCTCACTTCACGGCGCTCAAGGCCGCCAGCCGCCAGCAGGTCATTGACTTTACGTGCATGGGCAAATTCTTTTTCATCATCATACACATGAAGGATGCCACGATCCTCACAAGA
>CALHIB010000112.1 GCA_938030595.1 uncultured Rhizobiaceae group bacterium | reverse complement strand
GGGCTGTTACAACATAAGTTTGATCATCTTCAAGACTGGCATACCATTCGGCAATTCGAATTAACGTGTCAGCCTGGCTTTCACCATTGTTTGGTCTGAAATTCCAGGCATCGTCTTTTCTGCCCAAAAATAATTCACGGTTTCTTGCTTTCAATTCAGGCTTTGTTCTGCCTTCAAAATCCCCATAGGAAATTTCGATCAGCCGATCATCCATGCTATATTGCTCGATTGGTAATCCCATGGAGGCACGAATAATTTCCATGGTCTCGCGAGTGCGCGACAGGGGACTGGAAATAAATTCAATGCCCTCGGCTTTGCCTATTCTATCAAAAAGCTTTTCACCATTTGCCTTTGCTTGGCTTCGACCAAAATCATTTAGCGGAATGTCGCGTTGACCCTGAAAACGCATCTCTGCATTCCAGTCGGTTTGTCCATGGCGGATATAATATAGTTTTGGGCTAGCCACTTTTACGTTGCTATTCTTTCACAACTGAAATGTCAGGCGCGTCCACAGCCTTCATACCGACAACATGATAACCAGAATCCACATGGTGCGTTTCGCCGGTAACGCCGCGCGAAAGGTCAGACAGAAGGTACATGGTAGAACCACCAACTTCATCAATTGTTACAGTGCGTTTTAGTGGTGAATTATATTCATTCCATTTCAGTATATAGCGGAAATCACCAATGCCAGACGCAGCCAATGTTTTAATTGGCCCTGCTGAAACTGCGTTCACACGAATGCCTTTGCCACCCAGATCAACAGCCAAATATTTGACAGATGCTTCAAGAGCTGCCTTGGCAACGCCCATGACGTTATAATGCGGCATGACTTTTTCTGCGCCATAATAGGTTAGCGTCACCATGGAGCCGCCATCATTCATGATTTTTTCTGCGCGCTGTGCAACTGCAGTGAATGAATAAACCGAAATATCCATGGTTTTACGGAAATTATCTGCAGTCGTTTCAACATAGCGACCCGTCAACTCATCCTTGTCAGAAAAGGCGATGCCATGAACAAGGAAATCAATTTTACCCCATTGCTTTTCGATGTTCGCAAAAACCGCATCGATTGAGGCTGGATCTGTAACATCACATTCGCCAGCAACAATAGCGCCAAGTTCTTCTGCAAGCGGCGCAACACGTTTTTTGAGCGCTTCACCTTGATACGTAAGCGCAATTTCAGCGCCAGCATCAGAACAAGCTTTTGCAATGCCCCAAGCAATAGAACGATTATTAGCGACACCCATAATAATGCCACGTTTTCCAGCCATCAGCCCACTGGTAACACTCATTAAATTTTCTCCAAATGTAGAGTTAAACTACGGATAGAAATTTCTTTCCACGGCTTGCCCGAACAACCAATAGTTTTCATTGACTTGGGGTATGCCATAACAGATGCACCCCCGCAAGCATGCTTTATTATTGTGAAGACTTCAAATTTTCAAAGAAAGTAACCAATTGTTGCAAGTCTTCATTGGGTAATTGTATAGAGGCAGAGACAAGTAAGTCACCAAACCCACCAGATTTCTTGGGCAAACCTTTGCCTTTTAGTCTAAATATTTTGCCGGAGCTTGTTCCTGACGGGATATTCAAGGATAATTTTCCATCGACTGTTTCAACCGCAATTTTGCCACCCAAAACAGCTGTTTTTAAAGGAACGGCAGTATCTGTCCGTAAATCCACACCATCGCGTCTGAATTTTGTGTGAGATTTCATTACGAGTGTGATGAGTGCAGCTCCTGGCTGTCTTCCAGGAGCGCTTTTTCCTTTGCCTTTAAGGCGGATGACTTTTCCATCTTCCGCTTCTGGTGGAATGGAAACTGAAATTTGCTTCCCATCTGGCATGCGCACAGTTGTTTTCCCGCGCATTGAATCTTCAATAGTAACGCCAGCCTTCATTTCCAAGTCAAGGGATGGAGCAGCTTGACGTTGCTGTTGTTGTCCACCCATGCCAGCAAACGGGTTTCCTCCACCACGACGTTGAGTTTGTGCATTGCCACCAAAGGCTGAGCCAAAAATTTCGCTTAATATATCTTCTGCACCGCCGCCAAATGGATTGCCACCATGTTGGCCACCCCCACCAAACGGATTGCCACCGCCCTGGAAGCCTGCAAACTTGGGCTTGCCCTCATCATCAATCTCACCACGGTCATATTGCGCGCGTTTTTCCTTGTCACCAATGATTTCATAAGCCTGATTGATTTCGGCAAACTTTGACTGTGCACTCTTGTTATCTGCGTTTTGGTCTGGATGATATTTCATCGCAAGCTTGCGAAATGCAGATTTAATTGCTTTTTCGTCCGCAGACTTTTGCACCCCTAAGATAGAATATGGATTTGGCATGATACACCCTGAACTAATACTTATTCAGCCACTATATGGTAGTTTTTCAAAGATAGTTAAAGGGGTAACATTTCCAGCATCAACACATTATACGTATTTTAACCCTATTCACTTCATCACGCATACGTGCTTTCCAATTGATACAGATAATCAATAGTTTAGACCAAAATCATTGGTATAATAATCGGCGCTGGGAAAATGTACTTAATAAACTCAATAAAAACCAAACTTGAACAATGTGTTTTTATGCCAAATGGCAAAACACTATTGAGTTCTGTTTTTGTAAGTTTTTGCATGTTTCATACTGCACCTGTTGCAGCCGCTGATGACTTTAAAACACCAGAAATTTTAATGCTTGGCGATTCACAATTGTCTTTTGGTGCCGGTGAAGTTGTTTTAGATTTTTTTGACAACCTGAAAATGCGATGTGAAGGCATTGTTGATCAGACGATGTTGCTTGAAGAACTCCAAAAAATGCGAACCACATTGATTGGTGCCCGGTCCAGTTCCCTACAGTCTTGGACAACCACAAGTGGTTGGGCTTATGACAGGCTTTGTAAAAAAGATCCTACTTGGGGTGTTAATGCCAGTATATGGGGGCATGGACGCCAAGAAGGCGTGCCATATGTCCAGATAGGTGAACATAAGAATTATGATTTTTGTGAAACTGGTAAAACACCCATTCAGGCAATGTTTGATGAAGGCTACAAGCCGAGCCTTCTGATTTTCAACATATTGGGCAACAATGCCAAGCGTTGGGCCAAGGACCCAAAATCAGCTGAGCTTGATGTCACGCGATTGATAGAGCAGACCCCTGCACATCTCCCATGTATTTATATGTCAACATTGCCCATTCATACAAAAAGGCGAAATACCCAGCGTTACAAGGCGCAAGAAGCAATCAAGGCAGCATTTGAAAAAGCGGGAAACCGTTGCGCCTTTGTTGAAACTCTGGATAAGAAAACAATTTCTCTGATCCAGGGCCAGAATAAATATTTCAAACGCAAAAAGAATGGTCAGGTTAAAGACCCGTTCCATCCTCAAAAAGCTGCTGCCCGCAAAATATATGAATTAAAAAGAACTGAGATATGCCAGGCAATTGGTAAGGTATTTATTCCAAAGATTGTCGCTTCAACGACCTTGGATCATAAAATTCAATCGATTCCACACTTGGAAAACTCGATCAGTATATCGTTTGATACGAAATTAAGAGGTTTCATTCAGTAGAAATATAAACTGATGGAAGCCTACTCTTTCAAGAACCAGGACAATACCCAGAACCCCTTTTTAAGTTCACAGGTTTCACCATTGTAAAGTGAGATACCCATAAACGTATCAACAGTGGTTTGGAATTTCTTGCATTTTTGTCCATGGCTACCAGTGAACTTATCAATCGCCGTAATGGTTCCCTTGTTTCCAGTCTCAGGGTTTTGCCATGCAAGCAAATTGGAATTCTCTGAATCTGCTACAATGGATTTAATGATTTCTGCATCGGCTGTATCAATGCCCTCTGGCTGAACAGGAGTAGTCACAGAGCCAGTTATAATTTGATCTTCAGTGACGATATCGCTTGTTGTCGAAGACACAGAACAGGCTGATAGCGTTAGAATGGCTGCTGAAACAAAAATTGCCTTAGCCATATGGTTGACAGGCGCCAAAGGTTGCCCGATATGCAATATTGTTCGATGAGGTTTTATATTTCGAACGGTATTTCTAGAATTACTAAACATGTGCCCCACGCAAAACTAAGGATGGCTTTTAATGAATGATGAAACATCAGGGTTAAGAAATAATGACCAAACACCTGAAAATCCGTTCGTTTTGTTTAATGAATGGTTAAATCTTGCCGTCGCGTCAGAACTTAATGACCCAAGTGCCATGTCAATTGCTTCCGTGGACACTCAAGGCATGCCAAATGTCCGCATCGTTTTGATGAGAAGATTTGATGAAAGAGGCTTCTGCTTTTTTACTAATTTCGAAAGCCAAAAGGGTGAAGAGCTTCTGGTTTCCAAAAAAGCAGCCGCCGTTTTTCACTGGAAGTCACTGCGTAAACAAATTCGTATTCGTGGCGAAGTTGAACCTGTAAGGGATGCAGAAGCAGATGAGTATTTTAATTCCCGTCCAAGAGGTTCACAAATAGCATCATCCGCATCAAAACAGTCACAACCTCTGCCAGACCGCAAAGAGTTTGAAGACGCAATGAAAGCCTTGGAAGCAAAATATGAAGGACAAGATGTCCCAAGACCCGCACACTGGTCAGGCTTCCGCATCATGCCATTATCGATAGAGTTTTGGGATGACGGCGAGTTCAGAACGCATGACCGATTGAGGTTTGACCGCGATAAATTGGACGCGGAATGGGAGACGGTTAGGTTGTATCCTTAGCGGTCTTCTCTAGCGTGCCAAACTCTCAAGATAACCACATTATCTTTATCAAATCGGTAGTGTATAACATATCCTCTTGCGCCAAATGGAACAAACAATTCTCGATAATCAATGTCCCTCTCATAAGGTTTTCCGAATTCAGGGTAATCTTCAAGGTTTCTTGTGGCCAAAGCAATTGAACTCAATGCTCTTGAAGCCGCATCTGGGTTCTTTTTGCCAAGAAACATATTAATACGTTTTAGATCATTAAGGCTGTCTTCTACCCAGATAACCTTGGCCATAAATTAAGCAGTCTGCTTGGAATTAGCAGCAATCATTTCTGAGATTTGAGCTTCGACTTGGTCTTGCGTATAACTCGCATCAGAAAGCTGATAAGTTTCCCAACGTTCGTGCAAAATGCGTTTTTCTTCTTCCTTGGCTTCCTCATTAGAAACATAGCGTTCTACCGCTTCTTTCATTAGATAATGTGGAGAACGATCACGTACTTTTCCAAGTGATTGAAGGCGTTTTTGGATATCTTCATCAAGGCGGAGGGCAACAGTTTTTTTGGTCAAAGAAGCATTCCTTTTTATAATGTATAACAAAGTATAACACTGTATAAGAATGCCATCAAGTTAAGCTCTAAACCCCGGTTCCCCCAACTGTCACCGCGTTCATTCTCAGCGTCGGCTGTCCAACACCCACGGGAACGCTTTGACCGTTTTTGCCGCACATGCCTATCCCAGTATCAAGTGCCATGTCATTGCCAACCATGGCGATGCGTTGCATGGCTTCGGGGCCGTTGCCGATCAGGTTTGCGCCTCTTAAAGGGCGGCCAACTTTGCCATCCTTGATTTCATAAGCTTCAGTACAATCAAATACGAATTTGCCAGAGGTAATGTCTACTTGCCCACCACCAAAGGAAACCGCGTAGATGCCGTCTTTTACAGATTCCAAAATCTCTTTTGGGTCATGCTCACCCGATTTCATATAGGTATTTGTCATGCGTGGCATAGGCTGATGTGCGTAGGATTGACGACGGCCATTGCCTGTGGATTCAACTCCCATAAGACGAGCGTTTTGTCGGTCTTGCATGTAGCCAACCAAAATACCGTCTTCGATTAAAACCGTATCATTGGTCGGCGTGCCTTCATCATCGATGGAAAGAGACCCGCGTCGCCCGTCTATTGTACCATTATCAACAACAGTAACCCCTTTTGAAGCTACTTGCTGTCCCATGAGTTCAGAAAAAGCTGATGTTTTCTTACGATTGAAATCACCTTCCAGACCATGACCAACGGCTTCATGCAACATGACGCCCGGCCAGCCTGCGCTTAATACGATGTCAAATGTACCTGCAGGAGCAGGAACAGCTTCCAGATTAACATTGGCCATGCGGATCGCTTCTGAAACCGCATGTTGCCATTTGTCTTTGGTCAGAAACTCGCCATAGCTAGTACGACCGCCAAAACCAAAAGAGCCAGTTTCCTGACGATCCCCTT
>CALHIB010000111.1 GCA_938030595.1 uncultured Rhizobiaceae group bacterium | reverse complement strand
GATTTGCGTTTATTGGGTTCAGGCCCTCGCTCAGGTCTTGGCGAAATTTCATTGCCAGAGAACGAGCCTGGTTCATCAATCATGCCAGGCAAGGTAAACCCAACTCAGTGTGAAGCCATGACCATGGTATGTTGTCAGATCATGGGCAATCAGACCACGATCGCCATGGCGGGTACGCAGGGGCATTTTGAGCTGAACGTCTATAAGCCGGTTATGGCAAATGCGATGCTACAATCCATTCGTATTATGGCAGATGCGTGTAATACGTTCGCTGATAAATGTGTGGTTGGCATTGTTGCGAATGAAGATAATATCACACAATTGATGGAACGCTCTTTGATGCTCGTCACAGCGCTTGCACCATCTATCGGCTATGATAACGCAACCACCATTGCAAAAACTGCTCACAAAAACGGAACAACGCTTAAACAAGAAGCAATCGGTCTGGGCTTTGTCACAGAAGAAGAGTTTGACGCTGTTGTGAGACCTGAGTTGATGATTGGGCCGAATAAATAGTTTTAACGGTTTCTGCGTCTTTTTATAGCCGAGCTAACTTCGTAGAAAAGCACAGCAGCGGGTAAAACAAACAGATAACCAATGATAATTGTAAACCCGATGGTTGGGCCGTCAGAGGTTGTCAGCCAAACCAAAGCGCAAAACAGTGTTATAACGCCAAATGTTTTCATAATGAACATAAAGCTGTTCATTAATGGCTCTATGCTATTGGATTGTTGCGACAGTAAAGTGGAGATCATTGGTTTTTTCATAATGCTTAATAGCCATAGAACACTTTATAATCGTTTAATTTTATAGTTTGCATTTTGCCTAACAGGTTTGTCATTTGATTGATCAAGCTCTTTTCTGCATTAAGATATGGTAATAGAGTTGAGGAATAATCATGCACGTACTGAAAAGCCTTCAGAAAACCTTACTGGCAAGCATATTCATAGTTCCGCTGTATGGTGTGAGCAAGTCTCACGCCTGCGGGTCAGATTCAGATTGCATGGTTGGTGATAACCGTCATTATCGCATTCGAATGCCAGAGGGATATGATGGTGTAAGTTCGGTAGGTGCTATTTTCTTCATGCATGGATATCGCGGAACTGCAAAAGGGATCATGCGTAACAAGGCATTGGGTAAGGTGATTTCTGATCTCGGTCTTGCATTGGTTGCACCAAAATCCGCCTATCAGGATTGGGCTATTCCTGGCGCACCTTCTGGAAAAGAACCAGTTGAACTTGAATATTTTGACGCTGTTGTTGCTGACATCAAAGAGAAATTTAACATCGATACATCTCGCATGATGGCAAGCGGCTTTTCTGCAGGCGGCATGATGACTTGGAATCTGGCGTGTGATCGTAGCGAATTATTTGCAGCTTATGCACCGATTGCAGGTACGTTCTGGGAGCCGACACCTCAGACCTGCAAGACGCCAACCGCAAGCTTGATTCATACGCATGGCACGAGCGACAAAATTGTTCCTTTGGCAGGGCGTCCGATTGCTGACACGAAGCAGGGCGATGTGTTCAAGGTTCTAGACATGTATGCCGCTAAGGGTGGCTTTGTAGCAGAGCGCGAATACAATAAAACTGATCTGGAGTTTTCTTGTAATGAACAGAAAAACCAGAATAATCAAATTCTGGAAATCTGTCTTCATCCAGGAGGACACAGCATGAAGTCTGCATATGTTCTAAACGCCTGGAATAAATTTGTTGAACTTGGTGTGATCAAATAATCAGCCAAAGGGGCCTTTAAGCCCAAGTTTTTCAATCAGGCTAATATAGGTGTTTGAACTTTTGATGAGTTCAGCGCCATTTTCTGTAATCAGTTTTTGAAGTTCATCATCAGATGAGGCCGATGAAAGCTTGTTCCAATGCGTTGTCAAAGCCTCAGCTTGAGCTTTAAGTGCTGTAAGGCTCGCTTCGTCTTGTGTTGCTTTTAAAATTTTGTTTACGGTCACTTTGCCAACGCCATTTACAGTTACGCTTCCTGCATCTGCATAACCATCAGGAAGATCGCCTTTCAGGTTCATGACGGATTTGTACCGAATGCAGGAAATGATTTGATCAACCGCCTGTTTTGCACCTTCTACACGCGAAACATGTTCTGTATCCGCAGCCGCATGGGGAAGGAGTTCCAGCTTGTCAGCGTGTTTTTTCTGCAACGCCAAATAAGGAACCATAGGGCCAGATAATTCGCCTGTTTCAGCATCCTTGAACAAGTCTGCATCAATGGCTGCGTATCGAATCTTGCCAGAGGTAAGCGCTGCATCCAAGGCATCTGCGTTGACGACTTCGCCACGATCATAATTGATGATGATGGCGCCATCGTTCATGGCATTAAGAACACCGCTGTTCACAACTGAGTCATTTGCAAATTTACCCGTGTCAGCGTTGAACGCGCCAAGGCCGGTATGCGGAGAAAGAACATCAGCACCAGATGCTGCATCTTGCGGTGAAGTAGCGTATATAAACCCTTCAGATTCAATCCATTCTTGATGGTGCGGGCGAGCATAGACTTTTACGTTCATACCAAACGCCTTTGCCAAACAAGCAACTTCACGCCCAATATTACCAAATCCGATGACTGCCATGGTCTTGCCTTCAACTTTTTCGGTGGGGTATTCGTAAAGATTTTTACCCGTATCAAAATCTTCACTACATACACGCTCATGTAGGGCTGTAACATCAATATCTGGCAAGACTTTCAACATTGCTTTTATCGCCATCTGGGCAGTCGCGCGGCTATTAAAGCTTGGCGTATTCATAAGGGGGGCAATACCGCCATCGCCATTCCCACCACCCCAAGAGTGTGAGCCCATATTACCTGTTCCAGCACCAATTCGAACGCCACCTTCTACAAACCTGGAAGCTTCTGGCAAAAATGTTGCCGCAACAATCGTTGCATCATATTGACCATCTTTGGTGATTGGGAGCAGTTCTTCTTCACGGCTTAAATCTGGCTGATAAAAGAAATGGATTTTACCAGTTTCAAGCGATGCTTCTTCAGGACAGAGGCCCTCATGAAAAACGCATCCTGTTTCTTCTATGTATGATTTTACTGCTGAATGATCTGGATTGCCATGCGCATCAAACTTCAAACCAATAAGGTCAGCAATAAGTACTTTATATGCTTTGCCGGTATCATCTTTACGTGTCTTTGTATCTGCCATGGTTTGCTGCCTTATTAATCAACTGATTGCAGTTTCATATAAAGCACATTTGCCTTCTGATCTGGAAGCGTTGAATTATATCGCGCAGACGGCTTGTGGATTAGCTCCCATTGTCAGCAAGTAGCTCATCAAGTTGTTGTGCAAGCCAGCCTCTGGCGATCCAATGCCCGCCAGCATGAACATCTAAGGTTACAGGTTTATCAGAACTGCAATTCTTCCATTCATAACGTGTAAATTGCTGACTGGTCTTCCATTGGGATTTTGCAGGAGTTTGACTGATGCAACCATTCATACGTTGCCATAGTCTGACAGGTCCGGTTTCTTCCCCGTTGGGCCCATATGGAAAATCCATGACTGTATCTTTTAATCCATGTACATGACGTACTTCTACAGGGCCGGTCGCGCACTCTTCTGTTTGGTCATAAAATGTGCCTGAAATACCTAGCAAAACGCCAACTTTATCACCCGCTTCACAAGCAAAGCGCCAGGCCATGGAACTACCCCAAGAATAACCTGAAACCATTAGATTATCACGGTCGATCGGATATCGTTTTGAAACATCATCCAATACTGCATTCGTAAAACTGGTATCGCGTGAGCCTGGTCGCCAAAAATCCCAAGATTTTCCAAGTCCGTTGGGCGCAATCAACAGTACGCCAGCTTTTCTGGTCGCTTGGCCTATATGCTTGTGATTGATAGAAACCGGGCCTTGCCGTCCCCAGCCATGAAAGTGAAGTAAAACGGGTAGGGTAGATTTTCCATCCCAATTATCAGGTGGAAGAACGTGGTAGCCACGATCACCCAATCTGCAAACAGTATTACCAGTGCATGCGGTGTCACTTGAGTATGAAATGGAAGGAATGCTTAGAACAAAAGATAAAAAACTAGATGCAAAAATGGTTTTCAAGCGAAGCATAATAAATGATATTCCCAAATATTTTGGCTACCATAATCCGTTTTGAAATAATTTTAAGCGCTATTTGTGTATTCTCACACGCTTGTGTTTTGGTTTGATTGGCGATCTGAACGACCTGCAACAACCCCAAGCCAAGCTGCTAGGATGAGTACAAAAGAACCAAGCAGGAAAAATGCTCCAGGAAAATATACAGGCGCTATGCGCGATGTGAAATATGAAAAACTCGTGGTTGCAATCGCAGGACCTAATACAGCAGCTAATCCACCAACGCTAGTTAATGCGCCTTGCAATAGCCCTTGTTTTTCGTCTCCAACTTGACGTGAAGCGATGGCTTTTAATGCAGGTTCTGCACAGCCCCAGCCGATGATGTAAGGTATGATACCAAGATAACCAAGCGCTCCATATGTGTTAAAGGCCAAGATTACATACATCATGGAACTCAGCAAAAAGCCGAAAATAATCGTATTGATTTCACCCAATAACGGAATAACTTTGCGAACCAGATAGCCTTGAACAAATACATAAGATGCACCCACAACTGCCAACGAAAAACCTGTTTCTTGGGTGTTCCATCCATATTGCAATTGTGAAAATATTACCCAAAGCGACTCTAGGCCTCTTTGCATCGCGCTTACCAGCATCAGGGCAATGCCCAATATGAAGAGAACCTTTGTAGAGCGCAGTAATTTTAATGTAGCAAAAGGATTTGCACGTAGCAGGCTGCTATGGTCGCGTTTTTCTTCAGGTAGGGATTCTATCAGATAGAAATATCCAAAAATAGCATTTGCAAATGAAAGCGCTGCAGCACAATAAAAGGGTAGCCGCAAATCATAACTGCCCAAAAACCCGCCCAGGATAGGGCCAATAATAAATCCCACACCAAAGGCTGCACCAATCATGCCAAACGCTGCGGCGCGTTCTTTAGGCTCTGTTGTGTCCGAAATATAGGCATTTGCGATTGAAACAGTAGCGCCAAATATTCCGCCCATAGCTCTGCCAAAAAACATCCAGCCTATTGTAGGTGCGAGCGCAAGAAATATGTTGTCTAATCCGAGTGCTGTGAGCGCAATCAGCATAACACGCCTGCGGCCATAACGATCAGATAAAGCGCCCATAAGGGGAGCGAATAAAAACTGCATTAAAGAAAATACGACTGCTGTAGCACCGTAAATAGCAGCAGTCTTTGAGATTGTCCCGCCAGTTAATTCAGCAACCAAAGAAGGCAAAATTGGCCAGACTAAACCTGCTCCCATCATATTGATCATGATGGTGAAGAGGACAACAAGGAGGCTTTTGTTTAGCAAAACCCGTTAGCCGTCTTTTTTGCCTGAGATTGGAGCAGCATAAGACAAATCCAGATCCCAAGGGAAATAGATCCAAGTATCTTGAGAAACTTCAGTAACGTAAGTCTCGACAGTTGGTTTCCCGGATGGTTTAGCATAGACAGTTGCAAAATGAGCCTTTGGCAACATTTCGCGAACTTTTTTGGCTGTTGCACCCGTATCAGTAAGGTCATCTATGACCAAAACGCCTTCACCACCGGATGTCTCATCAATCAGGGACTGGGAAATTGATTTCAAGACGACGAGACTGCCTTGGTCTTTGTACTCGTGGTAAGAAGCAATGCAGACAGTTTCGATATTTCTGACACCAAGTTCGCGTGCAATAATGGCTGCAGGCACTAAGCCACCCCTGGTAATTGAGATGATGGCTTTCCATTCGCCCTTGTTTTCACTGATCGTTGAGAGTTTCCAGGCAAGCGCTTTACTGTCACGATGGAACTGATCCCAAGAGACTGGGTAAGCTTTTGAGGATGGTTCAGACATAATATAATCCCAATAAAAAATATTTAGACGTTTCAATAGGGATTAAAACACAAGAGCGCAAGAAAGTTTGCGCTCATGTTTGAATATATAGAAAATATTTGTTGGTAAGTATCAAATTGGAACACTTCAAAAATCGAAGTTGTTTCATTTTGATTAGAGTTTTGTGGCGTAGCGAATTTCTTCCATTAAGCTGTCGAATAATCCATAGGCTGCATCGCCTTGCAGATAAAGAGCGCCACCGATAACAATAAAGATGGAGCTCACTAGAATTGCAAATTGTGGTGAGACACCACCGTTTTGATTTTGCGCGAATGTGTTTAACATGTTTCTATCCTATTGTAATTGTTATAGATTTAATATTATTTGCTAGCGTTGACGACTTGATTGGCAACATCGTTATGCATGCCGCCAACTTCACCGCCGAGTAGGGTAATTGCGCCAACTGCTATGATTCCTGTCATTGCTGCGATAAATGAATATTCAATCGCTGTGGAACCGTTTGTATCTTGTAAGAATTTGAGTAGCATGTCTGTCTCCTATGTTGGAAAGAGTCTTGCAAGCCACGTGCCAATTTACGTAGTGGGCTACGTAGTTTCTGAATTATGATAAATGATTTATACTTCTAAGACTCTTTACCCAAGCTTGTTAAGCATGGTTTTTATGTCTGCAATAGCCTGATCAATCTGTAGTTGATTACGGCTACGCACTACAATTTGTGTTGTATAAGTATTTCCATCAAATTTCGGGTAAGAGCCGATAGAGGTCTGTGGATGTTGATTTTGAATGATGCCCAGTTGGTCACCAATGCTGCCTTCGCCATGGTTGCATTCAACAGCACTTGATAACATTTTTGCACCACCTTTTAGGGTGGGTAACAAGGATTCAACCATCGCCTGAAAGACAGATGGCACACCTGCCATGACGTGGACATTATCAACACTAAAGCCTGGTGCTATAGATACGGCGTTGGAAATTAGATCAGCTCCCTCAGGAATGCGAGCCATGCGTTGACGGGCAGTGGTAAATTCTATCTCTCGTGAAGCATAGTGGTCACCAAGTAATTTCATGGCGCGAGGATCGTGATCAATCTTAATGCCAAATGCTACAGCAATTGCGTCTGCAGTAATATCATCATGCGTAGGGCCAATGCCGCCAGAGGTGAAAACATAAGTATAGCGCTGACGAAGCACATTAATGGCTGCAACAATCTCATCTTGGTCGTCTGAAACAATGCGAACTTCTTTCAGGTCAATGCCTTGCAAGGTGAGGGCGCTTGCAAGATGTCCTATGTTCTTGTCACGTGTACGACCCGATAACAGTTCATCACCAATCGCAAGCATTGCTGCAGTTATGATCTTGGCTTCTGTTTTATCGGTCATTATGTTGAACTTTCAGATTGTCTTTGAAGGATTACCAAAACCCGCTCATAAAGAAAAGGCGGCACTGCATAAAGCAAGCGCCGCCTTTAGAATATTAAAGTATGATAAGCTTATGCAACGTCGAAACGATCAAGGTTCATTACCTTGTCCCATGCAGCAATGAAATCTGACTTGAACTTATCCTCTGCATCGCTTTGTGCATACACTTCAACAATTGAGCGAAGGATTGAGTTTGAACCAAACACCAGGTCAGCGCGCGTACCAGTGTACTTGACCTCGCCTGAAGCACGGTCACGGCCTTCGAACAGTTCTTCAGAAGCATCTGTTGCTTTCCACTCCGTGCCCATATCCAATATGTTGACAAAGAAATCATTATTTAATGTGCCAGGCTTGTCAGTAAAGACACCATGCTTTGATCCGCCAGCATTAGCATCAAGTGAGCGAAGTCCGCCTACAAGTACCGTCATTTCTGGAGCGCTCAGTGATAGCAGTTGTGCCTTGTCGACAAGCAGTGCTTCTGTAGAGCGTGGGTCTTGTGTGTTTTTGTAGTTACGGAAACCATCAAACTTGGGCTCAAGCACTTCAAACGCTTCTACGTCAGTTTGTTCTTGCGTGGCATCCGTACGACCTGGTGTGAAAGGAACTGTCATGCCAGACGCTTTTTCAATTGCCGCACAACCGCCCAGAACAATCATATCAGCCAGTGAAACGTTCAGACCTGAAGCTGAACGAATATCCTCAAGTTTTGCAATAACATCTGCAACGCCCGAAGATTTATTGATGTCCCAGTCTTTTTGCGGCGCAAGATTAATGCGAGCACCATTAGCACCACCACGTAGATCTGATCCACGGAATGTAGATGCAGAAGCCCAGGCTGTATTCACAAGTTGTGAAACCGAAAGGCCAGAAGCCAGGATTTGCTCTTTTAATGATGCAATATCGGCATCCCCAATCACAGCACCTTCGTGCGATGGTACTGGATCTTGCCAGATAAGCTCTTCGGAAGGAACTTCCTCGCCGAGGTAATTGGCAACGGGGCCCATGTCACGGTGGGTAAGTTTGTACCATGCACGCGCATAAGCATCTGCAAATTCATCTGGATTATCCAGGAAATGCTGAGAAATTTTAGCATATTCAGGATCCATCTTCATGGCCATATCTGCCGTTGTCATCATAAGTGGCTGAGTTTGTGATGCATCATGCGCTTTTGGCGCTTGCGGTGCATTGGAAGCAGCAGTTGGTGTCCATTGTACATGACCGGAAGGGCTAGTCGTTTGCTCCCATTCATTGCCTAGAAGAACTTCAAAGTATTCCATGTTCCACTCGTTTGGTGTTGGTGTCCAAGCACCTTCAAAGCCTGCAGTAGTTGTGTCGTCACCTTTGCCTGAACCATGGCTGTTAATCCAACCAAAGCCCATGTTAGCCATTTCAGCACCCTCTGGCTCTGCACCGACATTTTCCTCAGGGCCAGCGCCGTGGCCTTTACCAAATGTATGACCACCTGCAACAAGCGCAACGGTTTCATAATCATTCATGGCCATCCGGCCAAAGGTATCACGAATGTCAAAAGCTGATTTGAGTGGGTCAGGATTACCGTTAGGGCCTTCCGGGTTTACGTAGATTAGACCCATTTGTACTGCACCCAGAGGCGTTGCAAGTTCGCGTTCGCCTGTGTAGCGCTTGTCATCCAACCATTCTGTTTCCGGGCCCCAGTAGATATCTTCTTCTGGCTCAAATACATCTGCACGACCGCCGCCGAAACCAAAGGTTTTGAAGCCACAGGTTTCCATGGCTACATTACCTGCAAGGATCATAAGGTCAGCCCATGAAATCTTGTTGCCGTATTTTTGTTTGATAGGCCAAAGCAGACGACGCGCTTTGTCCAGATTACCATTATCTGGCCAGCTGTTGAGAGGCGCAAAACGTTGTGAGCCAGAGCGCGCACCACCGCGACCATCATAGGTACGGTAAGTACCTGCAGAGTGCCAAGCCATACGTACAAAAAGACCAGCATATGTACCATAATCCGCAGGCCACCAGTCCTGACTGTCTGTCATCAAGTCCGCAAGGTCTTTCTTTAGAGCCTTCATATCTAGCTTAAGAAATTCATCTTTATAGTTGAACGTTTCACCAAGAGGGCCAACTTGCGGAGCATTCTGGTTAAGAATTTTGAGGTTTAGCTGATTTGGCCACCAATGTTGTATGGCAGTGCTACCCATAGCATTCGCTTGCTTGTTGCCACCGTGCATTACAGGGCATTTGCCTTGGCTCATGTCGTTCATATTTTGCTCCATTACAGATTTATGTTCAGAAATTATGATGTGTAATAATCATGGCGTACTCATGATGATTCACGCTTAGCTAATTTCTATCAAGCTTTAATCATTAGGTGAAGTTGAATTTTCTGATTATTCCTATAAGAATTATTTATGGATAAGTTGACCATCAAACAGTTTAGATATTTTGAGGCTCTGGCGAAGCAAGGACATTTCGGCAGGGCAGCTGATACCTGTGCAATATCACAACCAGCACTTTCAATGCAGATTAAAGAGCTTGAAGAAACTCTGGGCTCGGAACTGTTTGAAAGAAGCTCAAAACAAGTTCGTCTTACAGCATTTGGTGAAAGTTTTGCACTGCGCGTTCGTGGTATTTTACGCTCGGTTGATGAACTATCAGAATTTGCGCGTGCAGCACAAGATAGCTTCCTGTCTACATTGCGCATTGGTGTTATTCCAACAATCGCACCCTATTTACTACCTAAAATTATTGGTAATCTAACCTATGCTCATCCAGCCTTGGATATTCAGATAAGGGAAACCCAAACGGATAAACTGATTCAGGAATTGGATGAAGGACGCATTGATACTGCAATTCTTGCCTTGCCCATATCTGAACCATCACTTGCAGAAATTCCTCTTTTCGAAGAGGAATTTGTTTTGGTTCGAAATCAGGCTGATGAAGACAAACCCGTGCCAGATGCAGAAACGCTTCGTGAAATGCGGTTGCTATTACTGGAGGAGGGGCATTGCTTCAGAGATCAGGCGCTGTCTTTTTGCAATGTTCGATCAGGTCTTCCCAAAGAAGGTTTGGAAGGAAGTTCGCTCTCAACATTAGTGCAAATGGTAGGCGCAGGCATTGGCATAACCCTTATTCCTGAAATGGCCGTAAACGTAGAAACAAAGTCAGCTGAAGTCTCGATTGCCCGTTTTAAATCGCCAAAGCCCAAAAGAAGCATCGGCATGATTTGGCGAAAAACAAGTCCTATGATTGATCAACTGATAGAAATTTCAAAAATTGTTAAAAATTCAGCTTTGGATGACAATCAGTTTACCAGGTGATCTGAATGCTATCATTGAAATCTGAAACTGGTTACGATGATGCGACAATATAAGTATCAATCGGTTACGCTAAAGCAAGATGAATTATTATGAAAATGTAACTGTGATTATTCCTGCACTGAACGAAGAAAAGTCTATTGCAAAAGTCCTTGACGCCATACCGGACTGGGTTAATGAAATAATCGTTACTGATAATGCATCGAAGGATGAAACAGCTAAAATAGCATCGGCAAAAGGTGCGCGCGTAATTACTGAAAAGTTCAAGGGGTATGGAGATGCTTGTTATCGCGGTATTGAACAGGCAAGGTTTGCCAGGATAATTGTTTTCCTTGACGCAGACTTTAGTGATTATCCAGAAAAAATGTCGTTGTTGGTTGATCCTATTGTTGAAGGCAAGGCGCACATGGTGATTGGCTCTAGAACACTGGGATTGGCACAAAAGGGCTCTCTCACACCACAGCAGTATTGGGGTAACAAACTAGCCTGTTTTTTGATTGGATTGATATGGGGCAAGCAATATACAGACTTGGGTCCATTTCGCGCTGTGTCAGCAGAGGCACTTCACCAACTCAATATGCGCGATAGAGGGTATGGCTGGACAGTGGAGATGCAGATACGGGCTATTCAAGAGGGGCTCGATGTAATGGAAGTCCCAGTAAATTATCGTAAGCGAATTGGTAAATCAAAAATTTCAGGAACAATTACCGGCACATTGATGGCTGGAACCATTATTATCAAGACAATTTTTTCTGCTGCAATGTTTGGAAAGTCGAGATAAAAAACACCAACTACTACGGTGCAAGCTTTGCGTAATTGTTGAAAACCAAACTAAATGCTTTTGAAAGCTTATCAGTGATCTCTTCAATGTGCGTGTCTTCCAAAATAAAAGGGGGCGCGAGCAGTATATGGTCACCTTGTACGCCATCGATTGTGCCGCCCATTGGATAGCAAAAAAGCCCGACTTCAGCCGCTGCTTTTTTTATTTTTTTATGAATGGATTCTTCAGGCGCGAAAGGACGCTTTGTTACTCGGTCTTCCACAACTTCCAATCCTCTAAATAACCCGCGGCCTCTAATATCTCCAATATTAAGGATGTTGTCTAAAAGTATTTTCAAGAGCCGTTTGCAATTTTTGTCCCATAACGTGTGATTGATTGATTAAATCC
This sequence comes from uncultured Rhizobiaceae group bacterium, assembly GCA_938030595.1. Lineage (GTDB taxonomy): Bacteria > Pseudomonadota > Alphaproteobacteria > Rhizobiales > Rhizobiaceae > JAALLB01. The sequence goes on along the minus strand of CALHIB010000111.1, from coordinate 2,247 downwards.
TGATCGACAAGCTTGTTTAGAAAGGCAAGTGACCCAGCCGAAGCTGCAGGGTGCCACAAATAGGTGTGCGGTTTTGAAGGTTCTCATTCCTGCCAGACAAGTCAGCTATATTTGCTATAGCAACGAAGTCTGTAGAGTAAATTGTCCCTATCGCAAAGCGACGCGGCAAAACGGCTTAAATCCGTCGGCAGCGCTTTTGATCGTTGAGAAACTACTTCATATTCTTGCTCAAACTGTTTGGCAGCTTTTCTAAAAGTACGCTCGCCTATGACTTCACCAGATCGATGTTGATCAATTAAGGTCACGTACCCGTCCTCAGCCAAGCCTTTTGCTTCGGCTAGGCTCTCTGTTTTAGTCGAGACGCGACGGTTTTTACCCTGCAAGTAAGTTGAGCATTGCCACAAGAGGCTGTTATCGCGCTTATAAACGTGAACTTTTCCACCAAGTAATGAGTGCTTCGTCACATCCCAATTCCAGTCAAAGATACTGTGAAAAATGTGTAAGAGCTGTGTGAATAAAAATTCTAAGGTCGGAAAATGGTTGAATCAAGGTAAGTTGTTGATTTCGTTGGTGCGGGTACCCTGAAAAACAAGCCATTTTCATAGTTGAACATAATCAGTCATAGAGAGTTGATATTATTATAATATTATGATTTTCAATAGAAAATATCTTCTCATAGAAAACCATAGTTTTGCAATTTAAAAGGTGGACTGTCGAGTGGTCTGTATTTATACTCTCAGTTCAAGTCTTGATTTGCAAAAGGGTGGACTGAGTGACTAAACGACACGCACTATCTGCATTAACTGCTAAGAATCTTGAAGCTGGCAAACACGCTGATGGTGAAGGCTTGTGGTTGTTTAAGTATGACAAGTCTGCTGGTAAATGGTTCATACGTTTAATGATCAATGGCAAGCGTCGTGAAATGGGTTTAGGTTGATGGCCTGATGTTTCTTTGGCAGAGGCTAGAGAACACGCCGCTAATGCAAGGCGAGATGTTCGCTATGGTATTGATCCTATAGAAAAGCGTAAAAAGCAAAAAGAACGAATAGAACGCCTAAGCGTAGCTGATGCAGTTCAAGGATGTTTTGAAGCACGCCAAGCTGAACTTAAGGGTGATGGCATTGCGGGGCGTTGGATGTCGCCACTTAGTCTGCATATGCTGCCCAAAATTGGAAAGACGGCTGTTGAGGATTTAGATCAGCACATAATCAAGAGTGTCTTGGAGCCAATATGGCATTTAAAAGCGAGTACCGCAGAAAAAGCACTCCAAAGATTAAGTCTTACATTGAAACATGCTGCTGCTTTAGGCTTGGATGTTGATTTACAAGCAACGATGAAGGCGAGGGCGCTTTTAGGTAAACAGCGCCATGAGGTAAGGCATATACCTTCTATGCCATATCAAGAGGTGCCAGCGTTCTACAACTGGCTTTCTAATCAACCGTATTTATCGTGTTTGGCACTACGCTTCTTAATTCTCACAGCTACACGAACTAGCGAAGTGCGTATGGCTGTTTTTGATGAAGTAGTCGATGATGTTTGGATTATACCTTCAGAACGCACAAAAACAGGCGTTGAACACCGAGTGCCTTTGACTAAGGAGTGTTTGAAGATCATAGAAAAGGCAAAAGAAGCTAGTTCATCAAAATATTTGTTCCCTTCACCTACTGGCAAGCCTATGTCAGATGCGACCATGTCTCGTCTCATGGAACGTGAAGGGTATTCATACCGTCCACATGGTTTTAGAGCTTCTTTTAGAACATGGGTTGAAGAGCAAACGGATACACCTTTTGAGGTGAAAGAAACTGCTCTTGGACATAAGGTCGACGTTGGCATTGTAGGGGCCTACCAAAGGTCTGATCGCTTAGATAAGCGTAGGAAACTGATGGCAAGTTGGGCAGACTATGTATCTACTGAATCATAATCCGCGTGTCGGGAGGGTCAAGTCCCTCTTCCGCTACCAATAAAATCAATTACTTAGACGATTATTGTAAACTCTAAATCTCTCTTAGGCACGCATATATATTCTGATCACCAATTCAGGGTTGTTGCCTTAAAGACTTTGCTGAACATGCCTCGTGCAATTATTTGCATGTAGATTTGATAATTTGGTAATTCAGTTATGCGGTGTGTGAATAGCCCCTAGATTTGTAGACACTTTGCTAAGTAAAATTGGAAGCAAAGGAGAATGCAAATGCCTAGAGGAATACGTTACTCGGAAGAGTTTAAAAGAGACGCGGTGGCTCAAAT
>CALHIB010000110.1 GCA_938030595.1 uncultured Rhizobiaceae group bacterium | reverse complement strand
TTAGCGGACTGTCTGTCCGCCAGTAACTATTTAAAATGTTTATTTTTTGTCCTACTTTGTATCCACCTCTTTGTGAGGTGCTTCCAAGCCCAGTAGGCTTTCAGCATTTTCAATCAGTTGGGACAGACCCTAGGGTTTATCTGGACGTAAATTTGCAAGACATAATATCTGATCAAGTGAATTGCTTTAATGCGCGCAGGATATCATCCTTGCCGTAAGGTTTTTGTATCACATGGATATTCGCAAGCTCTTCCTTGATATTGGTGAGTTCCCCGTATCCGGATGCAAATACGAAAGGAATTTTCTCTTCCAACAAACGCTCAGCAATTGGTTCGCTTGTTTCGGCGCCCAGATTGAAGTCCAGTAAAGCGAAGCCAATTTTTTCACGCTTTATTGTTTCCAAGGCCTGGTTAACGTTACTCACCGTATGAATATTCTTTGTCCCCAGAGAGCTGAACGCATCTTCTGCATCAAGAGCGATTATCATATTGTCTTCTACGATCAACACGCAGTTTGGTATCGTTGTAGGCATATTTTCATTAGTGCTTTTTGTTTCAGGCGAAGATATAGAAACCGGAGCATCCGTAATGTAGGTGCTAGGCAGAACAAATTTTGCCGTTACACCCGAAAGATTATATTTAATTTCTGAATATCCCTGTAGCTCGTGAGGAATAGACTTTTCTATAATTGTAGTCCCAAACCCTTTCCGCTTGGGAGCCTTTACGGGTGGTCCACCAACCTCTGACCAATTGATTACAAGGGAGCCTTTTTCTCCTCTTTCCAGCACAATATCCAGGCGCCCTTTATTATCACAAAGCCCTCCATATTTTACGGAATTGGTGATCATCTCGTGCATCACAAGTGCCAGAACAGTAAACGCCTCAGGTGCAACCAAAACGTCATCGCCAATAATATTGATGCGCTCAAGACTGTCGTTCATATAGGCAGAAGACTCTTTACGTATAAGCTCGCTAACAGATGCGGGGTTCCAGTTCTGTTTTGTAATTTGATCATGTGCCAAAGCCAGCGCGTGAATTCGTCCGCCCACTATCTCTGTAAAGCTTGCGATGTCCTGCGCCGTATCCTTACTTTGATTAATGAGTCCACGAATAAGATTAAGAATGTTTCGGACGCGGTGATTAAGCTCCGCAATCAATAGCTCTTGCTGTTCTTGTGCCTTGCTACGTTCCTTTACAGCGTTATCTGTTAGGCGCAACACGACCTCCAGCAAAGTCACCCGCAAATTTACCGCAATGCGAATTTGCTCTTGTGTCCATGCATCACAGCTACCTTTGACAATCTCGCGCCAGCTCTCAAAGCTTTTACGCGGTGTTAGCCGAATGCCATTTGGCCCAAGCTCGGCTGGCTTTTCCGGATTTCCTGCCCACTGAACTGATTTGGCAATCTCTCTGCGGTAAAGCACCAAATAATCTCTTGGCGAACGTGAAATAGGTATGGCGATAATACCTGCAGCAACATCGCTAAATTCGCTTGCAGCAGGGCAGCTGGCCGAAAGATTTTCGGTAGAATATACCTCACCTTGTGCTGTCGTATTTAGAAATGAAATTATTCCACGAAATTGCTCTTCACTGGGGCAATCGCCTCGATGCAAATAATCCCCGTTAGACCAGATTGAAATTCCGTCATATGGAATAACGGATGCGAGCGCTTCGCTTATGACTTCAAAATTACCTGCGATAGAGCCACCGTCTGCCAGTTGAGCCATAATCTGATCATGTAAAATCTGACCACGCATTGTTTCTTCTGCATGCTCTTCGCTTTGTTTTTGATCCAATACATATGAGAACATTTGAGCAAATAGCTCACACATACTCCTGACACCAAACCCTACATTCATCGCGGTGTTATTATGGCAGGCGAAGAGCCCCCATAGCTTGCCGCGCACAATAATTGAAATTGACAAGGAAGCATTCACACCCATGTTTTTGAGATATTCCAAATGTATGGGAGAAACAGCGCGTGTCACACTCAGGCTCAAATCCAGAGGCTCCTTGTCAGCCCCAAGTGTCGGTATTATGGAAACGCCTTGATCATTCACATCGCTAATGATGCGCAGAAGACTTCTTTTATAAAGTGCTCTTGCCTGTTTGGGGATATCACTTGCCGGATACCTGAGATGCAAAAAAGAATCCATTTCGGGTTGTTTCGCTTCTGCAACTACTTCACCTGAATCATCGTGCAGAAAACGGTAGACCATAACCCTGTCGAAATTCAAAATTGCCTTTAATTGTCTGGCAGCAACCTGGCAAACCTGTTCAACACTTGATGACTGCTCAATTCTCGAAACCATCGGTTTGATATAATTTAAATATTCCACGTCGGCAGTGCTGTCAGTGTTTTCAAACTCCAGTACAGTCGATCTGCCTGAACGATGTACCGCAATATCAAACGTTCTATCATCATCAAAAAGATGAACAGCGAACAGGCGCTCCAGTGAATCAGCTGAATTTATGAGTTGTAAGCGGCCTCTGATATCGTGGATTGCCTGGTCACTCAAAACCCCTATCAAGGGCGATCCGACAGCAAGCTCATCACCTAATTCAAGAAACTCATGAGCATTTTCAGACAGGTGATTGACGATCCAGTCTGACGTTACCGATATCAAGGCACCAAACGACTGAATTTTTGATAAGATGTGTATAGGCTCTCTATCGCAGGAGGTTAAATCAACGTTGTCATTTGATTGCACATTGATATTGGTTTCTTCAGACACTCAAATTTTCCTGTTTTATCAAGTTAAAAGAATCAAAGTATATATTGAAAGCAGTCAGCGCGCCTTTAACTAAGACATGATAATCAGCTTCTGTCCTTATGGTTTGTTTTATTTGTTGCATCACAATTGGCCAGTACCGTTTCATATCGTTGGATTGTAAATACGACCTTGCGGACAATACCTTGGCATCGTTCGAGGCAGATACTCTTTTCAGCAATACAGACGATCCAAAGTGGGCACCTGAAACAACATAGGCCATGCCCAGCGAACTTGGCAGACCAGGCAAATCTATATCCTGGGTAATATTTGCTTCTTCTCCAAGGTTGCATATGTCCTGATATAACAAATTTGACTGTATTGGGGGCACATCAAACTTGCATTTAAGGCTGGAAAAATGGTTCTCGATGGCTTTTAAGGCAATGAAATTGGCGTTTAAAAAAACAGAATAATCCTGGCGTTTTGAAATATCCAACTCACTAAACAAATCATCAACCTCTTGATGTTTTAGCGCTGTATCGTTTCGAAGACGTATTCTGTAATTTATATTCATGGCTTAATTCTCAACGATACACCTTTAACACCACTAAGAAACACTGCAAGTCGAAAAATCCAAAAGAACATATATATGCAACTTGGATAGTGCACTTGACAAAATTCTATCAAATTAATTGTCAGACTTGATTGGAACCATTCAACTCTTAATTCGTTTTAAAACTTAGACACAAAAATAGATGAATTTCATAAATCAGAAAACGGGATTAATCATGAGTAATTATAAGGAAGGTACTGAAGTTAAGTGGAATTGGGGTAATGGCGAAGGAAAAGGCGTAATAAAAGAGCGCTTCGAAGAGGATGCAACCAAAACCATAAAAGGCACGGAAGTGACTAGAACGCATCGTCCTCAGATCCTGCATACCTTATTGAACAAGACGATGGCGATAAGGTCTTGAAAGGACATAGTGAACTGGAAAAAGCCTGATAAAAAATCAAACTAACAAGATCTTCAAACTCAATTTAACGTTTGCGAAAGCACCTCATATGAGAAATTACAAATTTATAACTGCAATTCTGGCGTTATCTGCAACAGCAGTTTTTTCGACTCATTCAAGAGCAGAAGAAGTCGGCGAGGTCGGCGTAGACTGGTTTGGCAATGACATCATTATCGAGGCTATTCCTGATCCAAAGGTTGAGGGGGTTACTTGTCATGTAGCTTATTTTGAGCGTGGCATAATCGACCGTCTACAAAAGGGTAACTGGTTTGAAGACCCGTCAAACTCATCCATCGAATGCCGGCAAACTGCACCCATCACAATTGGTGATATTGACCTGGACAAAGATGGCGAGGAAATTTTCAAAAGCAGTCGCTCCCTGATTTGGAAGAAACTTGTTGTGAAGCGGATTTTCGATGAGAAAAATAATTCACTTGTGTACCTTGCCCATTCACGTGAAGTACAATCCGGTTCAGCCAAAATGTCTATTTCTGTTGTCCCGGTTTACCAACCAAAGCAATTGGTAGCAGAACCTGCAGAGCAATAAATTATTCGCATATTTTATAAGTGCAATTCTTCCCATGACACCCAAGATCAAAATGAAAATGATCCTTGTGGGCAGCATTCGTATCCGGGCTTAATACAGTTGTAAAATGAGAACATGCTGAATTTCTTGCAGCGGTAAGAAACAATTCCTTCTCATCGCTGACTTCATCTGAATTTTCTTCTTTTTCGCTTACCCAGTGGTTCAGAACGCTTACCGGTTCTGTTTCCTTAAATTCAAAACCAATAATGTCCAAAGCGTTGGCGAAGGCATGTTCTGAAATTTTGCTTTGGCCTGCGCCTCTTCTTTTTCTGCAATCATAAGAAGTACTGTTGTTGATGGAAACGAGCTCATCTTTCAAAATGGTTTTTGCCGATTTTTTTGTTTCTTCAATCCAGCCGGCCAAAGAGGTTGCCATTCTACAATTAAGGATAGCTTCACTTGTAAACGAGATGCCTGCAATGGATTTCACCTTTAATGGTGAACGCTCGCCACACTGATTATCAGATATCTCTGGCACAATCTCTGCAATGATCATTTTGGATAAAACGGCAGGACAAGCTGACTGATATACTCTTTGTTCGGCGGTCGGTTTTGCGTTCGAATTACTTAGGGCATCGGATTTTATCTCCTTGCGGATATTCGGTGTTGGAATGGGAATGTTTTCTTCGCCAGTGACTGCATCAGGAATGGCAACCATCAATATGGCACTGCTCAGGAAAACCTTGTGTATTATCTGCATTGGCATGCTTTACAGATTCTCACTCGATTTGGAAAAGATCAATAATTGCATTTCAAAATCGTTATCAATTTTGTCTTCCTCAGTCAGGAATTTGTAATCACCATCTTCAGCCAGTGATAACATTGGGACAAGTCCTTCAGGCCTGTTCTTTTTCAATTGATCAAATGTGTAGACATCATTGATGTTCACAAATGAGAACTTCCAGCCTTCTTTTACTTTTTCATTAAGCTGGGAATATTCCATTCCGTCCGTTAAAAGCGATTGACCGCCTATTGTAAAAATCAATTCATCTTTGTCATTGCGACTATCTTTTGAACCAATTTCAAAGACAAATTGTCGTCCAATTTCAGGTGCGAGTTCGGTGCATACCAGCGCATTGTAGGAATCGTTATCTGTTGCAGCAATTACATTTTTCCAATTGGAAAGGTTTATGGCATGATGCCCTTCTTCCGACAGAAGATCACCATAATAGGTTTTAAGGTTTTCCTTTTTGGCGCGCCGCAAACGATGCCAATTGCGGTCAACGATCATGCAGGGAATATTTCTGCTCTGAAATTGGGATGCCATTGCAACCGTAAACGGTGTGCTGCCTACGAATAGAACGCCTGGAGTGTCAGTCGATTTCAAATTCAGGAATTTGGCTAAATATGGCAAACCGAAACCATGAAGTACGATGGTCGTTGCTACTACACCAAATGTGAAAATCAGAATCTGGTCACCATCCTCGATGCCCTGATCCAGTAATGCTGAACCAAACAAGCCTGCAATTGCAACGGCAACAATACCGCGCGGGGCGATCATCGCCACCAGTATGCGTTCTTGCCATGTGGTTCCTGTATTGATGGTTGCAATCCAGATCGCCAAGGGTCTGACGAGAAACAAAATAGCGATTATAAAGCCGAAGACTTGCGGGCCAACGCTCTCCAAGGTTTCCAAATTGAGCGAAGCTGT
>CALHIB010000109.1 GCA_938030595.1 uncultured Rhizobiaceae group bacterium | reverse complement strand
TGATCAGATTTCATCATATCAGGGCAAGTCTGGTCAAAACTGTAAGCAGTTTGTGACGAACGTCCTGAACCCAAAAACAATCGGCTTGGGCACAGTGGATGACATTGATCAGGTGGCTGCCAAACGCTCAGATGATCGTGCGTCTGCGGGTCAGCAAGAAGTAACGGCTGTGCTCATGGAAAGCTTTGCTGGTGCGTCTACGGTTGTGCGCGGCAATTGTTCTTTTGGTATGTTCTCAAATTATCCTGAAAATGTAGATGATGCGCTTCGTCAAAGGGCAGGGGCTAGATGGCTGGTAGACGGGCCGCAAACGCGCGATGATTATATCGATATCTTCGCGCTTCTGGCTGGTAAAAATCACAGCATTCCATTGGGCGATCACAATCTCCTTGCGGCGCAAGAAATCAAGGCTGCAGTTGAAACAGCCTATGACAAACATAACAAACCGGAAGAAGCTGGCTTGTTGAAAGTCTATGAGCGTTTTGAAAAAGAAAACAAGCTCAAGAATATGGCGGATGTCGGTACTTATTTGCATATGATCAAGCTTGCCGAGCCGCGCTTTACAGGCCGTGCAATCAAGAACATCACGGACGCGATCAAAATGCGCGCGATGGATATTGATTTACCAGATGAGTGGTTCGAGAAGCCTGAAACTTTCATGCACAAGGGTTATGATGAAAAGAAAGCCATGATTGAAGAACTCCGCGGGCCGTTCACACTCGATATGGTGCTCCAAGAGATCAACCGCTATGCGGATTCTGAATTCAGATATACAGACAAGTCAGATAATGCAGCCGTCGAAGAGATCATCCGCCGCGAACGTCAACGCGAAAAGGCAGTCGCCGAAATTGGTAAAATGCGCGAAGATGGGCGCTGGGATGCTTGAAGTTCTGGATAAATGTAATTATATTGTAATTACATTTAGGAGGTAGGCATGAAAGCTGAAATTATCCAAATCGGAAACTCAAAAGGCATACGGATCCCTAAAAAGGTTCTTGAGCAGTGTGGTTTTAACTCAGAAGTCGAGCTTGAAATTGATGAGGGTAAGCTGGTCATCACGCCTGCCAAAAAGCTCCGAGAGGGCTGGGAAGAGGCTTATAAGGCAATGGCTGCTGCAGATGAAGTTGATCCTGAATTAAATGACTGGGATGCAGCATCACCTGACCCAGATGAAATTGATTGGGTTTGGGACAATAAATGAAAACACCCAAACGATACGAAGTTTGGCTTGCCAATCTTGATCCGACTGTTGGCTCTGAGGTTAAAAAGACAAGACCTTGCATTGTTGTATCGCCGGATGAAATGAATAAATGGATTAAAACAATTATCATTGTTCCTATGACTTCTTCTACCAAGCATTACGTGTCGCGCGTGTCTTTGAAGTTTCAAGGTATTGAGGGGCAAGCTATGCTGGATCAAATAAAAACTATTGATAAAGGAAGGCTGATTAAGCGTTTGGGTAAAGTTGAAGAAAATACAGCGAAAATGATTTCTGCCAAATTGATTGAGATGTTCAAATAAATGCCATATTCCTTCACTCAACTCATGACAATAGACGAACCGCATCTAGTTGAGCGGTATAATCGTGCGCTCAAGGCTTTCGATTTAAAGCCGGTGAAGCTGGATACATTCCGCATTGATATGACGGGGTTCTCACCTGAGGTTGCAGAAGCGCTTGGGAATACGGATTATCTCGATCACAAGAAGGTCAATCGTCGATTTATCATTCTGTCTCCAGAGCAAGTCACGCTCTCGGTCGTGCATGAGTCCTTTTCCAATACTCGGGATCTGATGCTTGAGTTTTTTGAGCGCAATCGCCGTGTACTTTACGCGCTGACAATCAAGGACGTGGTCTTTGGTGAGATTGAAGATAATGTCTTTGAAATTGATGATATTGATGATCTGCTTTCCATCGAGCAAGTTGAATTTAAAATTGGTACGCATAAAAATCTGACTGAGAAAACCAATGATTTAAACATGATGATTGATCGTCTTCTCAAGGAACCAGATGCCTGGCGTGACGATGAGATGCTTTACGATATGGTAAGTATCGTAAAGCAAACGGGCGATATTCGCGATAATGCTCTCGTGCCAGAGGAAGTTTTGTTCCGGCATGAAACCTTTTGGGCCAATCATTTTGGCGGCATCTATGTTTTCAATGATGATGGTTTGATTACCGTGATTTGCGATCCTTCCGCGCGGGGGTTTAGAAAGTCAAAACCCTGGCAGGTTGGGTATCTTGATATCAATGATCATGCTAGCGTGTATGATTTTCTGGAAAAGAGCGGACGCCTTCAACCGCCAATGGGGTCATGGATCGAACGCGCTCGGTTGCTTGATTTTAGAAAACACATGGCTGCAATCTGGTTAGCAGAACAAGAAGGTGATGAACTGCCGCATTCGCTGATTAATCAGACATGGGTTCGCCGCTGGATGAGAGATAATTCCAAATTGGTTAAGGATAATAATATTATTCCGTTGATTGATTGGGCGACCGATGAGGCGGATGACTGGAAACAAATTCAAATGTCCAATGTAGAAGATGACTTGAAGTTTGTTCTTTGTCGGGCTGATCCTGAACATCGTGACATGATACTAACCAATCGTTTGATTTCGCACTATGTGCCGTTTGATTTCATATCCAGATTTGAATTTAATAGACCTGACTTTCATCGTGACCGTGAGAGCTGGTCGCAAGGGTATTCTGATTTTGTGGCAAAAGCGCTAGAGAGTACCTATTTAAAAGATAAAGAAAGAGTCTATGAAGAATTGTATCTCTAGACTTGCCAGACGCTATTTAAGGGAAAGCCATGCTTGATCCAATTATTAATCTTTTCTCCAAACTGTTTGAACTGATTGGCAGGGGAATTGGCTATGTCATTGCTGGCGTACTTTGGCCCTTTATTACCTTCCGCAATTGGTTGCGTGGTAAAGGCTGGTTTATCAAGATTCCTGTTTTCATCATCTTGCTACTAATCGTTTTGAGCTATGCCTATCTATTTGCGATTACCCAAATATGGTCTATCGGCGATGAGAAATATGCAAAAACCTACAGCATTGAAAACGCACAGGCAGGTGCTGGTGACACGATTGGCGAGAATAGTTGTCAACCTTCTGCTATGGTACAGGTTGCTTCTGATCTAATTGATAAGAATGTAAATCAAGGCACTTGGCTGCCATCCAATCCAGTATACAAAGCTGGCCTTTTCTTTGCTATCGATTGGAAAGAAACTCCGTTTTTTGATAACCGTGCTGCTTTTCAACTGGGTGTCAATCAGGCTGTCCGACGTACTGCTATTGAGTTGGTTGATCGTTTGGGCCGTGTTCGTGGTACATCGTCTATCAATCAAAACCTTCAAAAAGCACGCGAAGCTGCGAACTATCGTGAGAACGCCTGGGTATTTACGTTTACACCGCCGTTCTTGCAGCCCTCGACGCAGTCCAGGCTAAGGGAAGCTCAAAAATATTTTAATGACTTTAATGTTGAGCTTTCGACTTGTAAGGCGGAATTTGATGCGCGCGCTGATAATCTTTTACAATTCCTGGATCGTGTAACCGCTGATATTGGCTCAACATCAGATATCCTGCAAAAGCGAATGGTTGATGCAAACTTCATTGGCTTTGATCGTCGTGCAGATGATCGCTATTGGTTTACCTATGGCCAGCTATATGCCTACCACGGTATTTTAACAGCCATGCGCAGTGACTTTCAAAATGTATTTGAACAAAGAAATCTTAATGGTCTGTGGGAGCGCATAGATTCACAGCTTACGGATGTCATGAGTACTCAACCGTTCCTCGTTGCCAATGGTAGTGCTTCAAGTATCATCAAATCACACATGGAAGCGATTGGTTTTGATTTGCTTAGAGTGCGTGCGAATCTGGTTGAAATCCGGGATGTGCTGGACCGATAGTACCTTCAAAATGCTATTGGTGCATTAGAAATTCTTATTTAAATCAATAACTCGTTGAAATAATTGCGTAATAAGAGAATTCGTATGTATTGATGTAAATACAACTTATAGTTGTTTTTTATTTACATGTACACGTATATATTGTTATATATCAAGCACGCCCCAAACATAATTGGAGGCAACGAAACATGTATTACTGGTCCCCCTGCTATAGATCAGTATTGCGTGTACCTGCCCAAGGGTAGGTTGTTAAATAGGGAGATCTGGACCAATCCGCCCGGTGCAGGTCTCCCGCCCAACTTCTTATACCAAAAACTCTTGCGTGATAATCATACTGCCGTTATGACTATTTTCATGAGACATTTAATTTCACAATCATGGTGGTGGGGCAGCTATTAGCGGCCACTGATTTGCTATGTGAAAAATCAAGCCGCTAGGAAAAATCCTGAGCGGCTTTTGTTTTGGTGTTCGGGATTGATAGTTCGAGCTGCCAATAGAGGGAATAAACGGATGGTATCCGCAACAATTGAATTTGAAACGCAAGGCGGTGTTCGCATCGAGCGCGAAAGCTTTCCAAGTGATTATACAACAGCCATTGATAGTACGCTTGATAAAGTGAACTCGCAGCGTGGTGCAGTGCTTTCTTCAAATTATGAATATCCGGGTCGTTACACGCGTTGGGATACGGCCATCGTCAATCCGCCGTTTGGCATTGAAGCGCAAGGGAGGGATGTCAAATTAATCGCCTATAACAAACGTGGCCGTATTTTCCTTGAGCCTTTGCTGAACTTGATGCAAGCGCATGACCATGTCGCAACAGCTTCACTGGATGAGAACACCGTAACTCTGCGCGTGATTGAACGCGGTGGTGTTGTCAGTGAAGAAGAGCGTTCACGTGCGCCTACAGTGTTTTCTGTTGTTCGTGCGGTTGTCGATTTGTTCCGATCTGATGAAGACCCCAATCTTGGTCTATTTGGTGCCTTTGGTTATGATCTTGCATTCCAGTTTGATGATCTCGACTTCAAGATGGATCGTGGTGTTAGTCAACGAGATTTAGTATTGTTCTTGCCAGACGAGATATTGGTGGTAGATCACCACCAAGCAATTGCCTGGCACGACAAATATGAATTCTCGATTGGTGATGTTTCAACCAGAAGCATTCCGCGTGAGGTTGTAGAAGAACCATTTAAACCTTCAGACATTGTACCGCCAAAAGGCGATCATGTTCCGGGTGAATATGCTGCGATGGTTGAAAAAGCCAAGGAGAAATTCATTCGGGGTGATCTGTTTGAAGTTGTGCCAGGACAAATGTTTTATGAGCAATGTAAAACACAGCCTGCAGAAATTTCGCGCAAGTTGAAGTCTATAAACCCGTCTCCTTATTCTTTCTTTATTAATTTGGGTGAGCAGGAATATCTGGTGGGTGCTTCACCTGAAATGTTCGTTCGCGTTTCTGGTCGCCGCATTGAGACGTGCCCGATCTCTGGTACGATCAAACGTGGTCGCGATGCGATTGAGGACAGCGAGCAAATTCTCAAACTGCTGAATTCCAAAAAAGACGAATCCGAACTGACCATGTGTTCGGACGTAGATCGCAATGATAAATCGCGCGTTTGCGAACCGGGTAGTGTGAAGGTCATTGGTCGTCGCCAAATCGAGATGTATTCGAAACTTATTCATACTGTTGATCACATCGAAGGTCGCCTGCGTGAGGGTATGGACGCTTTTGACGGTTTCCTTTCTCATGCTTGGGCGGTGACTGTTACGGGCGCGCCAAAGCTTTGGGCGATGCGTCATATCGAGGAGAACGAAAAATCTCCTCGTGCATGGTATGGAGGTGCAGTTGGCGTTGTACATTTCAATGGTGACATGAATACTGGTCTTACACTTCGCACTGTTCGTATTAAAGACGGTATCGCAGAAGTGCGGGCAGGGGCAACGCTTCTGTTTGATTCCGACCCGATGGAAGAAGAACGTGAAACAGAGCTTAAGGCATCTGCCATGTTAACTGCTATTCGTGAAGCGGGGAAAACCAATGATGCGGATTATGCGCGTGATACGGCTCAAGTGGGTAAGGGGCGCAAAATCCTTCTTGTCGATCATGAAGATTCATTCGTTCATACGCTAGCCAATTATTTCCGCCAGACGGGTGCAGAAGTTGTAACAGTACGCTCACCACTTTCAGATGATGCGCTTGAAACGCATAAGCCTGATTTGGTTGTCTTGTCTCCAGGGCCTGGCAGTCCCAAAGATTTTGATTGCGCGGCAACAATTGAAAAAGTTCGAGCTCAAAATTTGCCAATCTTTGGCGTTTGTCTTGGACTTCAAGCTATTACAGAATCTTATGGCGGTGAATTAAAACAACTTGATATTCCAATGCACGGAAAGCCATCCCGCATTAAGGTCAACGAACCTGGTATCGTATTTTCAGGGCTGGAAGATCAGATTACAATTGGGCGCTATCATTCTATCCATGCTGACCCGCAAAAACTTCCCAACGAATTTACAATTACCGCCCTTACAGAAGATGGTATTGTAATGGGTATCGAGCATGTCAATGAACCGGTTGCGGCAGTTCAGTTCCATCCTGAGAGCATTATGTCACTGGGTGGTGAGGCAGGGATGCGAATGATTGAAAATGTTGTTGCGAATCTGGGAACAAAGTAAATTAGAGCGAAGACACTGCATTTCGACTCTTATTATTAAGTATGGTGTAAAAAAATCTAGCTTATGTCGTTTTTTGGCTATGAATTATGTCGTTTTTACTCGCAACCTGTTTTTTTTTGTGCTTTCTTTCAAACTGTTGAGTTCAGATAAACTGAACCGCAATGGGAGAAGAAAATGAAAAAGTATTTATTGGGCGCAGCAGTCGCTGCAGCTTCGGTTCTTGGTGGCACTCCAGCACATTTCGGTACAACAGCAGCGCACGCAGCTGAATGTGGCGAAGTTTCTATTACAGAAATGGATTGGGCATCATCACAGGTTGTAACAGCGGTTGCTGCTTTCCTTATGGAACAAGGTTACGGTTGTAAGGTTCAAAAAGTTCCTTCATCAACAGTACCGGCTCTTACATCACTTGCAGAAACTGGCGAGCCAGACATTCTAACGGAAGTATGGGCAAACTCTACACCAGCTTACCAAGGTCTTGTTGACGAAGGTAAATTGGTAGAAGTTGCAAACGTACTTTCAGACGGTGGTGTTGAAGCTTGGTGGATCCCTGCATACCTTGCAGAATCAAACCCGGAGCTTACGACTTGGGAAGGCATCATGAAGAACCCAGCTGCTGTTGGCGGCAAGTTCCACGATTGTCCATCAGGTTGGGCTTGTGACATCATTAACAACAACAACCTTAAAGCACTTAAGATTGAAGGTACCGGCCTAGAGCGTTTCCAGCATGGTTCTGGTGAAACTCTACAGACTTCAATTGCTGCTGCTTACGCTGATAAAGCTCCATGGTTTGGTTACTACTGGGCTCCTACGGCTGTATTGGGTAAATACCCAATGGTTCAAGTTAAAGTGGGTGACCACAACGCCGAAGCACACACTTGTAACGGTAAAGTAGACTGTGCAGATCCTAAGTACTCTGCATACCCAGCTGCTAAAGTTGCGACAGCTGTTTCTGGTACTTTTGCCAAAGAGAAGCCGGAAATTGTTGCGCTACTAAAGAACGTATCGTTCACAAACGCTCAAATGGGTGCAGTGCTAGCTTGGCGCCTGGACAACAATGCTTCTAACGAAGAAGCTGCTGTTCACTTCCTAACAAACTACAAAGAAGTTTGGGCTGGTTGGTTAAGCGCAGATGCAAAAGCAAAACTTGCTCTTATTCTAAAGTAAGCTTTTAAATTCAACCCTCCCGTTTATCACGGGAGGGTTTTTTATTTCCAGACTGGGGGGAACCATGGCGTTCTACGACGGATTATTCAAAACATTAGGCTTGGAAGAATGGTGTGGCGGCAAGCCATCCGATGCTCCATTGTCGATGTCGGATTTGCTTGCACAAGGAAAAGGCGGAGAGGCGACTGGCCCTCTCTTTCCGTTTCCATCTCTTGATAACCTTAACGAGAGCTGTAGCCACTTAAGCCAAACACGTGACGTAACAAAAGGCATTGAGAATGCTTTTTTGGCGGCTAAGCCTGCGCTTAAAACCGTGCTTGACCCTATTACGCAACCGTTGAGTTGGTTGTTGGATGGTGCGCTTTGGACATTCTCGGCTGTTCCGTGGTTCATTATGATTCCTATCTTGCTAGCCATTTCATGGTTTGCTTCAAAATCAAAAGCGGTAACTGCTTTTGTAGCTTTCTCAATTTTATTGCTTGCATTTGTCGATCACTACGACATTGCGATGCAAACTCTTTCCATTATTTTTGTTTGTACGGGCATATCCGTTTTACTCGGGGTGCCGATTGGTATTGGCATGTCAAAGTCCGACAAAGTACAACGTGCCATCGTGCCAGTACTTGATTTGCTACAGACCTTGCCGACATTTGTTTATCTCATTCCGCTGATCTTCCTTTTCTCGGTTACAGAGTCAAAACTCTACGGCATAGCCATCATACTCTATGCGATCGTACCGGTGATACGTTTGACAGATCTTGGCATTCGTTTGGTGGACAGAGATGTTATTGAAGCTGCAAATGCTTTTGGCATGAATTCCAAACAGCGTCTTGTGGGCGTAGAACTGCCGCTTGCACTTCCAAATATAATGGCTGGTGTGAACCAGACCATCATGATGTCGCTTGCGATGGTTGTGATTGCGTCTCTCGTTTCTGCACCGGGTCTTGGTGTGAACGTTTTACGCGGTATTCGTAACCTTGAGCTTGGTGTGGGGATTGTTGCCGGTATAGGCATCGTGCTTCTTGCTGTAATTCTGGACCGCGTTTCAAAAGCGGCGCTATCGCGGGTTGATATGACCCATAAGACACACTAGGGGCTGATAGAT
>CALHIB010000108.1 GCA_938030595.1 uncultured Rhizobiaceae group bacterium | reverse complement strand
ACTGGTAGAAAAGAAGTTTTGCCGACTTTCTCGCTAAACCGGCAAAGCCCACTTTCAAAAGCTGATCTGATTATCATTGATGAATGTTCGATGGTGGATGAAGATTTGGGGCGGGATCTTTTGTCGTTTGGTACGCCTGTCTTGGTCTTGGGAGATCCGGGCCAGTTGCCGCCTGTCAGTGGCGGTGGGTTCTTTACTGAGCATGAGCCTGATATTTTACTTGAAGAAATCCACCGCCAGGCGAGAGATAATCCGATTATCGAACTTGCCCGCCAAGTGCGTGAAGGCAATCAGGTGATGATCGGCGATTATGGCGATGCGGCGAAAGTTATTGCCAAACGTGATGTGAATACGGATGATGTGCTTGCTGCTGATCAAGTGCTTGTCGGAACCAATAAAACGCGCAGACTCTACAACCAACGTTTGCGGGATCTAAAAGGTTTTGAAGGGCCGCTTCCTGCTGCGGGGGATAAACTGGTTTGCCTTCGCAATGATCCCAAAAAAGGATTGCTCAACGGTTCGCTTTGGCAGGTAACCAGTGCAGCGCGCACTGTCAAACCTGCCATGAATATTTTGATCCGCACAGAAGATGAGGGCGTTGATCGACATTCTGCTAAAGTGAAATTGCTCAAGGCTGCGTTCGAAGAACCGGAAAAAGAAGTGGCGTGGCAGATAAAAAGACGCCATGACGATTTTGATTATGGCTATGCCTTGACGGTGCATAAAGCTCAGGGTTCGCAGTGGGAAAATGTTTATCTCTTTGACGAAAGCTATGCATTTCGTGAGCATCGTGACCGCTGGTTATATACCGCCATTACCAGAGCTGCTGAGAAGCTTACGATCGTCAAGTAAGATTTTATTAGGGTTAACCTTTTCTTACCTTTCTCGACTTATTCTGAAAGTTGGGCAGCTCTGTATCGGGGCATGACAACGTTTTGGGGTATTATGTTTAGGAATAGTTTGTTTAGCGTAAGAATACGATATCTATTGAGTCTTCTATTGATAGGCGGTCTTGGCGCAGTATTCATTTTTGCGTTCAATTATAATAATACTGATATTTATCGCCTTAATGAGCTTAATCGAAAATTATCGCATTTGAATGAAACGGTCGAGCAGGTTGCCCTTGCTTCTGAACGCTTGCAAAATCCAAATATCGGCAAAAGTCTTGGCACAACACTTGATTTTCTAAAACTCCATCACGAAGAGCTTGTCGCCAATCTTGATGAAACCAGACAGGTTTACAGCGAACTGAGACAAGAAATAAAAATAGAGTTTGAGGATATTACGTCGCTTAATGGTAACCCATTCTGGATGTATGAGGATCTTGTAGGACGTGTAAATGAAGTTCAACGTTTAACAGATATTCATGTTCCTGAACGCCGCCCTTATTTTATAGATATTAAAAATCAGCGCCGAACGATTGATTATTCAGCGCCTTACATGAATGCTGCAAGTCGTATCACCAGTGTGCATGGATTGCTTATTGGACAATTTGATAACGCACAGATTTCATTTGTTTCTGACAAGTTGGTGGACGCATCCGGGGCGCTTAAAACAATTACCATTGCATTTGTTGCTGCAGGTTCAATTCTGCTGCTAGGTGTCGGTTTGTTTATTTTCTTGCCGATGGAAAAAATGATTTTACGCCAGCTGGATAATTTACGTGTTGCTAACAAAAAAGTTGAACTTGCGGACCGTGCGAAGTCTGAGTTTTTGGCTAACATGTCACATGAGATCCGTACGCCGATGAACGGTGTCATGGGGATGGCTGAGTTGTTGATCAAGACGGAGCTTGATCAAAAGCAGAAGACGTTTGCCGATATCATTGTGAAGTCCGGTTCAGCACTTTTGACCATCATCAATGACATTCTGGACTTCTCCAAAATCGATGCAGGTCAGATGGAGCTTGATCCGGCACCGTTTAAAATTGGTGAAGCGATTGAAGATGTGGCGACGCTGGTTTCTTCCAAAGTGGCCGAGAAAGATCTTGAACTGGTCGTGCGCATTGATCCTCAATTGCCTGAGATGTTTGTTGGCGATGTCGGACGTATCCGCCAGATTGTCACGAACCTGATGGGCAATGCGGTGAAGTTTACCGAAGAAGGCCATGTCTTTATCGATGTCAGTGGTACGGTTGAAGCAGGCAATGCCAGGCTGAAGGTCTCGATTGAAGATACCGGTATTGGTATCCCGGAAGAAAAAGCAGCGCGTGTGTTTGAGAAGTTCTCGCAAGTCGATGAAAGTGCCACCCGCAAACACGAAGGCACAGGCCTTGGTCTTGCCATCTCGTCTTCACTTGTTGATCTGATGGGGGGTGATATTGGGGTTACTTCAGAGCTGGGCAAGGGGTCCACCTTCTGGTTTGAGATCACGCTTCCGGTGCATGGTAATCCAACGCGCAAAAAACATGTGCCTGTGGATGTCAGTGGTGCACGTGTTCTGATTATTGATGACAATCTGGTCAACCGTTCCATCCTGCTTGAGAACATGCAGGCCTGGAAGTTTGACAGTGCGGCGGCAGCTTCTGGTGCAGAAGGTCTGGCGGTCATGCGAGCCATGGCAAGTCAGGGGATTGATCTTGATTGTGTTATCCTGGATTATCACATGCCTGACATGAACGGTGGTGAAGTGGCCATGGCGATCCGTGCTGATGCGCAGCTTAACAAGACGCCCGTTATCATGCTGACCTCCGTGGATCAGACCGAAGATGGCCAGAACTTCTCTTCGCTTGGCATTCAGGGCCATTTGGTCAAGCCTGCGCGCTCTTCATTGTTACTAGAAACTATTATCCGCGTATTGCAAGAATCACGCGATGAGAACAATGAGACGCGTGAGGGTGTTGCCATGGTGCGTGCGATTGGCAACAAGCAAGTCGCCCACAAAGGCTTGCGTGATGAAGCAGGTGGCCTGCAGAACATTACGCATGATGAGGTGGCAGAAATAACCGCTCCTGAAGTACAAAGAGTAGTAGAACCAGCACCTTCGCTTGAGATCAGTGACGTTCCTGCCTTGGCCGATCCTGTTGACGTGACTGCCGTTGAAACGCCTTCAACGCCGGTTATTGCCGAGCGCCCGCGTGTTGCGCCACACGTTCAGACACAAGAGGCCAACACACAGGCAAACATGGAAGCTTCTGCTCTCAGGGCTGCTTCTGCCAAGTCCACACCGGTTGTTGAGCAAGGCAAATCTGATGTATCAGAAGACGGCATACGTCGCTTCTCTGCAAAGCCTGTGGGTAGTCAGGTGATTGATGTGCTGGTTGCAGAAGACAATGAGGTTAACCAGATCGTCTTCCGCCAAATCCTGCAAGGGGCGGGCTACAACTTCCTGATTGCCAACAATGGCAAGGAAGCGGTTGATCTTTATGAAAAGCACAATCCAAAAGTGATCTGTATGGATGTCTCCATGCCCGTGATGAACGGGCATGAGGCAACGATTGAAATCCGCGCCAGAGAAAAAGCAACCGGCAA
>CALHIB010000107.1 GCA_938030595.1 uncultured Rhizobiaceae group bacterium | reverse complement strand
GTGATTTTTACGTCCAACCCTTCCAGCCTGTCGGTAATATAGTGGGCAGTCGTTTGACCTTCTACGGTTGCGTTGACGGCCAGAATGACTTCGCGTTGTTTTGGGTCTTCGCTTGAATATTGGACTAGCGGTTTTGAGACGCGGTTGATGAGTTCGTCGATGGTCAAATCTTCTGGTCCAATGCCGTCGAGCGGGGAGAGTGTTCCACCCAACACGTGATAGAGGCAATTCACGGCTTGTGCACGTTCCAGTGCCCAAAGGTCGGCCACATCTTCGACCACAACGATGGTTGAAACATCGCGGCGAACGTCATTGCAAATCGTGCATGGGTTAGCTGTATCGACATTGCCACACTCCTCGCATTCGCTTACTTTTTCTGCGGCATCATCTGCTGCATTGGCAAGTGGGCGTAAAAGCTGGTCCTTGTTTTTAATCATGTGCAATGCGGCACGGCGTGCAGAACGCGGCCCCAGACCCGGCAATTTTGCCAAAATCTGGATCAGCGTTTCAATCTCAGGCCCTGTGACGCGATTGGATGACATAATTTTTAGAACGGCAATTTCATGCCGGGAGGGAGCGGCAGACCAGAGGTAAGTTCTTGTGTCTTTTCCGCTTTGGCTGCATCGAGTTTTGCCTTGGCATCATTGTGCGCTGCCATGACCAAGTCTTCGATAATATCCATCTCACCTTCTTTGTTAAGGCTTGGGTCAATCATGACCGAAGACATTTGGCCATTACCGTTCATGGTGATTTTAACCAAACCACCACCAGCAAAACCTTCAACTTCCATCTCGGCAAGTTCGTTCTGCATATTCTCCATTTTCGATTGCATTTCTTTTGCCTGTTTCATCAGGCCCATGATATCTTTCATGTGTTTAGTTCCTTATTTCAATTCCAGTTTTGCGAAAGGCAAAAGATCCTTTGTTGGTTTATATTCTTATCCAAAAAGTCTACAACTTTTCGGGAATATAAAGCTAAGCCTGTTTCATCAGGCCCATGATGTCTTTCATGTGTTTAGTTCCTTTTCCAATTTAACCTTTGCATGAGGCAAAAGATTCTTTGTTGGTTTATATTCTTACTCGAAGAACTCGCCAAGCTCGTCTTCATCTTTTTCCGGAGGTGCTTCGGGCAAGGCTTCTTCTTCCTCGCGCACTCTAATGTCAATAATTCTGGCACCTGGAAATTGTGACATAATCGCTTCTACGGCTGGATCAGCCTTGGCATCATCCATGCGTGCTTCGTTTTCGTAGGCCTCTTGCTCAGCTAAAGTTGGATGACCCTGCTCTTGGCTGATCGAAAGCACCCAGCGTTTGCCGGTCCACTCTTCCAGACGCTTGCCCAAGGTGCCCAGAAAATCGCGCGGCGCATTTTCAACGAGGTTCATCTCCATTTTACCATCGCTGAAAGAGACCAGCCGCACATGGCGTTTAATCATGGTCTTTAAGGCGAGATCACGTTTATCCTCAACAAGGAAGATCAACTCATCAAAAGAGTTCAGCGTTTTAAAATTAGTGGGCGCTTCAGTCTGCGTTTCCTGAACTTGCACAACAGGCTCAGGCTGCTTCATCGCCAACACATTATTGCCACCAGTATTGGCACTCATGATTGGTTGCGTGGTTGGTGGTGTATTAGGCGCCATGCTGCTTGAGGCCGTGGCGTCAGTACTTGGATTTGACGGCGCCGCCAAAGGTGCGCTTCTTTTGCCGCTTCCTTCAGATTGCATTTCCTTCAAGAGTTCATCAGGCGTTGGCAGGCTGGAAGCATGCGCCATGCGAACCAAAACCATTTCTGCCGCTGCCAACGGGCGCTCGGAAGTTGAAACCTCGCCCAAACCTTTCAAAAGCAATTGCCATGCACGACCCAAAATGCGCACGGAAAGCTGATCTGAAAATTCCTTGCCGCGCGTCTTTTCAATCTCGGTCAATGAGCCGTCGTTTGCGGTATCAGGCACATATTTTAAACGTGTAACGAGGTGAATAAAATCTGCCAGATCAGTCAGAACCAATTCTGGCTCGGCGCCCGTATCATATTGCGATTTTAATTCGCCGAGCGCTGCAGCAATGTCGCCCTTCATGATATATTCAAACAAATCAACGATGCGCGCGCGGTCTGACAGACCCAGCATATCACGCATGGTCTCAGTCGTGATGCCTGCACCGCTATCACCCGCACCATGGGCAATCGCCTGATCAAGCATGGAGAGCGCATCGCGCACGGAACCATCTGCTGCGCGGGCAACCATGGCAAGCGCGTCGGTTTCTGCCTTGACGGATTCCTCACCGCAGATTTTGCCAAGATGATCTGTTAACGTCCCCGCTTCAATGCGGCGCAGATCAAAACGCTGGCAACGCGAAAGAACGGTAACGGGTACTTTACGAATTTCAGTCGTCGCGAAAATGAACTTCACATGTTCGGGCGGTTCTTCCAGCGTTTTCAAGAGACCATTAAAGGCGCTCTTCGAGAGCATGTGCACTTCGTCAATGATGTAGACTTTATAACGTGCCGTGGCAGGCCGATATTGCGCGGACTCAATCAGGTCTCGCATGTCATCAATGCCAGTATTGGAAGCCGCGTCCATCTCGATGATGTCCATGTGACGACCTTCGATGATGGCACGGCAATGTTCGCCTTCCTCTGCCAGATCAATGGTCGGCTGGTCGACGCTATCATTTTTGTAATTAAGCGCGCGTGCCAAAATACGCGCAGTTGTGGTCTTGCCCACGCCTCGAACACCCGTCAGCATATAGGCCTGTGCAATGCGTCCTGTCTTGAATGCATTGGATAACGTCTGCACCATAGGCTCTTGCCCGATCAGATCATCAAAGTTCTGCGGGCGATATTTACGCGCAAGCACGCGGTAAGGTTGGGCGGATTTATCTTCACTCATGACACAGGTTATAGCGCAAACTTACGCAAGAGACATAGGAGAATCTGCAAGAGAATATAATTGTCACAAGGAAAAGTGGAAGACTGGATAAGATGACCCGAGTAAAATCTTAACAGGGCTGCTTCCTTCCGGATCTGACCCAGTGGCCAAGGAACTCGTCCATCACCAATCTTCCGAGTTTTATATGGAAGTTTTGAGCTTAGAATGCAAGAGGGAAGTTGCTACACCCTCCGTCATCCTAGGGCTTGTCCCTAGGATCTAAGATGTTTTGTTTATTACAGGACTTGGAATTAGGCATGAATTATAATTTGTGAAAACATTCTTTTGTGCAACTTGTGTAGATCCTAGCCACAAGGGCTAGGATGACGCACGTAGATTCCAACACTAAATAAAACCCACAAATCACAGTTTGACAGTATTCCTGGTTGACGATAGCTTTTTGAAAGACTTTTAATTGGGGTTAGATCATGAGCATAGAACCAAGTTTATTTTTAAAAAGCGATGCGCCTTTTACGGCTGATCCCTCAAGCTCTTATACGTTGCCTGCACGATTTTATATCAGCCCTGAAATCTATGAGATGGAAAAGGAAGCGATCTTCTACAAGACCTGGCATTATGCGGGGCATGTTTCTCAGGTAGCTGAGCCACGCAGTTATTTTACGACTAAAATTCACCAGCAAAATATTTTCATTGCCAAGGGCGATGATGGTGAAATCCGCGCGTTTTATAATGTCTGCGCACATCGTGGACATTTACTGCTGGAAGGTTCAGGTAAGAAGAATGTCATAACCTGCCCGTATCATGCCTGGGCTTTTGATTTTCATGGCAATCTTGTGAATGCACGAAACTCTGAAAATGTTGCAGGCTTTGATAAGAATGACTTCCCGTTAAAGCCTATTCGTCTTGAGATTTTTTGCGGCATGGTCATGGTGAACCTTGATCCAGATGCAAAATCTTTTGCTGAAACTTACGATGGCCTTGAGGAAGAAATCAGGCACTATATGCCTTCCGTTGATACGTTGGCCTATGCGCAACGCGATACCTTTGATGTGGCGTCTAACTGGAAGGTGCTGGTTGATAATTTCCTTGAATGTTATCACTGCGCACCCGCGCATAGGGATTTTGTTGATCTTGTTAATATGGATTCTTATCGCACCATCACCCACAAGCGCTATTCGTCTCAATGTGCTGCTGCTCCCAATACCACCAGTTCTACGGCTTTTAGTTTTGAACCCGGTGACGTGGATTTTGGCTATGCAGGTTTTTTTGTTTGGCCAAACATCACAATCTGGCTTTATCCGGGCGAGGCCAATATGTCGGTTTTACAAATGAACCCAAGCGAACCAGAACGCACGATTGAATATCAGGACTGGTTCACCAAGGGCGGGAAACTTTCGCCTCAACTAAAAGAAGCCGCAGACTATCAAAAAGACGTACTACAACCCGAAGACATCAAACTCTGCGAAAGCGTTCAACAAGGCCTCCACTCAAAGAGCTATAATCAAGGGCGGTTTATTGTTGATGAAGGCCGAACGGAACTGAGCGAACACGCAGTTCATCATTTTCAATCCATGGTCGCCAGTGCTTTGGGTGTGGATTTGGGGTAGGATTGGATGATGGCAGGTGTGTGCCAGGAGCGACCACGCTAAGAATTTAGTTGAATGGCTACTTTGAAGCAAAAGTTACAATTTTTGAATTGTTGTTCTATCGCTGCTTCTCAATCAAGTCGTCTAAAACCTTAGAGTTTATCTCAATGTCTCTTTGAATCACGCTGAAAACATATTCAAGCAACTGCTGACGCGGTCTACTAGGTTTTTCTACGACTTCAATACCTTTACCATAATCATACATATGACCATGTTTTTTGAAGTTCAAACGTGCATCAGATAATGCATATTTACCATTTGGTCCACCAAAGACTTTTGAAGCATTGTTTTCGTCCTGACCATCATCTTCCCACCAACAAATAGTGCAGATTTCATACATCGCCCTAGTTGATAAAGTGGGAAAACCACAGCAAGGACACATTTGTTTTTCTTTATCAGACATGGCCTGAAAATATACCAGTTATAAAACGATATCTAGTGCTGCTTTGTTCACATAACTGCAATCCACTTTTAAAGCTTTAATGACTACATTGGGTCACAAGCAATCATAACCTTCCTCAAACCCGCCTAACCCCAATAGGTTTTTCATATAAATAGGCTATGCGTTCTATCGCTGGCAGGAGTGGTTCTGAGTTCACGTCCATGCTGTTGCCGTTGGCGTGGAGGAGTAGCCCATCTCCTTGAGCGATGCCTACGTGGCCGCGCCAGAAGATCAGGTCGCCTCTTTGTACGTTTTCGAAGTTTTCACCTGCATCAATTTCTTTGCCAATTGTTGCGGCCTGCATA
>CALHIB010000106.1 GCA_938030595.1 uncultured Rhizobiaceae group bacterium | reverse complement strand
TTTATCACGCACCATGGAACCACGCGCGGCAACACCTGGACTTCGCCTTAAGACCATTCGAGATTTAACAAAAGCAGGCATTCCAACCTCTACCATGGTTGCGCCTGTTATTCCTGCCCTCACAGACCATGAGATCGAACGTATTCTCGATTCAGCTGAAGCTGCTGGTGCGACTGAGGCAGGCTTTATTATGCTCAGGCTGCCACGAGAAGTGTCCCCCCTCTTCCGTGATTGGCTATTGAAGCATTATCCAGACCGTTACCGCCATGTGATGAAACTTCTGCGCGCGCTACGAGGTGGCAAGGATTATGATGCGGAATTTGGCAAGCGCATGCGCGGTGACGGACCATATGCATGGCAGATTGGAAGACGTTTTGAAATCGCTTGCAATAAACTTGGTCTAAATGAAGTAAAGCGTAGGCTTGATCATTCACAATTTATCCCGCCGGCACGAGAAGTGGAAAATCAGCTAACGCTCTTTTAAGATCTAAATCTTGCTCTTCGCTACGCTCAACGTGCGATTACTCTTTTAATTATCTAAATCTTGCGCTTCGCTACGCTCAACGTGCGATTTAGATTCTAAACCCCGGCAAGTTGCCGCCGCAATTTTCTTGTCGGGCTTTCAAGAGGATCAGTGAGCAGATATCATCCCCGTATGTCCCTCACTGATTCTTTTAAATCCTTCACCCTTCCAGAGTGCCCTGATTTCTCGATTGAGGAGAGATTAATCAATGAGGGCAAATGTGCTATTGCTGGCGTTGATGAAGCAGGTCGCGGTCCTTTGGCAGGGCCAGTTACTGCGGCGGCAGTTATTTTGGATCCTGACAATTTTCCCAAGGATTTGAACGATTCTAAAAAACTCACAGAAAAACGTCGCGAACTTCTTTTTGATAAAATACTTAAAACATCGCATGTTGCATGGTGCAGTTTAAATGCTGAGACAATTGATACAATCAATATCAGAGAAGCAGCTTTGCGCGCGATGGAAATTTCTGTTGCCCGACTTCCCATTAAAGCTGATTTTGCAATGATTGATGGGCGCGATGTGCCAAAGCAATTAATCGGCATGGGTGAAGCTTTTGTAAAAGGAGATGCAAGATCGCTGACCATTGCAGCAGCTTCGATTATTGCAAAAGTGGTTCGCGACCGCATGATGATAGAATCTGATAAACACTTTCCTCAATACGGATTTGCCGGCCATAAAGGCTATGGTTCGAAAAAGCATCGTGATGCAATATTTGAATTTGGTGGCTCACCTCTGCACCGAAAAAGCTTCTCGCCGTTAAAGCAAATACTGGAAAATAAATAATTCCGGGCAACAAAAAAGGCGCTCCGAAAGCGCCTTTAAAATTTAATGCTATAAATTAACTGATTAATTCAGTTTGGTTTTAATATCAGCGATACTGCTTTTGATTAATCCACTTGCAGTAGCACCTGTTACTTTACCAGCAACAATTTGCTCTGCGGCAGCAATTGCTACATCAACAGCAGATGCGCGAACATCTGCCATAGCTTGAGCTTCTGCTTGAGTGATTTTTTGTTCAGCAGATGCGGTGCGACGCTCAACGAATTCAGCTGTTTTGCGAGCAGCATCTTCTGTTAGGGCCGATGCTTCGCGTTTCGCAGTTGAAACAATTTCTTCTGCTTCTTTTTCAGCTGCCTGACGCTTTGCTTGATACTCAGCGAGAAGGTTTTGTGCTTCTTCACGGAGTTCACGTGCTTCATCTAATTCATTACGGATTTTATCAGCACGTTCATCCAAACCTTTAGTAACCATTGCTGGCACTTTGAGATAAAGAACAAGACCAATGAAAAGAATGAGGCCAACAAGGGACCATGCGGTAGCGTCCATGTTATTCTCCTATTTCACGCTAGCTGATACAGCTTTTGTAATTTCTGCCTTGGTGAGTTTACCACCAATGAGCTCTTTTACAATTTCACTTGTTGTATCATTTGCGATTGTTCCAACTTCAGCCATGGCTTTTGCCTTGATCGAAGCAATGCGAGCTTCGGCTTCTGCCATTTTTTCTGCAAGTTCAGCTTCAACTTTTTCACGCGCTGTTGCTGCTTCTGCTTTCGACTTTTCAGTTGCTTCCAGCGCAATGCTGTGAGCATTTTTCTTGGCTTCTGCAAGTTCATGCTCATAAGCGGCATGGGCTGCATCAGCTTCATTTTTCAGTCTTTCAGTTTCGTCCAGATCACGCGAAATACGGTCATGACGAACTTCAAGAATGCCTGCAAGTCGTGGAATAATCACACGGCTCATAATCATGTAGAACACGCCAAATGTAATGACGAGCCACAAAATCTGTGACGCAAAGGTTGCAGGATCGAATGGAGGGAAAGCTCCACCTGCATTTGCTTCTTCAGCGGCCAAAGCCTGAGTGATAAACATTATTCTACTCCAGAAGTAATCTAGGGAAATGAATAGAGTACGAAGGCAAAGCTAAAGTGCAATGCCTTCGCGAAAATTCAAATCTGTATTAGACTACGAATAGTAGAAGAAGTGCTACTAGGAATGCGAAGATACCTAGAGCTTCTGTCACAGCGAAGCCAAAGATTAGGCGACCGAATTGGCCGTCTGCTGCTGATGGGTTACGAAGAGCGCCTGATAGGAACTGTCCAAAGATGTTACCCACACCCATAGCTGCTGCACCGATACCGATTGCTGCTAGGCCTGCGCCGAGATATTTTGCTGCTTCTGCTTCCATTTTGATAGCTCCTTTATGGATATGCAAAGATAATTATTAGTGCCCACCTGGGTGGAGGGCATCATTGAGATACATGCAAGTTAGCAATGTAAAGACGTATGCTTGTAGGAATGCTACAAGGAATTCTAGGCCTGTTAGACCAACGACCATCAGAAGTGGCAGAATAGCACCTGCGATACCAACGGCACCCGCAGCAGACATAGAAGAAATAAAACCCGCAAACACTTTAAGTGTGATGTGTCCTGCCAACATATTAGCAAAGAGACGAACAGAGTGACTTAAAGGGCGAGAAAAGAATGAGATGATTTCGATCAAGACAACCAGAGGAAGGATGAAACCTGGAACACCACTTGGAATGAAAATCTTCAAGAACCCAAGACCATGCTTGTAAAGACCGTAAAGAATAACTGTCATAAACACCAGCATCGCTAGCATAACGGTAATAATGATATGACTTGTTACAGTGAAGAAATATGGGAACATGCCAAACATGTTGGCTACAAGAATGAACAAGAATAGTGAGAACACCAACGGGAAGAACTTCATGCCTTCCGAGCCAGCAGAATCTCGCAACATGCCTGCTACAAATTCATAGGTCATTTCTGCAAGCGATTGAGCGCGACCTGGAACCAGACCGCGGCCACTAATTGCCCATATAAAAAAAGCAGACGTTGTAAGAACGGTTACAACCATAAACAGAGATGAATTAGTAAAAGAAATATCCATGCCGCCAACTTCAAGCGGAATGAGTTCTTTCAATTTAAACTGACTAATAGGATCGTTTGCCACTTTGTCTTCTCTATCTATTCATCTCTAGCACAAAAAGTGCAGTTAAATTCTTTCGCAGGCTTAAAGTGCCTACATGTCTTTTGCAGCTCGCATAACGTTTAATACACCAGCTACGAAACCAAGCAACAAAAATGATATCATCGCGAACGGTGCTATACCAAAAACCCAGTCAATTGCATATCCGATGGCGGCGCCTACCAATATCGCAGAAACAAATTCAGAAGCGATACGCATGCCTTGTGCCATTCCGGAGTTGCCCGGTTTTTTGACCTCACCAGTTTCATCATTGTTAACATCACGTCCAAGACGCTTGTTAATATCATTGAGCCTGTTTTCAAGATCATCTTTAGAGCTCACATCAAGTCGGTCTGTTTTCTTGTTCATTTCAAGCTTTCTGTACGTAATTAGCTATTGCCAATACACCCCAATGATATGCCATTTAATATGCTTATCGAATTGCCTTAATCTGAAACGGAAAACACACCCTTTAAAAAAGCCCGTAAGATGGCCGCAACATAGATATGAGACCCTTTTCTGTCAAGCAGTCATGCTACTACTTAAGTCGTTGAATTGTATGCTTTTACACAAAGAAAAAACCCCTGCGACAATCCTGCCATAGGAGTTTTTAGAGAATCCGTGAATTTGAACCCATTTTTGGGATCAATTTTATGACCATCCACCGCCATATGTGCGGTAAAAGATGTGTAAACCGATTTTCCCAACCCGTTTCATCTTCTTGCGCCAGCGTGGGGCGACGTAAGTTGCATGATAATGCGTTGAGGAGCCCACTTGCGGAAACCATATACGCCCTGCTGTTGTTTCTGCGGCAATATGTTGGGCAAGTTTATACAGTTTCTTGTTATTAATCCGGTCCTTGATGCGATCACAGGCAAATGAGAACTGACAACGGTTATACCAATGTTGATTCTGATAAACGACGCCACAAATGGAATTTGGATAATGCGGATTGCGCACACGATTTAATATCACTTGAGCAACGGCTGCCTGGCCTTTTACCGGCTCACCACGTGCCTCGAAATAAATACCTCTGGCAAGACATGCCTGTTGTCGTTTTGAAAAAGAGCTTTTTGGTAGCGGATTAAGCGCCCAACGGTGATCACCCTTACCCAGTTTTGGAACAATCTTGGCAGGTTTTTCTTCAACCAGAACAGCACTAAACGGGGAATACTCAACTTTTGGTTCTGCTGAATATGAAAGTAGAGAATTTTGAGATTGCTTAACCAGACTTGCAATCTGAACAGGTAAATGTGCTGTGTTTGGAAGAGATTTCTTTTTCTTCTTGGGATGAAAAAGAGCCGCAACCTGCAATGCTTCTTGATTTGTTTTCGGTTTTACAAATGCAAGCACTTGCTTTTTGCCCTGATCAATCGGCTGTAATACGCTATGGCGCTCGAGCACTGATCCGGCGTTAAATTTCTCTGGTGCTTGGCGCGCGGTTGTCTGCAAGACACGACCACTTTTCAAGGCACGGTTGATTCGCTGTGGTTTTGAACCGGCTTTTACTTCTTTGGAAACTGAAAGTTTTTTGGGTGCATTGCCGCTTGCTAGTTGTACGACTTCCTTGCCTAACATGCTGGCAGTCGTCAGCGCTACCGTTTCACCAATCGGCGCTTCAATGTGAGCAAGCCATCGGTCTTGACCGGTTTTACCAACAAGGCTGGCCACATCCTGATGTGCAATTTCTACAGTTTGGCTGGAATAGATAGCGGTGGCCAGGCCGCCAATTAATAATGAATTCGCCGCGCGCTTCGCAAAAGAAGCGCCCCCAAAACGAGTGCTACGCAAAACAAAAACTCCACTCAATACAAAGATACAATCTCAACAAAAATTGCACCGAATAATAATTGACCTAATATGTCCACTGAGTAGAAGATAAACTGTTAACCTTAATTGATGGTTAAACACCTGTCGTTTTAAAATATTTTATTAACTATAAGCAAAAAAGACTCATGACGAGCCTTTAGGAAAAGTTTGTGATTTAAATAGTGTTTTAAGCAGCAGCACTGACTTCTGCTGGCCTATGTAACCCAACGACAACCAGAACAGTTGCACCGATGACCCAATAGTATGCAGCCTCAAGACCTGCAAAACCAAAAATGCTTGGGATAGCTACAAATGCCAAACCAACCATGAAATCTACAGCTAGATGTAATGAATAAGGAAGAACCTTAATTAAACCCAAGTGATGATCTGTCAGGATTGTCAGCATGAGCGCTGCCACGCCTGTAATTACTGAAAACCAGAATGCAAGTGGATTGACTGCCCCCAGACCTAAGATAATCGGCATGACCATCAGGCCAAGGGCTACAGGGTAATCAAGGTAGGCATGAAATTCTTTTGTCATAAAGCGCATTGGATTTTTCCTTTTTTTGGTGTCAGCAAAAGACCTTGCTGACACCTGTTTATTTAGGGGGAGCGGGAAGTTTATTTGATAGAGGCAACACCTAGCGGTACTGCAAATTTCTTGCACCAGATGTAAACTTCGTTGAAGTCATCAACATTTACAGATGCTGGAACGATATAGACCTGAAGACCTTCTTTGCTGGTCAAAGCGCCTAGATCAGATGCATCTACAAATTTGCCGTCTTTACCAAAACCAACACGTGGGTCTGGTGCGCCATCCAGTGAGAAGTTTGAGTCGAGGATAACAACTGCGCCACCATTTGCAGTTTTGACGATTGAAACACCACCAGTTGTGATGTGGTCACTTGCGCCAGTGAATGAACCTTTAGCAGCAACTGAGTCTGCGCTAGCAGAAATTGGAGCCATAACGACCATTGTTGCTAGTGCTGCGCCTGCGATGTTTAAAAGTGCTTTTCTCATTTTAAGTTTCCTTGTTTAAAATTTGTTATTTGGGTCAGCAACGGGGAGGAACGCTGCCGATGGACTAGTAATAGCATTAGGAACCAATCGGTACAAAACACATGATTTCACGAAATATACACAGAACCGTGAATTGTTGACTAATTGGTTCCTAATATATAAAGACCCAAGAATAATAAGGAGATGTACCTTGGCTCGACCTCGTGAATTTGATGAAGACAAAGTGCTTGATGGCGCGATGAATGTATTTTGGGCGCATGGCTACGAAGGTGCATCGCTGCCAGACCTGCTCAAAGGCATGGGGCTTACTAGGGGTAGTCTCTATAAAGCTTATAAGGATAAGAAATCGCTCTTTATAAATATACTGCACCGCTATGACGAAGCAGAAGTCGAAAAAGCCACACAGCTTCTTAACGATGAAACCGTCAAAGACGGCCTCGAGCGAATCGATAAGCTCTTTGCTTCTGTCTTAAGTGCAATTGAAAATGATGACACCAGAGGATGCCTATTGTGTTCAGCAGCTGCTGGCCCTGCCCATAATGACAAGCAAATCTCTGAAGCAGTACATATTCTGCTGAATAAAATGAAATCAGGCTTTGAGATAGCCCTCAAACACTCATCTGAACATACAGAACTTTCTGAAGAACGTCTAAGTCAACTGGCAGACTTGCTACTTACACAATATGTAGGGCTACGAATCCTATCCAGATCACAAGCGTCAAAAGAGACTTTAAAGCGAAGTATTAGTTCGCTGATGATT
Organism: uncultured Rhizobiaceae group bacterium; assembly: GCA_938030595.1. Classification (GTDB taxonomy): domain Bacteria; phylum Pseudomonadota; class Alphaproteobacteria; order Rhizobiales; family Rhizobiaceae; genus JAALLB01. The sequence continues at coordinate 1,068 of CALHIB010000106.1, read as the reverse complement.
TTATTGGCTGCTGAGTAGCCCTAATTATTCCGCTTCTTCTTACCTGCATATGGGTTGTCGGTTTTGCGGATGAATAGCCTGATTGGTACTGCGTCAAGATTGAACTCTTTGCGTATCGAATTGATCAGATATTTCACATATGAATCTGGCAGCGCATCGGCGCGCGAGCTTGAAACCATGAATGTTGGCGGGCGGCTTTTGGCTTGCGTTACGTATTTAAGCTTGATGCGGCGGCCTGATACGGCTGGCGGTGGGTGGTGATATTGAACGCCTTCCAGCCATTTGTTTAGCGGTGACGTTGGAATACGACGGTTCCAGGCTTCATCGACCTCCTTGACCGCTTCCATGAGCTTATCCAGTCCCTCACCTGTTTCGCCAGAGATTGGAATAACCTTCAAATTCTTAACCTGAGAAATCGCTTCTTGCGATTGCAAAAGCAATTCTTTCAGCGTTTCCTGACGATCTTCAATCAGGTCCCATTTATTCAACGCAATAACAGGAGCGCGGCCTTCACGGATGACATAATCAATGATCTGCACATCCTGTTTTTCAAACGGAATGGTACAATCCAAAACAACGATCACGACTTCTGCATATTGAATGGAACGAAGCCCATCGGAAACAGAAAGCTTTTCCAGTTTTTCCTGAACACGCGCCTTTTTGCGCATTCCTGCGGTATCATAAAGCCTGATCGTGCGGCCTTCCCATTCCCAATCAACAGAAATGGAATCGCGCGTAATACCAGCTTCTGGCCCCGTCAGCATGCGCTCATCGCCAACCATCTGATTAATCAGTGTGGATTTGCCTGCGTTGGGACGGCCAACGATGGCAATTTTCAGGATACGGTTTTCTTCATCATCGGTTTCCTGTTTTTCAGGAAACGCGACTTCTTCGCCCACTGCATTGACCAAGGCATCATGCAGGTCGGCCATGCCTTGACCGTGTTCTGCAGAAATCGGAACAGGATCACCACAGCCTAAAGAGAAGGCATCATAGTAACCGCCTTCGCCCGGTTTGCCTTCCATTTTATTGGCTACCAGTATGATAGGCTTTTGAGACTTACGCAAA
>CALHIB010000105.1 GCA_938030595.1 uncultured Rhizobiaceae group bacterium | reverse complement strand
GTAGAATACAATTAATGGCCCGCCAAGTTTGACCGGGCTTTGGGTTGCAAGACCACCCTTCATGCGTCCATCGGTGAATTCGCAATAATCAGGGCCATAGTTAGTAAAAGTCCAACCAAAGACTTCTGCATAAAACTGTTTTGAGTGCGCAATGTCTGATACGTTAAATTCAATATAATCTATCAGATTGTTAATTTGCGCGTTTTGTTTGACCATTATTTTTAATCCGAAAGTTGTATTCCCATGGTCCAGAAATCCGCTTCCAGCCTTGTTGCCTGCCTGAACAATTCCAGCAACCTTGGGTAACGTGCTTCAGTAAAGCTTGTTTCTGCCAATTTGTCTAATAGATCCCCTGCTCCTTGGGCTACTTCTTGATAGCCATCAGAAGCATATTCAGAAATCCAGACCGTATATGGATTTTCTTCCAATTGTCCTTTTGGTAGTTTACTCAAGCGTTCACCAATTTCTGCATATCCAATCATGCAAGGAGACAATGCCACGAATAAATCTAGGATATCACCAGCAGACCCTGCTTCTAATACATAGCGGGTATAAGCGATCGTGGATTTTGCCTCAGGTGTTTTTTCAATTTCAACTGCATCAAGTCCCCATTCGGCGCAGAGCTTGAGGTGCAATTGCATTTCAGTATCAAGAATTGCTTTCAACCCTTCAAGGCAACCACGCATTTCTGCCAAGTTTCGCGATTTGTAAATCGCCAAGGCATAGGCGCGAGCAAACTGAATTAAGAATAGATAATCCTGCACTAAATAATGTTGAAATGATTCCCTTGCAAGGGTTCCGTCCCCCATCTGCTCAACAAACTCATGCTCAGCGTAAGTTTTCCAGTCCGAGATACAATCAGCTTTCAACCTGTTAAATAAATCCATATTCAATCTTCCTTGTCATTGCCCTGCAGTTAAAAGATAAAACGCAATCAAAACTCAATATAACAATAAATACAGATACTTCACACAACAAAACCTACATTTGAAGCAGAAATTTAACCTTGCATTTACCATAATTGTTTACGTTCCTGTAAAATATTAGGGGCCCCGACATGTTACAGCTGCAGAACCTTCCCAGGCTTGTGTTGTCTATATTTGTACTGATGTTAATAGGCACTTGTGCCTATTTTTTATTACCAGGCATACAAACATACTCAGCAGGCTCCCCTGTTTATTTAGCGCAAATGGAGAGTAACTTTGTTGTTTGGATGCTGATTTGTGCAATACTTGTACTCTTCATGCAGGCAGGTTTTTTGCTACTTGAAGCTGGCACTGTAAGGTCAAAAAACTCAATTAATGTTGCGCAGAAAAATGCTTCTGATTTCGTAATCTGTGGTGTCATCTTCTTTTTATTCGGGTTTCAACTTACATTTGGCCAAGGCAGCTCTCCATTCTTCGGGTTTGGAGGCATTGATCCCATGGAGGGTAACGCAAGCGCCCTTGTCGTTATGATTTACCAATTTGGCTTTTGCGCTACTGCGGCAACCATTATTTCTGGTGCCGTAGCCGAACGTATGAAATTTATATCATATTTGTTTCTTGCTGTTTTTGTGGCTGCTGTTATTTACCCTATGTTTGCCCACCTGGTTTGGGGCAATGCAATTTTACCTCAAAACCCTGCCTATCTTGCTGATAAAGGTTTCATAGACTTTGCTGGCTCTACTGTTGTTCATAGTACTGCTGCGTGGGTCGCACTCGCTGCAATTATTGTTCTTGGCGCCCGTAAAGATCGTTTCGATGAAAACAACAACCCACGTGATATCAATGGACATTCAAGTGTTCTGGCATTTATGGGCACTGTAATTCTGTTGATTGGGTGGATTGGTTTTAACTCAGGCGCCGTTAAACCGGAAGCACCAGAGTTGCCACAAATAATTGCAAACACAATTGTAGCGGCTTCTTTTGGCGCAACTGCAGGTATGGTTCTGGGCTATGTATTTGACCGTAGCCTCTTTAAGCCGATGGCAACAATCACTGGTCTGCTTGGCGGTCTCGTTGCTGTTACCGCTGGCGTTTCAGTTGTTTCTATTTCCGGTGCAGCTCTATTGGGCATGGCAGGTGGTTGCATTGCTATCATCGGTTCATTCATTATGGTTCACAAGTTCAAATTAGACGATCCACTCGATGTTGTCCCTATTCACGGGATGGCAGGTATTACAGGAACAATACTATTGGTTGTTCTTGGTGACCCTGCTCAAATGATCAACAACTCACGAATGGATCAATTGATAATTCAAATTGAGGGTGTGGGTTTGAACTTTATATGGAGCTTTGGTCTCGGATATATTTTTCTGCGAATTATGCATTTTGTTTGGGGTATCCGCGTAAGTGAAGATGAAGAGACTATTGGTTTAAACGCAACAGAGCATGGCACTACTCTGGGCGTAGACAAATTGCGTATGGCTATAGAAAAAACCATGAAGACACCAGAAATAGCTACTTCAGAACATGCGCTAAAAGACTTCAGAATTGACATAGAACATGGCGAAGAATCTGCTGAAGTTGCAACTGCGTTCAACGCTATTTTAGATAAACATACGAACACAATTATCAAATTGGATGAAATGACAAAGCAGGCAAACGCCTCAAACGAAGCCAAATCAGAATTTCTTGCCAATATGAGTCACGAAATACGTACGCCAATGAACGGTGTTATGGGAATGGCTGAAATTCTTTCAAAAACCAAACTAGATGAAAAGCAACGCTCATTTGTCAGAATTATAACTAATTCAGCATCATCACTATTGACCGTTATCAATGACATACTCGATTTTTCAAAGATCGAAGCGGGTAAAATGAAGTTGGATAAAAAAGCTTTTGATCTACATGGCTTAATTGGCGATGCAACACAAATGATGTCTTCGCGTATCACTGAAAAAAACCTGGAGATGATTGTACGAATTCGCCCTGACTTACCACAAATTTTCGTAGGTGACATTGGCCGTATTCGTCAAATACTCGTAAATCTAACCAGCAATGCCATCAAGTTTACAGAACAAGGTCATGTGCTCATTGATGTCGTCGGAGAACAATCAGAAAATAATCATTGGAAAATCAGGTTTTCAATACAAGATACTGGTATCGGTATATCAGAACAGAATATTGAGAAAATTTTTGAAAAGTTTAGTCAGGTAGATGGTTCTACAAGAAGAGAGTACGATGGAACAGGTTTGGGGCTGGCAATTACATCTAGGCTTATCGCCATTATGGACGGTGAAATTGGTGTTAACAGCGAAAAAGGAACAGGTTCAGAATTCTGGTTCGAACTTGATCTTGAGCATGATGCAACCGCAAAAACTAATATCCAGCCACAAACATCCTTGAAAGGCAAACGTATCCTTGTTGTTGATGATAACAAGATCAACCAGGACATTCTTGAAGAGCAATTGTCTTCATGGAATTGTGAATTTGCATCATGTGATAATGCATTTGAAGCACTTGAATTCTTAAAGGCATGCGATGAACAAGATATAAAAATCGATGCGATGATATTCGATTATCATATGCCAAAAATGAATGGTGCTGACTTATTATTAAAAACCCGCTTGATAGAAAAATATGCAAAATCGCCTATTCTGCTTTTAACTTCCGTCGATTATCTTGATGATGGAAAGTCTTTTTCTCATCTCGGCTTCCAGGCTGTCTTGAACAAACCTGCATTATCAAAAGAAATCTATTCAAAACTTGCAATGGCTATCGATTCAGATGCGCAAGCTAATCTGGATGGCATTAATGCTGTACGTCAATTAAATGCAGACACGTCGGAATTACCAAAAGACGCCGCATCAATTTTCAAGGAAGCCTTGGCTGATGCCAGTTTTGAAATTGATAAACCCTACGAGGTGTCGAGGCTCAAAGAGCAATATAGCTATATTAAACACAGAGAAAATTCAGATGATCATATTGATGTTCTGATTGCAGAAGATAACGAAGTTAATCAAGTGATCTACACAGAAGCCTTGAAAGTGACAGGCCTAAAATTCAGAATTGTAGAGAACGGTGAGCATGCCGTTTCACTATTTGAAAAACTAAAACCTTCTGTAATTTGCATGGATGTGTCCATGCCGGTTATGGATGGGCACATCGCTACTCAAAAAATACGAGAAATAGAAAAAAACTCTAGTCTATTACGAACCCCTATTATCGGTATCACAGCCCATGCCTTGGTCGGTGACCGGGAGAAATGTTATGAAGCAGGCATGGATGATTATATGGCAAAGCCAATATCTACAGATATGTTTACGTCTAAAATATTTAGTTGGTTAGACAAAAATACTATTACTGATATTTATAAAAACACAAACTAGAATATTATTGTTTGGCCAATTCACGCGCCTGTATCATCTCTGGCGTCATTTCTGCAGGTGTCAGTTCAACACTTTCACCACAGCCACAAGCGGAACTTTGGTTGGGGTTATTGAAGACAAAACCTGTACGCAGTTTGGTGATTTCAAAATCAAGCTGAGTGCCAAGTAGAAAAAGCACGGCTTGAGGCGCGACGTAGACTGTACCTTCTGGAACAACAACCTTGTCTTCGCCTGCGATTGGCTCCTCAACCAAATCAATCGTGTATTCCATGCCAGCGCAACCGCCGTTTTTTACACCAATGCGAATACCTTCAGCATCAGGCTTAGATGACATAATTTCGCCTACCCGGTTACGAGCAGCTTCTGTAAGCGTAATAACTTCAAATCCAGACATATGATTCTCCTTGATCCCTATTAATATAGTGATTTAGAAATCCTAATACCAACCTAAAGCAATTTGCGCTTCTTCCGACATGCGTTCTGGTGTCCAGGGCGGATCGAATACCAAATCAACCTCAGCATCCATGACGCCAGGTACAGTGCCAATTGCATCACGCACCCAGCCAGGCATTTCTCCCGCGACAGGGCACCCGGGCGCGGTTAAGGACATGTTGACCTTAACAAGGCGATTGTCTTCAATATCGATTTTATAGATCAAACCAAGCTCATATACGTCAACTGGAATTTCCGGATCATAAACCGTCTTTATCGCTGCAACGATGTCAGTCGTCAGCTTTTCCAATTCATCTGCCGGAATAGACGAAACTTCAGCTGTCTTGATCTCTGCTGCGTTTGGTTCTGCTTGTTCGGTTGTGTCTGTTTGTTCACTCATGATCTATCCAAAAAATGTACGCGCTTTTTCCAGCGCCTCTACAAGAACATCTACTTCTTGTTTTGTGTTATACATAGCAAAAGATGCACGGCAGGTCGATATTACACCGTAATGTTGCATTAGAGGTTGCGCACAATGGGTTCCTGCCCTTACAGCGACCCCTGAAC
>CALHIB010000104.1 GCA_938030595.1 uncultured Rhizobiaceae group bacterium | reverse complement strand
GTGACCCGATTGCGTGTAAGCCGGCTGTTATGGCTGAGACAGACCAATACGTAGCCTTTGGTTCTGAATACCGTGCTTTGGTAAATCTACCAGGCATTGAAGATGCTAAGGTTTGGGAACCAGAGCCAGCAACCGTTTATTTTTGGAGCCATTAATATGCAAACACTAGATATGGCGACAACTGAATTACGCGAAGTTAATTCAACGCTTCAATCACAAAAAGCTGATACCAACCAACGCACTTGGGAAGTTATCAATCCAAAAGGCAGTCATGCAATTGCTTGTGGTCTGGATGGCCCAATCGAAGTAACCGTTCGTGGTTCTACAGGCTATTATTGTGGCGGTATGAATAAAGAAGCAACCATCAATATTGATGGTTCTGCTGGTCCAGGCGTGGCAGAAAATATGATGTCTGGCACAGTCATCATTGAAGGTGACGCAAGCCAATATGCTGGGGCTACAGGCCATGGTGGCTTGCTTGTCATTAAAGGTAATGCATCATCGCGTTGTGGTATCTCCATGAAGGGTATTGATATTGTTGTTCATGGCAACATTGGTCACATGTCTGCGTTCATGGCTCAATCAGGCAACCTTGTTGTTCTGGGTGATGCGGGTGATGCACTTGGGGACAGTTGTTATGAAGCGCGTTTCTTTGTACGTGGCAAAGTTAAAAGCCTGGGCGCTGATTGTGAAGAAAAAGAAATGCGCCCTGAACATATTGAAATTTTGAAAGACCTACTTGAACGTGCAGGCGCTGATGCAAAACCGGAAGAGTTTACGCGCTATGGTTCAGCTCGTACACTTTATAACTTTAACATTGATAATGCTGGCGCGTACTGAGGATATCTGAATTATGAATGAAATTAACAAAACCAAAGATGGTATACCTCAAACCGCGCCCATAAAATCGGCAACGTTTACAGACCCGATTAATGCAGAAATTCGCCGTGCAGCCGCCACTGGCATTTACGATATTCGTGGTGGTGGAGCAAAGCGTAAGGTTCCACATTTTGATGACTTGTTATTTTTGGGTGCATCGATTTCCCGTTATCCTTTGGAAGGGTACCGTGAGAAATGTGAAACCAAAGTGACACTCGGTACTCGTTTTGCGAAAAAGCCTATTGAGCTTGATATTCCTATTACCATCGCAGGCATGAGCTTTGGCGCGCTTTCTGGCCCTGCCAAAGAAGCGCTTGGCCGTGGTGCCAATGCTGCGGGAACTTCCACAACCACAGGTGATGGTGGCATGACACCGGAAGAACGTGGTCACTCCTCAAAACTGGTTTATCAATATCTGCCATCGCGTTATGGCATGAACCCTGATGATCTTCGAAAAGCTGATGCTATTGAAGTTGTTGTTGGTCAAGGCGCAAAGCCAGGCGGCGGTGGCATGTTGCTGGGTCAGAAGATTTCAGACCGCGTTGCAGAAATGCGCAATCTTCCAAAAGGCATCGACCAGCGCTCAGCTTGTCGCCACCCGGATTGGACTGGTCCTGATGATCTTGAGATCAAAATTCTTGAACTGCGCGAAATTACAAACTGGCAAGTTCCGATCTACATAAAAGTTGCGGGCGCACGTCCTTATTTTGATACAACTTTGGCTGTTAAAGCCGGCGCTGATGTCGTCGTTCTTGATGGCATGCAAGGTGGTACCGCAGCAACACAAGATGTGTTTATTGAAAATGTTGGTCAGCCAACGCTTGCTTGTATTCGCCCCGCTGTTCAGGCTCTTCAAGACATGGGCATGCACCGCGAGGTTCAGCTTGTTGTTTCTGGTGGTATTCGTACAGGAGCTGATGTGGCGAAAGCAATGGCGCTTGGTGCTGATGCGGTTGCAATTGGTTCTGCTGCTCTAATCGCACTTGGTGATAATGACCCACGCTGGGAAGCGGAATATAATGCACTTGGCACGACGGCTGGCGCTTATGATGACTGGCACGAGGGCAAGGATCCTGCTGGTATCACAACACAAGACCCTGAATTGATGGCAAGATTTGACCCTATTGCTGGAGGGCGTCGTTTGTCAAATTATCTGAAAGTTATGACCCTTGAAGCACAAACAATCGCACGTGCTTGTGGCAAAAACCATCTTCACAATTTGGAGCCAGAAGACATGTGCGCCTTGACAGTAGAGGCATCTGCGATGTCTGGTGTACCTCTGGCAGGCACGAATTGGATACCGGGACGTAATGGAGATTACTAGTTTATAGCATTTAGACTCTTGGGAGGGAGCAAACATATGGTATCAAAACTTGCCAAATTCGCCGAAGATAAAGGCATTAAATATTTCATGATTTCGTTCACCGATTTGTTCGGTGGTCAGCGTGCTAAACTCGTTCCTGCTTCTGCCATTGCAGATATGGAAGAAGATGGCGCAGGTTTTGCAGGTTTTGCGACATATCTTGATATGACACCAGCGCACCCTGATATGTTGGCTGTGCCAGATCCGGATTCAGCTATTCAGCTACCTTGGAAAAAAGAAGTCGCCTGGGTTGCTGGCAATTGCGTCATGGAAGACGAAGATGTTGCGCAAGCCCCTCGAAACGTTCTACGACGCCTGATTGATGAAGCTGCCAGCGAAGGCATGCACGTCAAAACCGGTATTGAGGCCGAATTCTTCTTGTTA
>CALHIB010000103.1 GCA_938030595.1 uncultured Rhizobiaceae group bacterium | reverse complement strand
AAGAAAAAGAAATCAAAAAAGCCATCTGCCCTAAAAGTCCAATCAGCGATTGCTGATAACAATAGGCTAAACCCAAGCATTGATCATGTTCGAGTGGCTATGAAAGAAGTAAAACCTTCCATTCCACATGCTTCGCATCATCTGCTTCAACTTGCATCAACGCTGCTCGCAATTGCTACGGGAATTGCCGTTTTGTTTGGGTTTTGTATGGCGTTGTTGCCAGGTGGGCAAAATGCTGTGCCTGCTATGGGTGGCGTATTACAAGCGGTAGCCCCACTTCATACAGCACAGATTGTTTTCTTTTTGGATATCTTGTTTCCAATTACTTTTGGCGCCGGTTTTGCGTTACTTGCCACGGCATTTCAAAATCGGGGTAATCGCCCTTTGGTTCGCATGATATTAACAATGCTAATTTTTGTAGTTTTGGCGGATTTTTCAGAAAATGCTTTGGTTTTTAAAGCGCTTACAGGCGGTGAGGTATTCGCAATTCAATGGCCGCTCACCGTCATCAAATATGCCATGCTTGGTATGTCAGCGGTATTGCTCTCATGCATCATGATCATACAAGGAACAATCGGAGTGATTTCCATGCTGTTCCTTCGGTTCTTTTTTCCCATTTCGATTGCAGCACTGGTCGCAGGTATTGGTGGTCGTTTTGGTGCAGACCTCATTGGAGCAACGTTCCCACTAGGGCTTTTGTTACTGGCAATTTATGCAAATCAGGTAAGTCACCAAAATTAGGGTTTATTTTAGTTCGCAATTATCGGAACTATTTCCTGAGCACCGCATTAACATCTATGGAGTTCAAGTGAACGATTTTTTACCAAAAATTACTATAACTGGCGAACAGATAAAAGCAGCCAGAACGATGTTGCGCCTAAACCAGCAACAATTTGCATCATTTTGTCATATCTCAATTGGCTTGTTACGCCGTATGGAAAAAACATTAGGCCCCGTTAGCTCGAGTGATGCTATTTTGAAGAATATCCTGCATTCACTAGAAAATTCGGGAGTCGAGATTGTAGAAGCAGGTTATTATGAAGGCTATGGTGGGCCAGGTATCCGCATGAAAGGCGAACCAACCATGTCCAGTGATGTGATTAATCTTTCAGAGGTTGCGGAAATTAAGCGAGAGCAAGAAGTCGTAAAACAAGAAGCTTCTTAAATTTATACTCAGTTTTCCTCTTCTCGTTGCGCAATAGCCCGAAGAATCTCACTTTTGTGGTCTTCGGCGCTTTGAACTTCGATGAATAGACGTTTAACGGAGGGATACTTTTCTTTAATTTCAATTTCAATCATTGTATTCGTGCGTTCAAGCTCACCAGCAATTACATCATCTTTATAGTCTACAGACAAAGCCAGAAGAACATCGTTTGGCCCTCTGTGTAATGTACGTATTTCGTTGAGAGCTATGATGGTTTTATGGTTGCCAACAATTTGCTTAATATCTTCAACAATTTCTGGCGCTGCAGACTCGCCAATTAATAAGCCTTTGGTTTCGAGCGCCAGCAATAGGGCTGTGCCAGCAAGAATGACACCAATAATGATCGATGCGATGCCATCTACAACGGGAAGATTGTATGTGACAGATATCCAGATACCCAATAATGCCACCAAAAGACCAAGCATGGCAGCAGTATCTTCAAAGAGAACAGTAAAAACTGTAGGATCTTTGGAGTCTCGAACAGCTTCAAACAGACCTTTCTTGCCTCTTAATAAATTGAATTCTTTATAAGCAATCCACCAGGCAACGCCTTCAAACATCATGGCTAATATCAATATTATGTAGTTGATTGATGGATCAGCGACCGGATTGGGGTGAATAACTTTTTCAACACCGTGATAAATTGAGATACCTGCACCAATTGAGAAAATTAAAACTGCTACGATAAATGCCCAAAAGTATATCTCGGAGGCATAACCAAAAGGATGTTTTTCATCGGCTGGTCGCTTTGAGCGAGCAATACCATAAAGCAGCAACCCTTGATTGCCGGTGTCAACAAGCGAGTGGATGCCTTCTGATAACATGGCAGCTGAGCCAGTAATGCTAGCGCCAACAAACTTTGCAATCGCAATTAAACCATTGCCAATCATTGCTGCGTAGATAACTTTTTTTGAACCTGATGCCATGATTTTAACCTATAGTTGAGACTATTCTCGAATCCAGTATAACTGTATGAATATTTGAAACTGTTTTTGCACAAGGCATTCGTTTTACGCAAGGGCATTTGGAAAAATGGAGAATACCATGCGCTCATTACTTAGTATTTTGTTTTTATCAGCACTTTCTACAAATGCATTTGCAGGTGAGGCCGATGTGGTTGGTGTTGAAGTCAGCGGTCAAGCTGGCGAATATACATTTTCAGTTACTGTAAAACATGCAGACGAAGGCTGGGATCATTATGCAGATGGCTGGGAAGTTGTCGGAGAAGATGGGACAGTTTATGGCAAACGCGTTCTTGCGCATCCGCACGTGAATGAACAACCTTTTACGCGATCAGGGCGAATTAAAATTCCGGCAGGTGTTAAAAATGTTATTGTGCGTGCGCATGACTCCGTCCATGGTTATGGTGGTAAAGAAATGATCGTACCTGTTCCTGTTGCAAGCAATCTTTAGACATCAGGATTAATATTGCTTTTTCAAACCATTGAACATTCAAGTGAAGCTGAACTTTCAGAAAAGGGTTCCAGGTTCATAGCTAATTTTGTACCCATTACAGAGTTTGAAAATACACTTGAAAATTTGCGGGTAAAGCATCCCAAGGCTTCGCACCATGTGACCGCATTTAGAGTAATTTCAGATACCAATCAGATCACTGAAAATGCCAAAGATGATGGAGAACCTTCAGGTACATCTGGAATGCCGGTGTTAAAAACATTGATCGGTTCTAATCTCATAAATGTTGGAATGATTGTTACGCGGTATTTCGGTGGCACTAAGCTTGGTACTGGTGGGCTGGCTCGTGCCTATGCAGGGGCTTCCAATCTTGCCATACAAGAAGCAAGTCTTGTTGATTGGAAACGAATTGCCAGACTACAGTATGACGCTAGTTTTGCGCTGTCTTCCGAGGTTGAGAGGCAAGTGAAACTTGCAGGTTTAAATGTTATTGATAGGTCATTTACAGCAGAAGGTGTTGTCTTTGAGCTTGAAGGTGCAGAAGATGATTTGGCTAAGTTTCAAGCAGCATTAGGCAACTAATGCTTTTACACCATCAATAACGAACTGAACGGAAAGGGCAGCGAGTAGCACACCTAATAATCGTGTCATAATCATACGGCCTGTATCACCCAAATATTTGCTCAGAAGTTCCGAAGCAATAAAGGCTACATACACCAGTAATATGACAAAAGCGATGACTGCAAATAGAACGCCTCGCCATTCCCAGCTACTTTCAAATTGAGTCGAAAGCAGAATGGTTGCGGATATGGCACCTGGTCCTGCGATTAACGGTAATGCAAGAGGGAATACTGCCAGGTTGGCAATTTGATCTTTGCTGATTGCTGTCTCGGTTGTCTTTTCTTTTCGTTCCTGGCGTGCACCAAAAACCATTTCAAAAGCTGTGTAGAACAAAAGCAAGCCGCCTGCGACACGGAAAGCATGGATCGTAATGCCCAAGGTATCTAGAATGATCTGACCGGCTATTAAAAACAATGTCATTAAACCAAGTGCAATGATACAGGCTCGCAAGGCTAGAGAACGCCGCTCAAACTTTTTCATGCCTACGGTAATGCCAATGAATATCGGTGCTAAACCAACAGGGTCAATCGTTACCAGAAGCGTGAAAAACGCGTTTAATATTGCATCAAGTTCAAACATGAATCCTCGATATCAGGCTATTGTGTAAAAGACTACCCAATTAATTTGTTTGATCTTGTTGATATCCATTTAAGGCATTGAAATCATGGGTAAAAATAATTCCAATTTGGTGGGGGTAATTTGTTTGATTCAAGGGAATCGGATAATGTGTATGTACAAATAAAATATTGGGTGAATATTCTTGTCAGACGAAGCAAATACTCCAACATCAGGTGACGATCCTTCCGACATCAAACCAATCTCCATTATTGAGGAGATGAGCCGATCTTATCTTGATTATGCTATGAGCGTAATCGTGAGTAGGGCGCTTCCGGATGTGCGTGATGGCCTTAAACCAGTGCATCGCCGAATTTTATATTCCATGCACGAAAATGGTTATGACTGGAATAAGCCTTACCGCAAGTCTGCCCGTATTGTTGGTGATGTTATTGGTAAATATCACCCACATGGTGATACTGCGATTTACGATGCAATGGTTCGCATGGCGCAGGATTTCTCGCTTCGTTTGCCGCTGATTGATGGTCAGGGTAACTTTGGTTCGATTGATGGCGATAAGGCAGCTGCCATGCGTTATACGGAATCGCGTATGGCGAAGGCGGCACATGAACTGCTTTCAGACATCGACAAGGATACTGTCGATTTTCAGGACAACTACGATAATTCCGAGCGTGAGCCAGTCGTCCTTCCTGCAAAGTTTCCCAATCTGCTTGCCAATGGCGCAGGTGGTATTGCGGTTGGTATGGCGACCAATATTCCGCCACATAATTTAGGTGAATTGATCGATGGCTGTTTGGCCATGATTGAAAACCCTGCAATTCCGCTTGAAGAAATTATGCAGATTATCCCAGGACCTGATTTCCCAACGGGTGCTATGATCCTTGGGCGTAGTGGAATTCGTTCTGCATATGAAACAGGTCGTGGCTCTGTTTTAATGCGTTCTAAAGTCACCGAAGAAAATATTCGTGGTGGTGAACGCATTGCGCTAATTGTGACCGAAGTGCCATATCAGGTCAACAAAGCTTCTATGATTGAAAAAATGGCTGAATTGGTACGTGATAAGCGTGTTGAGGGCATTTCTGATATCCGTGATGAATCCGACCGTGACGGTTATCGCGTTGTGATTGAGCTGAAGCGCGATGCGGTTGCTGATGTGGTTCTTAATCAGCTTTATCGCTATACACCGCTTCAAACATCCTTTGGCTGTAACTTTGTTGCTCTTAATGGCGGTAAGCCTGAGCAGATGAACCTGATGGACATGCTGCGTGCGTTTATTGCATTCCGCGAAGAGGTTGTGACCCGTCGTACGAAGTTCTTGCTCAATAAGGCGCGTATTCGTGCGCACGT
>CALHIB010000102.1 GCA_938030595.1 uncultured Rhizobiaceae group bacterium | reverse complement strand
TAAACAATCAAAGATACCGCCCCTCGAGGCGGTATTTTTTTTATCTTCAATTTATTTCAGACACAAAAAAAGCTGGCTTAAATGCCAGCTTTTAGAAATGTCAAAAATGTTTAGCTATTTTCGAGCCACGCATCTACTTCTTTTTCGGCTTCCTCTTTGGATTTGCCATACTGCTCTTGAACCTTACCCACGAGCTGGTCACGCTTGCCTGCAACAACATCCAAATCGTCGTCGGTTAATTCACCCCATTGTTCTTTTGCCTTACCTTTAAATTGTTTCCAGTTGCCTTCGATTTGATCCCAATTCATAACATTCTCCTTTCAATTTGAAATGCAGCATTTAGCTACACCAAAACAACGAGAAGGAAGGCCACTCGTTCCATACAAAAATATAAAATCTATAAGGAACTTTTTCGTATCTATCTCGTTTTAAATGATGAATAAAATTTCATCCAATCATGGTCAAACCAATTCAACAAAAAGAATATACAGCTTTCAAACACCATCCAATTTTGAAATGGTTTTGAAAAATGCATCGCTTGTTTCAATAGTTTGGATCGGTATATTTGCAGGCATCATAGCCCTTGAACTTGCGCAGTTTATTTTGGCGCCAATTTTTTTGGCCATTGTTGTCGGGTTAATGCTTATTCCAGCTGCAAAGAAAATTGAGAAGTTTGGTCTACCCTCGTTTGCTTCTTCCGCAGTCGTCGTTTTGAGTCTCATCTTCATTCTGACTTCGACCCTTGCGGGACTTTCTGTACCCCTTACAGAATGGACAGAAAAACTCCCTGCAATATGGTCGCGGATTAGCTCGCTTCTTTCTTCCTGGCAACAAGCATTACTTTCATTGGGTAGCATGAGCCAAATATTGAGCGAGATGTCGATTTCAAAAGAAACCATGAAAATCGAGTTTGATAACGCCGATGCTGTTAAAGATGTTGCAGTGCAGGTCCCTGTTTTCATGAGCCAGATTATTATCTTTATTGTCAGTCTTTATTTCTTTGTAGCCACGAGAGAGCAATTTAGAAGCGCTGTGTTAAGTCTTTGCTTGTCACGTTCCTTGAGACTGCGTACTGCTCGCACTTTTAAGGACATCGAAGCAAATGTTGCATCTTATTTAACGCAAATTACAATCATCAATATCGGGCTGGGTGCCATAACTGCTTTTGCCATGTGGATCTTGGGTGTTCCTTCACCATTTCTATGGGGTGTATTGGCCGCCTTGCTTAATTATGTTGTATATTTGGGGCCTGCATTAATGGCTTTGATTTTACTTTTGGTTGGTCTTTCGCTGGGTGGAAGCGTATTGGAAATAGCGACACCAGCAATTATATTTCTCACAATAAACCTGACTGAAGCTAATCTGGTCACTCCCAATGTTATTGGCAGACGCATGACCATGAACCCTTTCATTGTATTTTTATCACTGGCGTTCTGGTTATGGATATGGGGGCCTGTTGGTGGATTTATTGCTGTTCCAGCTCTGCTGATATTATACGCCTTAATCGTGAATATAATTGGCATCGATATAAATCACAAAACTAAAAGGACATAACACCCATGATGATGAAAAGCATCAATCCTGCTACGGGAAAAGAAATCAAAGCTTACAATGAGCATACAAAAGATGACGTGCAAAATGCCATAACATTGGCGCACGACACGTTTCAAAAACATCGGCTTACAAGTTTTTCCGAGCGCAAAGCCTTGATGATGAAGGCTGCAGATATTCTGGATAGTGAAAAAGAAAAATGGGGGGAATTGCTGACATCCGAGATGGGTAAAACATACAAGTCCGCCATCGTAGAAGTTGAAAAATGTGCACTTGTTTGTCGTCACTACGCTGATCAGGCAGAACACATTATGCAGGATGAGATTATTGAGACTGAGGCATCAAGTTCATATGTAAAACACCTGCCGATTGGTGTAGTGCTTGCTGTCATGCCTTGGAACTTTCCTTTCTGGCAGGTGTTCAGATTTGCAGCACCTGCACTGATGGCAGGGAATGTCGCATTACTAAAACATGCCTCAAATGTACCAGGTTCAGCGCTCGCTATTGAAGAGATTTTTAATCGTGCAGGGTTTGCAAATGGATGTTTCCAGACGCTCTTGATTGGCTCAGAAAAAGTCGAGGCAATTTTGAAAGATGATCGCATCCGTGCAGCAACGCTCACAGGGTCTGAGCCGGCTGGTCGCTCGGTAGCCGCAACTTGTGGTAGTGAGATTAAAACAACTGTACTTGAACTTGGTGGCAGTGACGCATTTATCGTGATGCCATCTGCTGACATGGAACTTGCAATTGATAAAGCCATCACAGGGCGCACCATGAACAATGGCCAGTCCTGTATCGCAGCCAAGCGTTTTATCATCCACGCTGATATATATGAAGAATTCAAGGACAAGATGGTTGCCCGTTTCAAGGCACTCAAAGTTGGTAATCCGATGGATGATGAAACCGATATTGGTCCAATGGCTCTAAAACAAATCAGGGATGAGCTATACGAGCAAGTGGAAGCTTCTGTTAAAGCAGGTGCGAAATTGCTGTGTGGTGGTGATGTGTCAAACGGTGAGGGGTATTTTTATACTCCTGCAATTTTGGCTGATATCCCGGAAGATGCACCCGCTTACTCAGAAGAACTCTTTGGCCCTGTAGCTTCTCTTTATAAAGTGGAAAGTCTGGATGATGCGATTAAACTTGCCAATGCAACGCGTTTTGGTCTTGGTTCAGCCATCATGACACAGGATGCAAAAGAAATTGAAATCGCCTGCCGCGATCTGGAGGCTGGCTCAACTTTTGTAAATGCCAATGTAGCTTCTGACCCTCGTTTGCCATTCGGCGGCGTTAAATCTTCCGGATATGGTCGAGAACTTTGCAGTGACGGCTTATTGGAATTTGTAAATCGAAAAACCATCTCAATTAGTTGAACATGAAAAAGCCCTCTGCCTTTTAAGACAGAGGGCTTTTTTGTTTTCTATTATTTAATTATTGATATGCAGTGCAGTTGATACTGGCTGGGGATTAATCGCGATAATATCGTGATATCCAATATCAGGAGTTTCTTTCTTTAAATTTGCCTTGGCAATTTCCCAGCCGAATTTGATCATGCTATCCGTAGATGACCACAATGCAGCTTCCGATGGTTCAAAGACCATCATGGTAAGTTCAGGATCGTCTTTTCCTTTATCGAACCATGCAGAAACAAATTTCGACCAGTACTTGTCAATAATTTCCGGATCTTTGTGCTCACGCAATTCACCGTGGATTGAACAATGAAAACTGTCATTGTCATTGGAAAAATTCAAACTGGCTTGCTTGCCACGACCACAGGCTTTTACAAGATCAGTGGTATTTTTGGTATAAAACCAAATCAGTTTCTTCTCTTCATCAATGTTCGGTGACATGGGTTGCATATGACCTGAACCTTCACATCCAAGCATTACAGCTCTTTTGTCGGACAGTTCTTCCCAAAGTTTTTCTTCGCGGTCGTGGTTTGTACGTAATGAATTTGACATCGTATACCTTCCTTTTGTTTGTACAATAAAAACTATTCGAAAGGTTCATGGTTCCATTATTATGAAAATATAATTATTGAGTTTGACTGCCAAAACCAAAGCAAAAATGTCTACTATAATTATTTTGAGGATTTTAACTTATAAAAAAACCACCCTGAATGGGTGGCTTTGCAAAAGTGATTTACAGAAAATCAAATAGATATAATCCCAAAATCACCGGTAGTGGAATTCCAAACAACCACAATAAAACGCCTTTCATGAAGAGTCTCCTTTCTAGATATTCTTATTTACTAAACGCTTTTGATGTTGATCAGTTCCAATAAAATTATCGACCAGAAGATACCAAAACGCGCTTTCTCTTCTTTGTGGACAGTTCAAGCACATTACTAATGATTTTCTTTTGAAACGCTTCGTTCTTTTCAATGTTTGTATGCGTAATATCTTCGTTATTTGAAACATCGATATTTTCTACTTCACCTGTAAAATCCTCACCAGCGACAATTTGATTACCCTCGGATTTTGGCAAGTAGTAGTTCGTAACCTTTGCAATATTTTTACCAACAGTGCCATTTTCAACGGGGTCAAATGTTACAACACGCGCAACTTTAATGCCACGTTCGCCTAAATAATTTGCAAATTTACTGCTTTCATTTGCTCCCAAAGAATGACCTACAATGATAATCGGATAAGACAATTTTTTGGTTTGTGAACGTCTGACGATATCATCTGCAATTTCTGGCCATTGTATATATGAAAAATTGGACGCATCTATACCTCTCTCACGTAGCGCTTCAGCCATTTCATCAATGCCGCGAGAAAATACGTTTGCTAATCCTCGCATCATGTAAATTTCACCAGAGCGTGTGACATGCCTCTTTGAGCGATTAATAATATCGATAGCATCCAGCTCATCTGTCTGGTTTGATGTTTGGATTTCGGTTAAATCAATTTTATCACCCGTGGCAAGGCTTTGCGTCTCTGTCGTATTATTAAAACCAGATAAAGGCACCGCACATGCGGAAATCGATACAGTTGCTAATAAAAGGAAACTTTTGATTATTTTAGATTTTTCAAATTTCAAAATATTTTTTTGCATATAGCAAAATGCAACACACTTGTGATGGTTCCATTCAACTAGGGTCTGGACTCAATTGGGAGAAGGTTTTTGCGCTTGGAAAACTGTTTAAAGACTAGAAAGTGCTTGCAGAGCGTAGTTCCTCTACGGTCAAAAGCGCTGCCGACGGATTTGAACCGTTTTGCCGCGTCGCTTTGCGATAGGGACAATTTACTCGACAGACTTCGTTGTAAAGCCTGGAAAACCAGACGGTTTGCCTCACGTTTTACGCCTTGCTGTCGAGCAAATTTTCTCCTACAAAAATCCATCTCCCAATTGGGTTCAGACCCTAATCATATTGATGTATTATTATTTATGATAAAGTCAGGGTCGAATATAAAGGTTTTTTCTTTTATTATAATTATTATTTTCATTCATTTCCGTTTGTAAGTAATTTCCTGAAACCGTGTAGACTTTGCGTCGTATAGGATAAGTCTTCCTGCGAGGCTTTCGCCAGTTTCTGTGATTTCCTTGATGATTTCCAGCGCTTGCATGGAGCCTATAATGCCTGTGAGCGCGCCAAGGATGCCTGCCTCTTCGCAAGTTGGTAATAATCCATCGGGCGGCTTTTGTGGGAAGATATCGCGATATCTTGGATATAGGTTTCCATCTTTATTCACTTTATGAGGCTTAAGTGTTGTAATGGATGCATCGAACTGGCCAACGGCGGCGGTTACTAAAATCTTCTCATGCTTTTCGCATACATCAGCGCTTAAATAGCGCGTGTCGAAATTGTCGCTTCCATCGGCAACGAGATCATATTGTGCGATGATCTCATCACCATTGGCTTGAGTGAGTCGACAATGATGTATCTCGATATTTACATGCGGATTAAGAGACTTCAGAAAAGCCTTGGCACTTTCTACTTTGGATGAGCCACAAGTCTCGCTCGTATGAATGGTTTGGCGCTGAAGATTGGAAAGCGAGACAATGTCATCATCAATAATGCCAATTGTCCCAACGCCTGCAGCTGCAAGATATTGCAAAACCGGAGAACCAAGCCCGCCTGCGCCGATGACTAAAACCTTTGCCGCCTTGAGTTTTTGCTGCCCCGCACCACCAATATCTGCCAAAACAATATGGCGGGCGTAGCGTTCAAGTTCTTCGGATGATAGATGCATCAGACTATAGCGCTGCCACCATGGCATCCTGTTTCGCACGAAGGGCTGCAATTTTTGATCCGGCCTCTACTTTTGCGTTATCACGGGTAATCAATTCGCCCTTTTTGATAGGCGCAGTTACCGTACCACGTTCCAAGAGACCCGCAGGAATGGCTTTGCTCGTTTGCGCTTCATGCTTGGACATTACCCACGCACGATATGTGTATTCACCGATTTGATCCAGAGTTTCACCAACACTCAAATCTTTTTTTGCAACAGCGCATACCTCAGCCACAGGTTTTGATAGAGGCACCATATCCGCTTTTCCATAAAGCACAGACCGTGCGCAGGTTAGCGGAACCTCCAGCGAGGTTAGGTGGAAGGGGCGGTGAAATGTAAAATAAGGTCCTTTGCCCATTTTCAAATCTTCCATGCGTTCTGTGATGCGTGGATGAGACATATCCGCAATCACGAACACTCCTGGCGCAACACCTTTACCGATAGAGAAATCAACGCAGCCTTTTTGAGACAAGACACCGCCATCCGCTTGCGGAATAAGCGTGGAGGAAAGTTCGTCGATTGTTGCAGAGGGGCCATGCATGCCAGCTTTGTCAGGGACAAGCCCTGTTGCATTAGCAATTGCACACATTTCAACCATGGTTTTAGAACCATCAACGAATTCTACCAACATGCGTACATTCATATTTCGCGCTTTGGCTTCTGCCATATAGTCATCAGGAATGGCATCAAAGTTCAACGGATTATTCTTGCCCTTGCCCGCGCAGACAATCTCATGACCCATGGCAGAAACAAACTCAATGAGTTCCATGCAGGAAGAAGGTTCGTCGCCTGCACCAAGTGAATAAATAACCCCAAGGCGCTCCGCTTCTGACTTCAGATAAGGGCCGATACAAACATCAGCTTCCACATTCATCATGGTAAGATGCTTGCCATGTTCCATCGCGTGAATGCCAATTTCTGCACCCACGGCAGGCACGCCTGTTGCGTCGATAACCACATCAATCAACGGGTTTTCAGCAATCATCATGCTGTCAGCCGTGATTGCCATTTTGCCTTTTTCTATGGCACTGGTCATGTCGGATTGCGTTTCTACAATCTTGCCATTTTCAGAAGAGCCAAAGGCAACTTCCATTGCATGACTAGCACGCTCAAGGCCGCGATCAGAAACAGCAGCAACCTCAATGCCTTTCATATGCGCAACGCGGGTAACAACATCGGTTCCCATTTCACCACACCCAACAAGTCCGATACGAATGGGTTTTCCTGTCTCCGCACGTGCTTCAAGGTCTTTGGCTAGTCCCGTTAGGGATACATTGGTTGGCATGATGTTACTCCAGATTTGGCAAACTCTATCACGCGCTAAAACGCAAAAGCAATCTGGATAATCAAGTGTTTTTAATAGGTTCGTTGCACATGTTAATTTTAGATTTTGGACATTGGTGATAACGTCTTGTGAAAAGAATTGGGAGACCATCAAAATGTTAGAAAATTATAAAGCAAAATCAGGAACATTCGTGCCTGTGTTTACGTTGGAAATACAAATACTGGAAAGTGATGCGGATAGAATACTGGATGCGATCATGACGGTGCATCCTCTTCCCTATGGCCGCTATCATCGCAATGCGTCGGTTTCTGGTGTTGGTAAGGAAACAACAGTCCCTCAGGCGAATTCTACCACCTCTACCCATGAAGGAAGTTATGAAGCCGGTACAGCCATGACCTACGAAATGGTAGAGTTGAAAATTTCAATCGAACGTGATTTGGCAATGCTTGAAAAGTTGATGGATGTCATCCACGATGTACACCATTACGAAGAACCGGTTATTTTTCTCAGAGAAGATTGGACAAGCCGTTCAGCTTATAATCCTGAACGAGATAATCCACATCGTTGGTGGAATAATGGGCAAGGCTTACCTGAAACTGTAAATCTGGTGGAAACAAAATGATTAAATACTATTACCCAAATGGCGATCACTGCTATCGCGCATTGCATACGGCACATGCAGTTTTTCATAATGATGAAGGTAAGTTGATTGCAAGAGCAATGAAACCCGACAACTCCGAACTCTATGAGTTTGAAATTACCGGGTTCGAATTGGTTGAAACAGGTGTGCTTTGCACCTGATTGAAAAGAAGGCTTAAAGCGCTTCTTTCATGCTTTCTTCAAGATAAATATCACGAAGTTTAGAAACAACATTGCCCGGTTTGCCAGTTCCGATTGTATGACCGTCAATTTCTACAACCGGGCAACAAAATGCAGATGCTGAAGTAAAGAAAGCCTCAGAAGCATTGGCCGCTTCTTCTTTTGTGTAAGGGCGTTCTTCAACTTCCATTTGTAAAAGTTCAGCACAGCGTAAGACTGCCTTGCGAGTGATACCGTGCAGGATTGAAGTTGATAAATGGCGTGTTACAAGCTTGCCGTCTTTGGTCACAATCCATGTATTGTTTGAAGTGCCTTCATTGATAAAACCATCTTCTTCCATCCAGGCATCATCAACGCCTGCAGCTTTCGCCATCATCTTCGCCATAGAAGGGTAAAGAAGCTGTGTTGTCTTGATATCACGACGACCCCAGCGTTGATCAGGAACCGTAATAACGCGAGCGCCTGTTTTATACATTGGGTTGGCAAGAGGATCTTTTGCCTGTGTGAAAAGAACCAGTGAGGTAGGTGTACCAGCCGCAGGGTATGCAAAGTCACGATCCGCAACCCCTCTGGAAACCTGCAGGTAAATCATACCATTTTCGAGATTGTTTTCTTCAACAAGCTTTTTGTGAATTGAAAGCAGATCATCCATCCACTCAGGCTTGTCCATGCCAAGCTCATTAAGCGAACGCTCGAGACGCATCATATGACCTTCAAAGGCAATCAGCTTGCCTTCAAGAACGGTTGTTACTTCATAGACCGCATCAGCCATCAGGAAACCACGGTCGAAGATGGAAACCTTGGCTTCTTCTTCGCGAACAAATTCGCCATTTACAAAAACAATTCTAGACATAATTTTACCCTTAAATTTAACCCCATAATCCGCTGAGCGGAGGATACATTGTTGAGCCTTCATAACGAATGCCGTGTGGCCTGTCTTCTGCCAAAAGCAGTGGCCCATCCAAATCTACAAAACTGGCACCCTGCGCGACAAGCGTTGCGGGTGCCATGCCAAGCGATGAACCCACCATACAACCGACAAAAATACCAAAGCCAAGCTCTTCAGCTTTTGCTTTCATTTTTAGCGCTTCGGTCAGGCCACCTGTTTTATCAAGCTTGATATTGATAATGTCGTACTTGGTGCGAAGCTCTTCGAGACCTTCACTGGTGTGGCTCGATTCATCTGCACAAATAGGCATGGTGAAGGTGTTGCCGACAAGACCATTGTCATCAGCTTCCGGCAGAGGTTGTTCAACCAAAGCGATGCCCAGTTCTTCCAAGTGTGGTTGAAGCGCTGAAAGATCAGCAAGCGACCAACCTTCATTGGCATCCACCATAATTTGACTGTCTGGCGCACCTTCACGTACAGCTTGCAATCTTGGTAAATCATCAGGCGTCCCAAGCTTTAATTTAAGAAGCGGACGAAACGCATTTTTCTTGGCATTCTCACGCAT
>CALHIB010000101.1 GCA_938030595.1 uncultured Rhizobiaceae group bacterium | reverse complement strand
CCTGCAAATGCCCATTGGTCTTCTTCCATAAAGGTAATATGCGCAGAAGAGACTTCCATGCGCTCGCACAATTGTTGAAGACCTTGCGCGAGCGCAGTCATACGAATTTCACGGCCCTCACATTGCGGCACCAAAAAGCGTGAACCCGTTGCAGGGGTAAACGGCACTGAACATTGCAGCTGGGGATAATAATTACCGCCCGCGCGCTCAAACGCATCTGCCCAGCCATGGTCAAACACATATTCGCCCTGGCTGTGGTTCTTAAGATAACAGGGACGGGTGCCAAGCATTTCACCCTTGTCATCTTCGAGAATTAAATGCTGCCCGAGCCATCCGGTTTTGGAAATGGCGGAACCTGATTTTTCCAACGCATATAGAAACTCGTAAGAGATAAACGGATTGAAACACTCGCTTGGTTGCAAGGCATTCCACGCGTCTGCGTCGATATCTTTAAGGGTATTGATAATACGTATTTGAAAGCTGTCACTCATGCAGTGATAAATTGGTTCTCTTCACCAAGGTTCAAGGCTTGAAGCCCTCAAATGTAACCTGATCGACAAATTTATCGCTATAAGTCTTGTCTTCTTTGCTGCGAACAGTCCAGCTAATGGATTTGCGCCCTGTGTTTGTAAACTCCTGAACAAATTTGCAACCAAGCACTTTTACATAATAGGAGATGAAATCCACATTGCATTCTTCGGCAATGCGCTTGTGTCTTTTATAGCTGCGTTCATCGCCTTCTGCCGTAAGCCCAAGCGGTAGGTGAGGGGCAACCTTGCGTGCATCTCTCAAGATGTGATGGTGAAAAGACATAATCGCTGCATCGCCCTTATAGGTTGAAAGCAAATCAGCGATGGCCGCAACAAAGCCTTCATCCTCATTCTTTCGCCCCTTGAGCTCAATCACCAGCCCCACCTTGCCGTTGATGATATTTAAAAACTCTTCAAGGGTTGGGATTTTGTCTTTCGTATCCTTGATAAATATCTTGGTCAGCGTATGGGCAGCAACGGTGCGAGTGTCTCCACTTTCGCTTGTCAGCCGCTCCAATTCATAGTCATGAAAGACCATCGGAACCATGTCTGATGATGGCTGAATATCAAGTTCGATGTTATAGCCGCCTTTAACCGCAGCGTGTGCCGCAGAGAGTGTGTTCTCATAAATACTCTTGCTGACATCATGAAGGCCGCGATGAGCGATTGCGCGATCAATCATCCATTGAAGGTCATGTTCACTTTTATTTTTAAATTCCAACGCCATGGAGTTGCCTCATGTCTGGTTCAGGGTATGCTGTACCCTTAGACTCATCTTAAGCATTTGTGAAAGTCACGCCACATGAAAATACTTGTTGCCAGCCTGTCTGTTCTCTTATCCACGACTTCGCTTGGATTTGCGGCAGGATTTGAAGTTTTAAAGCCGCATCGCGCAATTTATGATGTGACACTGGAAAATGCAGAAGAACGCTCAGGCATCAAGGGCATGAAAGGGCGGATTGTTTATGAAGTGCAGGGCAATGAATGCGACGGCATCTCGATTCGCTATCGTTTCGTCACCACCATAACGACAGGCCGCGATGACTTCACAACAGATCAACAGACCGCAACTTATGAAAGTCCGGACGGTAAGGAGTTTTCCTTTGAGACTAAAAGCTTTGTAAACGATCAGGCAGATCAAAAAATCTCAGGCAGCGCGGTACGCCTTGATGATGAAATTACTGTAAAACTAAAAGGTGAAAATGCTCGTGAGCTGAACCTGGGGAAGGGTATCTTCACGGTCAGCCATCTGGTGGACATTCTGCAAGATGCAAAAGCAGGCAATCGCTTTGTTACCCATGATGTGTTCGATGGCTCAGGTGACGCAGATAAAATGCTCAACTCAGCATCGGTGATTGGCAGTGCCAAGAAAATAGACGAACCGCTCAAGGGCGAGGCAGAAAAAATCGTTGAAGATTTCAAGGGCAAGCAGGCATGGCCCATTACCATGAGTTATTTTAACAAGAACCTTGATAATACGGGCGAGGCACTCCCAATCTATGAAGCCTCCTTCTTTCTCTACGAAAATGGTGTGACTCGTCAATTGATGATGAAATACCCAGACTATCAGCTGCGCGCCGCGCTGACAGACATTGAGTATTACAAAGCAGATGCCTGCAAGATTGAGAATTAGGATTGATTAATATGCTGACCGTTTACACACTCAAAAACTGCGATACCTGCAAAAAAGCCACCAAATGGCTGGAAGCAGAAGGCATTGCCTTCAAAAATCACGACGTAAGAGCCGACGGCCTGACGACAGAAACCATAACCCAAATCGTCGAAACCCTTGGCTGGGAAAAAGCCCTAAACCGCCGCTCAACCACCTGGCGCACTCTGGAGGACGCGCAGAAAACGGATGTAGATGATGCGAAGGCGATTGGGTTGATAGGGGAGCACGAGACGCTACTGAAGCGGCCTGTGTTTGTCTCAGGTATAGAAATGGTAGCGGGCTTTGATGAGCGGGCGAGGGCGTTGGCTTTGAAGTGTGGGTGAGGGGCGATGTTTTTTTGTGAGATTTTTAGCTTTAAATATTTTTTCTAAAACACACGCATATATAGGTTCCAATTATGTCTGAAGCAGAATTCCCAATAAATAATAGCTTAGAAGCAAGAAAAATATTGATTATCAATCAATTATTTATAGAGACCGCTGATCAAGAATATGTAAGTGCGAGGTGGGCTTTCAATAATGGAATGTTTTATCCTTGCTACACACTATCTGCGCAAGCGATTGAAAAATACATGAAAGCAGTATTGTTATTTAATGATTGCGATACGAGAACATACGGACATGACCTAATAAGATTATGGCAGGACATCAAACAGTTTGATGTAGAAAATATTTTACCCCAAAAACTTTCTTGGCCAGAAGTTCAAAATAATAATAAACTATCGTTTGAGGGCAAAAGCACGGATGACTTTATAAAGTATCTTTCAGTATTTGGTTCTCCTGATAATCGGTACGGAAGTTTTGGTACAAATCTTGATGGCTCACTTATTTTTGCAATTGATTCAATATGCTTTTCAATAAGGAAACTTATACGTATCAATAATTTTTGTAGTGAGGATATTTATGAGCATAATAAGAATGAACATTTTTCCTCAAATGAAATTTCTGAAACCCAAAGTTGGATGTTAAGTCCAAATTTTTTATTGGAGCGATTAGCATCTGATACATTGATTCAAGTTGGGGAAAAAAGAGAACTACGACATATCTTTAAGAATATGAATTTTGCGTTTGCTCCAAACTACGTTGACCATTCAGGTTCGTTTGGAGGTTTTCATAGTATAAGTTTTCCAATTCATAATTTTCTTGTCAGGCATAGGAGGTTGGATAACTCAGATGAGAACAATGCTGTAATAGACCAACTGGAGGCTTGGGTAATGGATCATATTTTTATCAGTAAGCAAGTAAAATCAAGTCTTATAATATAAGATCAGTAAACTTTAAATGAGTAGTAAGTTTACCGTTCACTCTTTAACTAATTAAGTTTTCTCTCAAAATTTCTTCACCTTAAAGCCGCCATGGCACGTCATCCTAGGGCTTGTCCCTAGGATCTACGCCAGTTTGCCAAATGATAATGAATGTAGAAGTTAAAAGTGATGCCTAACTTAAAAGTTCAAGAAAGTTGAATCCTGATTAGATCCTAGGGACAAGCCCTAGGATGACGTATAACCGTTCGAATGACGTCGGAGCCGTGATTATGGCGAGCACTCATCGACAGGCATGAGAGGTTAATTGTCAGCCTCCTCCTTGTGGGGAGGCACGTGATTGGCGTGGAACGCGACAGAACGGGTGGGGGTAGCGAATTCGAAGTAGAGTTCTGAATCCAGACGATAGTTGCTTTACCCCCACCCACTCTGCTGCGCCATGCTTGCAATCGTGTCCCTCCCCACAAGGAGGAGGCTGGGTTACTCAACTACTTCTCCCACATGGGGAGAGGGGAAGTAAGAGTTTGTGCTCAAACAAACAAACCTCACCCCTTAAACCCACCCCCGTCCAGATAAGCCTGTTCTTCCAGCGTTGTCTCACGCCCCAGCACTTCATTGCGATGGGGAAAACGGCCAAAGCGGTTGATGATGTCGTGGTGTTCTATTGCTGCTTTCATGAAATCGGGGTCGCCATTATAGGCTTCGAACAGTTCGATTGATCTTTCCTGATCTTCGATGTTTTCCGAGTGCTCAAACGGTAGATAAAAGAAAAAGCGCAGGGTTTCATTAGCTTGTTTGTCAAACCCTTTTGCAATGGCATCTTTTGCCAGAGCCAGGGCTTTGGCGTCTTGGGCGAAAGTCTTCGGGCTGCTGCGAAACATGTTTCTGGAAAACTGATCAAGCACAATAATCAGCGCCAGCGCGCCGTCAGGTGTCTCGAGCCAGTCATCGAATTCGCCCGCGCAGGCTTGCGCATGCAGTTGGCCGAATTTTTCCTGAATTTGCACATCGACCGCATCGTTTTTCATCCACCAGCCCTTGCTGCCGACGCTTTCCCAAAATTTTAATACATCACTTGGTTTCATGTTTTTCACCTTTGAAATTAATGCCGAATTTGACCGCGTCTGAACCGAACTTATCACGCACATGATCGATCGCACGTTCTGCATCCGCGCGGCGGTTAGCGCTTGGGTCCAGCATATCACCCGGGTCGGCTTGTTCATCAGGCCCAAGCGTGGAAACACCAATGCCCAATAGTCTGAACCTTGTGCCGTCCAGTTCTGGCAAAAGCAGGTCAGAACCTGTTCTGAAAATACGGTCTTCCAATTGCGTTGAGTCAGGGATTTGGCGTGAGCGCGTTCTGGTTTTAAAGTCCGCTGTCTTCAATTTCAGCACAACCGTTTGCCCTGCGATATGCTTCTTTTTCAGTTGTTTGGAAACACCTTCAGAGAGTTTGCGCAAGACGGGCAGAAGTTGCTCGGACGTCGATTTGTCATCGTTAAAGGTTGTTTCCTTGCTGACAGACTTAGATCCGCTACTGGGTTTGATGCTGCGGCTGTCTTCACCGCGCGCGAGCCGTGCCAAATGTTGCCCCATCGAGCCATAGCGCCTGATCAGTTCTATCTCATCCATGTCTTGCACGGTGGAGAGTTCTGTGATGCCGTCCTTGGCCAGCATCTTCTGGGTGACTTTCCCCACGCCCCAGACAATCGACACAGACTGTTTGCGCAAGAAAGATACGGCTTCCGCTTCGCCCACGACGGAAAACCCGCGTGGCTTGTTCATGTCGGAAGCGACCTTGGCGAGAAACTTGCAATAGGAAAGCCCGACGGAAACACTCAAATTCAACTCATCCTCAATGCGCTTGGCGAGCCTCACCAAAACTTCTGCAGGGCAGGCGCCATGAAGTTTTTGCGTGCCGTTCATGTCCAGAAAGGCTTCGTCGATGGAGAGCGGCTCAACCATGGGCGTCAGTGTGCGCATCATTTCGCGAATGGCGTGACCCGCTTCTGAATATTTAGACATATGCGGCTTGATGACAATCGCCTCGGGACAGGCTTCCAGCGCCTTGAACATCGGCATGGCGGAATGCACTCCGCGAATGCGTGCGATATAGCAACAGGTCGAAACCACGCCTCGACGCCCGCCTCCGATGATTACAGGCTTGTCGGCAAGGGTAGGGTCATCGCGCTTTTCAACGGAGGCATAAAAGGCATCACAATCAATGTGCGCGATGGCGAGTGTTCTAAGTTCGGGATGGCGAATAACACGCGGACTGCCGCATTTACTGCATCTGGATTGGTTCTCAGGCTTTTGCCAAGTGATGCAATCACGACATAATCCCTCATGTTTTTCGGTGGTGGTTGTTTCCATCCTACCACTCGGTTTCGCCAGAGTTTAACCCTGGCGGAGAAAACACATAAAGCGCCTTTTGAATATCCTCAGGGTTGATATTTTGACTTGCTGTAAAAGCCAGAAGTGTCGGCTCATCTCCCATGAAGAACTCCAAAACAGCAATTAAAAAGCTCTCGGACCCAGCCGCCACCCGCATTTCATCAGGAGATATACCCGTAAGCGCAATAAATCTGGAAATCTGCTCCTCATCACCGGCAATGAATTGGAGGCCTGAAATAGCGATGGATGTAGCGGTGTCGGGTGTCATGGACATAACTTAAATTGAATCAGGAAATTATTCTTATTTCTATTTTGGCAAGTTTGGTTGAGATTTTCAATGGATATGGAAACCTAAAATTTACAAAGATTTTGCGTTACGTTTCCAATTCGTCAACCTTATTTGTTTAATGTCCTTTAAAAGGTAGTGCGTGATAGCGTATGTGCGGCAGATTTTGTACGTATTTGGGCTGAGGTTTTGTATGGCTAAGAAAATTCTGATCGTTGAAGATAACGAACTAAACATGAAGCTTTTCAATGATTTATTGGAAGCCAAGGGATATGAGGTTGTCCAAACGCGAAATGGTTTGGAAGCCCTTGATTTGGCAAAGCAACATCGCCCCGATCTTATTTTGATGGATATTCAACTGCCAGAAGTTTCAGGCTTGGAAGTGACCAAATGGATTAAGGAAGATGAAATGATCTCCTCTATTCCAGTCATCGCAGTGACGGCTTTTGCCATGAAAGGCGACGAAGAACGCATCAGGCAAGGGGGCTGTGAAGCTTATATTTCAAAGCCCATATCCGTCGCAACCTTTATCAAGACCATTCAATATTACATTGGTGATGGCGAATAAGCCAACCAGCAAGAAACAACAGAGTAATTAGTTCAGCGTAGTGAGACAGTAAATTGACAGCCCGTATTTTAGTAGTCGATGACATACCAACCAATGTAAAGCTTCTTGAAGCAAGGTTAATGGCTGAGTATTTTCAGGTGTTAACAGCCACAAATGGCGCAGATGCAATTGCACTTTGCCAGAGCGGGCAGTGTGATATGGTTTTATTGGACGTTATGATGCCTGGCATGGATGGCTTTGAAGTTTGCAAACGTCTTAAAGCCGATCCTGAAACGGCTCACTTGCCTGTAGTTATGGTCACAGCACTTGATCAGCCAGAAGACCGTGTAAAAGGCCTGGAAGCTGGAGCAGATGATTTTCTGACAAAGCCTGTGAATGATTTGGCACTTGTTACTCGAGTAAAAAGTCTTGTTCGTCTGAAAATGCTGACCGATGACTTGCGTTTAAGAGCATCAAATGGTGATGAACTCGCCATGAACCATTATCAGGTGATGAATGAAGTCAACGCACCCAAGGAAAAACCAAACATCATAGTGGTAGACGACAAAGCTGCATCTTATGAGAAAATGGTTTCTACATTAAGCATCAATAACAATGTTGAGGTGGAGACAAACGCCACGGATGCCTTATTCCGTATCGTTGAGGGCGGCTATGATCTAGCAATCATTTCCTTGAGCATGGAAAACTTCGATAGTTTGCGCCTATGCTCACACTTGCGTTCACTTGAGCGCACGCGAATGCTACCGATTATTGTCATTGCGGGGCTGGATCAGGAAGAAGTTACCAGCAGAGCAATGGAAATTGGTGTCAATGATTACATCAAACGTCCGATTGATGCTCAAGAGTTACTGGCACGTTTAAAAACGCAACTATGCCGCAAGCGCTATAATGATTGTTTGCGTGCCTCGGTTCAGCAAACGATTGAGATGGCTGTGAAAGACCCGCTGACTGAGTTACATAACCGCCGCTATTTTGAAATGCACTATACCTCGCTTTTTGATAAGTCTGTTTCTTCAAAAAAGCCGCTAACCGCGATTATGTGTGACATAGACAAGTTTAAGGCTGTCAACGATACCTACGGTCACGATGTAGGGGATGCGGTTATCATCGAGGTTGCAAACAGAATACGTAAGAGTGTTCGTAATGTTGATATCGCTTGTCGATATGGCGGTGAAGAATTCGTAATCATTATGCCTGACACAGACATAGAATATGCACATGTCGTGGCTGAGCGTATTCGTCGAGAAGTAGCAGAACATCCAGTGATTGCAGAGCAGGGGTCAAAACAAATCTATACGACCATCAGCATGGGCCTGTCTTCCTTGGAAGCAGAAGATGACACACCTCAAAAACTGCTTAAGCGTGCTGACTTGGCACTTTATGCAGCAAAACATGCAGGTCGTAACCGGGTAATGACACAAGCAGCCTAACCCTTGGTATATATTTTCGAAAATTACGCATCGAATGCTTGGGCTACGTAGTGGCTCGGTATTTTGTGCTGTTTGTGGGCGTAAGTATTATGAATATTAAGCATTAATCCTAACCTACAATCAGCATAATAGTTACTAAAGTCCTAACAAGTTGTTGATTTTCTACAAAAAGTGAGTCAAATTTCGCTCATGCAAGTTTAGCACAACTTTTGGCGTGCCATACTTGCACTACCCTACGGAGTGCTCAGGTCCGCCGCATCTCCTGGGTCCGTGGGGTCGTCGGTTGGATTTGGATCAGTTAATGGCCTCCTCGTACCATTCCCAAAATCCAACCGACCCCTTGTTTTTCAAAAATGGTTGGTTAGATCTTTTGCATTGTAAATATGAAAGATAGTAGCCTTGCGAGACTATAAGTCCGCATCATAGAGAGGCTGAATGGCCTTATTTAATTCCAACGGCTTCAACATTTTGGCCTTATCAAGCAGATCATAAACAGGCATCTCGGTTGTTTGAAAATCTGTGACACGTTTTATCAGTTCATCTGCTGCCATCGCTTGCTGACTTGCAAAAACCACATGAGCGCCGTTGTATTCCCATACGTGGCAATGATTAAAAACTTTGCGCATGGCTGCAATCTTTTGGTGCATGCGTGCATCAATAATCACCAAATTAGCTACCAGCACACCATGTTTTGAAAGTCTTGATTTGCAAAGCTCGAAAAATTCTGTCGTAGCCAAATGGTTGACGTGCTCACCACCGCCTGCAAATACGTCCAGAAAAATAATATCATGAAGGATATTTGATTTTAGTAAGTCTTCACGGCTATCAGCTGCATTCACATTTGCTAGCACTTGTTCGCCAATACCAAAATACTTGCTCGCAACGGAAATTACATTCGGGTCGTAATCCGAACCATATAGTTTGGCATGCGGAAAATAATGCGCGTACACCATGGCAAGGCGCCCGCCACCAAAACCTGCAATATAAATATTTTCAGGTTCTTTATCTTGCCAAAAAGCTGACAGGAACACTGCCTGTGAATAAGGCCCGATCAGGTTTAATGGGTTCGTCAGATCGATTCGAGACATGATGTTGCTGAGTTTCTGGGTATTATTGTCAAAACAATACATTTCCAGAACATCATCCAATTTGCGCAGGAATATGCCTTGCGCATCACCTTGTATGATTTCTTCAACTTTATCAGCATCGCGTAGCGTCGAAAGTCGGTTCAGGATTGCGGAAAGATTTTGCTCTTTCCATGTAGTGTTTTGTTTAACTGCAAGCAATGTGTGGCTCCGTTCGTTTCTATATGGAAACAAGCAATATTTGTGCCATCGGGATCCTCATCACAAGCCAATAAAAAAGCCGCTTCAAAGAGCGGCTTTTAAAACTTTGATGTGAAACTACAATTACTTGATTTTAGTTTCTTTGAATTCAACGTGCTTTTTAGCAACCGGGTCGTACTTACGCTTGACCATTTTTTCAGTCATTGTACGGCTGTTTTTCTTTGTGACGTAAAAGAAGCCAGTGTCAGCAGTGCTTTCCAGCTTGATTTTAATTGTGGTGGCCTTTGCCATGATTTTTATCCTGTATCTTGAACCTGCCGCTTATTGTTAAAAGCAAATGAGGTGCGAAAAATAAAACAGGCCGCACATAAGCGACCATCCGTTGAAGCGCAAATTACTCAAAGCCAACCAAAAGTCAAGACAAAGGTGAGCCAAGCTTGCGGTTTGTTTGCATAAAACGGTTAAAATTTCTCTGGCCGCAAGACAGTAACAGCAGAGATGCTAACGACACCGATATGACTTGTAAGCAAGCTTTCAATTTTTTCACGTATGATATTCAACGTTTCTTCGTCTGTAATAGAAATAATAACGACCATATCGCGACTGCCAGAGATGTCTTGGTCGCGTTGCCAGTGGTTGCCGTTGCCATAGCCAGCAAGGGCAGGGACGACTGTATAGCCTGTAACGCCTGCATCAACCAAGATTCGGCAAGCCCGCTTATAGGCCATTTTTTCAATCATTAATTCCAGTCGTTGTTTGTTGTGCGGCATGATTGATTCTCTCTAAGAAGCGATAAGGTTTGCCATGGCCATGTAAATTGGAATGCCAAGGGTTACGTTGAAGGGGAAGGTTACTCCCAGTGACAATGTTAAATATATCGATGGCTTTGCCTCAGGCAAGGCCAGCCTCATCGCAGCTGGGACTGCAATGTAAGAGGCAGAGGCAGCAAGCGTGATAAATAATGCAGCGTCACCAGCAGGCATACCAATCAGGTAGCAGAGGCTGGCAGCAATGGTGGCCGAAAGAATCGGCATGTAAAGACCAAAGAGAACCGTCATGAAATCAAGCTGCCGCCACCCGTTTCGCAATCCACGCCCTGCAGCTAACCCCATGTCCAGAAGGAATAGACATAATACGCCCTGGAACGGAGTTACAAAGAAAGGAGCAACTTTCGCAAACTCTGTTTCGCCGACAACCCAACCAATCAACAAAGCGCCGATTAAAACCACTACAGATGCATTTAAAAGTACCTCTCGCATCAATTCTCCTGTCTCGGAGCCAGCAACAGGTTGTTTTGTCATATTGCTTCTACGTGCCAACAAAAGCGCGCTGATGATGGCTGGAGTTTCCATTAAGGCAGCAAGCGCAACCAGATGACCTGAAGAACCAATGCCACTTATCTTGATCGCTTCGGTTGCAGCAACAAAGGTAACAATAGAAATAGAACCATAATGCGCAGCCGCAGCAGCGGCATCAATCGTATTGAGTTTGGTAGTAAGTTTTAAAAGCTGAAAAGCAATCAGGGGGATGACAAAGGAAAGAAAAATACCTGCGGCAAAAACCATCAGAACTTCACCCGTAAGTGGGTTCTTTGACATTTCCACGCCGCCCTTGAGGCCGATGGCCATCATCAGATAAATGGCGAGGCCTTTCGCAAAGGCCTCGGGCACTGTCATTTGGGAGCGTAACAGAGCTGCTACCAGGCCCAATAAGAAGAAAAGAATGATGGGAGACAGAATTGTTGAGAGGGCTGCTTCCATTAAATCATTCTTTCCTTCATTTGTTTCTTGATGAAACTATGCTGATGTAAGTTCTTGTTCAGCTTCTTTTCTCATCTTTTCCCTTACAGGATTAGGCTCACAGGTAATCCGAAGAACTGTGTAACCTAGCACTGCAGAAGCAAAGGAGCCCATCAGCACACCAAGACGAACCTGATTGATGATGTCAGCATTGTCAAAGGCCAATGTACCGATGAACAAGCTCATGGTAAAGCCAACACCTGCAAGACACGCAACACCATAGATTTGTACCCAGCGGACATCTTGAGGCAATTTTGCCAAGCCTGTTTTTACCGCAAGGAACGTAAGGGTTGTGATCAATATCTGATTACCAAAGAACAAGCCTAGTGCTATACCAAGGGGTACTTTTGCTGTCAGATCAGAAATCTGCAATACACTTAGATCCACACCAGCGTTTGCAAAGGCAAAGATTGGCAACACCATAAAGGCTACCCACGGGTGTAGAGAATGTTCGAGAAAATTGAGCGGCGATTCTGAATTTTCATCTTTGCCAGTCATTGGGATGGCAAGCGCTGTTAGTACACCAGCTAATGTAGCGTGTACACCAGATTTCAAGACACAAACCCAGATGAATACACCAACAAGTGCGTATGGCGTAATGCTTTTGACACCAGCGCGATTGATCCCAACCAAGAGTGCAAAACCAGCAAGTGCAAGACCCAGTGTTTCTGCAGATAAATTCTCGGTATAGAAAATCGCAATAATCACAATAGCACCAATATCGTCAATAATCGCAAGGGCTAGCAAAAACACTTTGAGAGATGTCGGAACGCGACTGCCCAAAAGTGCCAAAACACCAAGTGCAAAAGCAATATCCGTTGCAGAAGGAATAGCCCAACCACGCATGGTGAGAGCGTCACCCCAGTTGATAAAGGAGTAGATGATGGCTGGTCCTGCCATGCCACCAATGGCGGCAAGGAAGGGAAGGGAAGCTTTGCTAAAACTTGAAAGCTCTCCCTTAATGACTTCACGTTTGACCTCAAGGCCTACCAAAAAGAAGAAAATCGCCATCAAGCCATCGTTAATCCAAAGCAATAATGGTTTTGCAATCTCCAGAGCACCGATTTGAATGGCTACAGGTGTATCAAGGAAACCTGAATACAGCCCGCTGAGCGGGGAGTTGTTTGCTATGAGCGCCAATAAAGCGGCCAGCATGAGGAATATGCCAGCCGAAGTTTCGAGCTTCATGAACTCGGTCAAGCGTGCGCTGATTTTTTTCATTTATATTTACCTTGGGAGAAGAATTTCGATTTTGATTTTGTGTACGTAGGTATATAGATTGACCGCAACCCGGGGCAAGAGTTGCGGTCAATCAGTGCTGGGATATTATATGAAGGAATATCCAGCGATTTCGTCTTTAAGTTTCAACCGTCGACGTTTTAAGTCTTGTAATAAAAGACTATCAGGGTTTCGTCGACTGGCTTCATTTTTTATAGTTTTGGAAGTAAGCAAATGCCTTGCCTTAAGCGATTTTAGTCGGGCTCTTAATGTCGAAGATGAATAACTGCGCATTGTTACTTCCTTTTTTTGTTTCTCTGATGCTCAAATGGCGCTTCGCTATTGATAATACAAATTGAAAGAACTAATTATATTGATAGTTTAAAGCTATAAAACATTATAGGGATTAATATGCGTCCAACACTCAAACAACTTCAATATTTGGTAGCTGTCGCGGAAACCGGAAAGTTTAACGAGGCAGCCCGCAAGATGAATGTTTCGCAACCAAGTCTTTCTACTCAAATTGCTGATATGGAAATCGAATTAAACGCCAAACTCGTGGAACGTGGAAGGCATGGGGCGATCTTAACACCTGTCGGGGAGGATATTGTAAGTAGATCACGTTCTATTTTGCGGGCAGTGGAAGAGCTAAAATCTGCAACAAAGGTAGACAATACAATCTTGACCAACAGAATAAGACTTGGCGTTATTCCATCGGTCGGGCCCTACCTTTTGCCAGTAGCAACGAAAACCCTCCATCAGCAATATCCTGATTTGCGCATGAGTGTTTTTGAGGGGCGAACACTTGATATCGATAAACTGCTACGCGATGGCAGGTTGGATACAATCATTTCAACAGCAGAAGATCATCCAGACAGTGAAGCCATGCCATTGTTTCAGGAAAATTTGTGGATTTGCGTACCGCCGGATTCGCCTCTTGCAAATGAAACTGGCGATGTAAAACTATCGGAGCTTAAAGGTAAGCCCTTGTTGAGTCTGGGACATGGTCATCATTTGAACTTGGCCATTCATGATCTTGCCAAACAATCTGGCGCTTATGTTAGCACCGAATATGAAGGAACAAGCCTTGATGCAATCAGACAGATGGCAGCGATGGGAGCGGGGATAGCCATCCTACCCAGTCTCTATGCGCTCGTGGAAGCCAGTCGTGATACTGCGTTGGTAGTCAGGCGTATCGCACATAAGAAAGCGGAGCGGCAAATTTCGCTGATATGGCGTGACACATCCCCAATTAAACAAAGCTTTCAGCAGATTGCAGAAGTTTTAAAACAGTCTGCCAATGCACTGATTGATTAGTGGTAATTTAATGTAATCCTTAAAAATTGAATCAATTCTTGATGGTAATTTTATGTTTTAACGGTTTAATGAAATAACCCGCTTTTCTCCAGGATTATGAAATGAAAACTCTTTCGCCGTTTGTAAAAGATTTACTCAGATTTTTAATGACGCTTTTTGCGCCTGTTATATTAATTGTCCTGGGTGGCCTTTTAATCGGTTGGTCTATCACAAACGAATATTCGATACTGGCTTGGACTGGCTTGATCATGGTCGGTGCAGGAATTCTTTGGGGGCTGATCTTTTTCTTTTATCATAGTGGTAGTCACTGGGGCTAAGCTTTGCGAATTCTAACCATGTAGAGAACCAGATACATGGCAAAGAAAATAAACAAAGTTACGCCAAATCCCGACGGGCCCATTAGATCCATGGCAATGCCAGCCGATTGCGGGCCAAGGGTCATGCCAAGGCCGTAGCATAGAACAAAGGCAGCATTGGCTTGTGCCAAGTCCGTCCCTTTGAGCCGTGAACCCAAATGCGCAAGACCTACGGTATACATGCCGGAAATGATGCCGCCGTAGATAAACAAGACAACTGCCAATACCCAAGCTATTTGTGCGGTGAGGGGAATTAGAATCGCACCAATCACCCCA
>CALHIB010000100.1 GCA_938030595.1 uncultured Rhizobiaceae group bacterium | reverse complement strand
AGCACCAAAGGTGTTTTGGTTTCTGCTGCAATTTCCATGGACTTGACGATCATTTCACCCGCAGCCATGCCAAGTGAACCGCCGATAAATTGCATTTCATGCACAACGGCAATCATGTCCAGATCTTCAACCTTGCCTTTGGCTGCTAAAATTGAATCTTCCAAATCGGTTTTCTTGCGAGCGTCTTTTAATTTATCGGCATATTTTGATTTATCGCGAAACTTGAGCGGATCTTGTGCCACTTTTGGCATCTCAATGACTTCATACTCACCTTCATCAAATAGAAAAGCCAAACGCTCTTTTGCGGTGATTTTCATGTGATAGCCCGAAGAAGGGATAACGCCCATGTTGGCTTCCAAATCTTTATGGAAAACCATTTCACCAGATTCAGGACATTTAATCCAAAGATTTTCAGGCATGTCCTTGCGATTTAACAGGTTGCCAATCTTTGGTGGTACGAGGTTTGTGATCCAGTTCATTTGATCAAAATCCTTAAGTTATCAAACTCCAAACCATATGGAGCATAATTATGTTTTATCCGTGTTTAACGGAACGCACGCCAGATGCAAGCTCTTCTACCAGCGCATGAACTGCCTTTGCAGTACCTGCTTTTGGGTTTCCTGCTTCATCCAGATTATCCAAAATAACAGAAACCAGCGCTGAACCCACAACAACACCATCCGCACCCCTGCCAATATCTGTTGCTTGTTCTGCGGTTCTAACCCCGAAGCCTACTGCTACCGGAATATCTGTTTTCTCTTTAATCGCAGCAACAGCCTTGGCAACACGGTCTGGATCAGGGGCAGCAGCACCCGTAATACCTGTGATTGAAACGTAGTATAAAAAGCCTGATGTATTTTCGAGAACCTTGGGTAAGCGCTCAGCGTCAGTTGTTGGTGTAGCCAGGCGAATGAAATTAATGTTCTTATCCATTGCCGGAATACAAAGTTCATCATCTGCCTCTGGTGGCAAGTCCACGATGATCAACCCATCTACACCAGCAGCATTTGCGTCTTCAAGGAACTTCTCATTTCCGTAGATGTAAATCGGGTTGTAATAACCCATGAGAATGATCGGTGTATCATTGTCTGTTTTTCTAAATTCAGCCACCATCGCCAAGGTCTTGGCTAGCGTTTGTCCGCCCTTCAAGGCGCGTTGTCCCGCAAGCTGAATGGATGGGCCATCTGCCATGGGATCAGAAAATGGCATGCCAATTTCAATCAGGTCTGCACCAGCCGCAGGAAGGCCTTTAAGAACCTCCTGACTGGTTTCCAGATTTGGATCACCCGCCATGATGAAAGTTACCAGACCCGGACGGCCTTCTGATTTGAGCGCTTCAAAGCGTTTATCAATTCTTGTTTTCATTATGTTTTACTTCTTTGAAAATTACTCTGTTTCCATATCAACGCCAAGCGCCTTGCCGACAGTAAAGACGTCTTTGTCGCCCCGGCCACACAGGTTCATTACGATGATTTTGTCTTTACCCATTTTTGGTGCGCGCTTTACAACTTCTGCCAAAGCGTGGCTTGGTTCAAGGGCTGGAATGATACCTTCTGTTCTGCAAAGAAGCTGGAATGCTTCAAGTGCTTCTGTATCCATGATCGGCACATATTCAACACGGCCAGTATCTCTCAAGTAAGAATGCTCTGGTCCAATGCCCGGGTAATCAAGACCTGCCGAAATGGAATGGCCTTCAAGAATTTGTCCATCATCATCTTGCAACAAGAAAGTACGATTGCCATGCAGGACACCGGGTTTACCTGCGGACAAGGACGCACAGTGCTCATCGCCATCAAGCCCATGACCACCTGCCTCAACACCAATGATTTCAACTTCTTTATCATCAAGGAAGGGATGGAAAAGACCA
The DNA here is from genome assembly GCA_938030595.1 of uncultured Rhizobiaceae group bacterium. Lineage (GTDB taxonomy): Bacteria > Pseudomonadota > Alphaproteobacteria > Rhizobiales > Rhizobiaceae > JAALLB01. Next base: position 1,652 of record CALHIB010000100.1, on the reverse strand, counting down.
ATTGCGTTTGAACCACCGCCAACAGAAGCAACCAGCATATCAGGCAAGCGCCCTTCTGCTTCCAGCATTTGCTCTTTACATTCTGTACCGATTACAGATTGGAAATCACGAACAAGCTCCGGATAAGGATGCGGGCCAGCGGCTGTACCAATCAAATAATAAGTATCATCAACATTGGTTACCCAATCGCGCAGCGCTTCGTTCATGGCGTCTTTTAGTGTTCCTGCACCTGCAGTTACCGGTACAATCTCAGCACCCAACAAACGCATGCGGAAAACGTTCGGGCTTTGGCGTTCAACATCTGTCTTGCCCATATAAACCACACAAGGAAAACCAAATTTTGCTGCAACAGTTGCCGCCGCAACGCCGTGCTGACCAGCGCCTGTCTCTGCAATGATGCGGGTCTTACCCATACGTTTTGCGAGCAGGATTTGACCCAGACAATTGTTGATCTTGTGCGAACCCGTATGGTTTAACTCATCACGTTTGAAATAAATTTTTGCCCCACCCAGTTCTTCAGTCAGGCTTTCAGCAAAATAAAGCGGAGACGGACGACCGGTATAATGCTTGTTGAGGTAATCAACCTCAGCCTGAAAACTTGGATCGTTTTTGGCAGCTGTATAATGCTTTTCCAAATCCAGAATGAGCGGCATTAATGTTTCGGCAACGTAACGCCCGCCAAAAATACCGAAGTGACCATCTTCGTCTGGTCCGTTTTTAAATGAATTTGGCTCAATTGGTTTATTCAAAACGTTAGTCCTTACCCATGTTAAGCGGCCTCACAATTGTGACACGCTGTCATAAATTCTTCGATTAATTTTATATCTTTAACACCAGCAGAACTTTCAACACCTGAAGAAATATCTACTGCCTTTGACCCTGAACGCTTAACCGCTTCGCATATGTTTGAAGCGTCTAAACCACCAGACAACATGTATGGCACATTTTCAGGTAAAGCGTCCATGATTTCCCAATCAAATGCGACACCATTGCCACCTGGAAGCTCAGAGCCTTTTGGTGGTTTTGCATCAAACAGGAATTTATCTGCAATTCCGATGTAGGGCTTAACCTGATCAAAATCAGAAACCTCACTGATTGCGAAGGCTTTCATGACCGGTAAATCAAATCGCTGCTTTAATTCTTGAACACGCTCAACACTCTCTTTGCCGTGCAGTTGCAAAACATCAGGCTTCATGAACTCAACAATTGAACCCATATAGTCATCATCTGCATTCACGCTTACTGCGACTTTTTGAATGCGGTTGTTAACGTGCTCAGAAAGTTCTTTTGCTTGTTGCATGTTCACGTGTCGCGGGCTTTTTTCAAAAAAAATCAGACCCATATGCGTAGCGCCACCTGCAATGACAGCATCAATGCTTTCATTGGTGGAAAGACCGCAAATTTTTATGTCTAACTTCTGTTTCATAAGATATGAATTCGCATGATTGTGGTGGAGAGTCTAGCCCTTCAAAGAGCTTGGCATAAAGAGAGGATTTTCAAGCTTTCCAACTGCCTTCATCCCAAAGACGTTTCAATGAAACCTTGTAATTCGGCCATTGATATTCCAGTCCTAAAATCTCTTTTGATTTGCGATTGCTGACCCGCTTGTTCTCACCATAAAAACTGCGCGCCATGGGAGAAATATCTGCGGT
>CALHIB010000099.1 GCA_938030595.1 uncultured Rhizobiaceae group bacterium | reverse complement strand
AGACAAGGCAATGGCCCATGGCAGTCTGAAGTCATTAATGAATTAAACGGCCAATCAGGTGAGTTTGCTCAGGACGGCACATTTACTGTAGATTTGCCAAATCTATTAAATGATCGTTTTTTCTATTCTGATTCCCTGGATTTTGATGCGAGCCCTGGTGCTCCAGGTCAAATTGATTTTCTAACACTAGCTGCACATGAACTGGGACATGTTCTTGGTTTCCTTGGACTTTCTTTTGAGGGCTTTGTTGTCAATAATGAGTTTGTAGGTGCAAACGCAGTTGCTGCAAATGGCGGTAATCCGGTGCCGCTGGCAGATGGGGTGCATACGGCAGGTGGTGATTTACTTAGCCCCAGCATATCATCCAATACACGCGAGCCGTTGGATCCTATTCTTATAGCAATGTTAAAAGACATTGGTGTACCAATTGCCGAAGCATCGGCTGGTTCTGATACACTATACGGATTTAATGAACTTGATGACACTCTTGATGGCCAAGGTGGCAGTGATCAATTGTTTGGATTGACAGGTAATGATGTCATAAATGGTGGTGCTGGAAGTGATACTCTGCAAGGTGGAGAAGGCAATGACACCTTAAATGGCGGGACTGGTGTTGATACTGTAAATGGCGGGCAAGGTGTTGATACACTGGACTTGTCAGGGGCTACCAATACTCAAAAAGTTAACCTCATCACGAATGTAAACGTTGGTGGCTTTGCCAACAATGACACATTTATCAGTATTGAGAATGTCATTGGTTCTTCAACCAGAGGCGATGATATTACTGGCACTGCTGGTGATAATGTATTGTCGGGTCTTGGAGCTGATGACCTTCTGAGAGGGTTCAATGGTAATGACACGCTCTTGGGTGGGGATAATAATGACTTTCTCTTTGGCGGTCGTGGTGCAGATGTGCTTGATGGTGGCGATGGATTAGACTGGGCGATGTACAATGGCCTTACTGAGGGCGTTACCGTAGATCTGATGAACGGTGTAGGTTCTGGCGGTCAGGCTGAAGGCGACACGTATATTTCAATCGAGCGTATACGCGGTTCTGAAGCGAACGATAACTTATTTGGCAATAATGTGAACAACAAGATTATCGGCGGTGGCGGTAATGATGTCATCCGTGGCTTTGACGGGCGTGATGATCTTCAAGGTGGTGCGGGTAATGATACACTTGAAGGCGGAGTCGGCAGAGATGTATTACGTGGTGGATCAGGGAATGATGTGTTTGTTTTCTCAGAAGGTGATGATGCTGATTTTATAATCGACTTTGCCGATGATCTGGATACCATAGAATTAAATAGCGATCTGGATGGTGGCAATCTGGCTGGTATGACAGCACAACAAATCATTGATACATATGGTGTACAAGTCTCAGCAAATCGAATTGACTTGAATTTTAATAATGGTGATGTTTTGAAAATTGTTTCTGGCAACGGGCCAATTGTTATTACTGATTTATACGATGATGTCGCGATTGTTTAGATAGATATAAAAGTTATCTGAAAATTTTGAAAACTTGGCTCTGCGCTTCTTGGCATACAGAATATTTTACTCAGTCCATGCAGGGCGTTTAGCCAAATCTTCGATTGTTTTGAAATGTTCTACGTTGTAAGGCGCATCGTCATTGCGGTGGCGTCTTCCATTTTCTTTTAAAACGAAATGACGAGATATGTAGGTTACCGATCTTCCGTCTTCCAGAATTGCCATAATTTGTCTTTTAATGCGATTGCCATGCCAGCCCCAAGAGCTGTCAATCAAGAAGACTTCATCTGCGTTGCCAAGAGTTTTGAGAAAAGATTTTGCCCAGTTTCTAGCAGCAAGAATTGGTTTTAGTTTTGTCTTTGGTGTCTTCAAAGCTTGCTTTATGGCATTACTCCAGTCATTTGGGTTTCTGACATCGTCTACAAGACTAAGATAACCAGTAAGTTTTTGTTCAGCCATGATGTCTGGCAATGCTGGCGTGCATATTGGCACACCAAATGCTGCATAATCAACGACACGGTTTGGAAATGAAGCATTATGATTGCCTATTTTTGGATCAAGCGTCACCAAGCCAGCATTTGCGTGTGCCAGAACTGTACCATAGCTATTTGCATCCAAAAGACCCAGAATATGAACGCGATCGCCAAACCTTGGTTCAGAAATTAATTTTTTTATATGCTCTTCAAAATGAGGCGGGTTTACACGACCTGCAATGAGGCAGATTGAATTTTTCAGATCAGCAGTTGCAAATCCTTCAAGTGCGCTTTCAAGCGGACCGATTTCATTTTGCAAGCAATTGATTACAATTACGTTTTCCTTACCCTTTAGAATCTCGGTGATTTCTGGCATTTCTTGATATGTGTTTCCAACATGCCACTGGTTCATAATGCCAGATTTTACGCCAATTTTGGCAAGGCACTTAGAAACGGAATTGCTAACTGTTAAAACATGATCACACCTTGTTAACATTTTGGCCTGCGCACTTTCGACCATTAATCTTACACTGTCAGGTGCGTTTCGATGGGCAACTCTCTGGTTGTAATCAAGCACTTCCAGAACATCGCAAACAACATTTACTTTTAGCTTGTTGCCCAAGACGGTTGCCGCTGTCAGCGATTCTGTGCCTCTGGCAAACACCACAGCTTTGGAGTTAGCTGAAATATTCTCCAAGCAAAACTCGCCAAGTTCTATTTGTTGTACCAATAGGGGAGTAGCGAAACGTGCTTGTAGTTTATTGACCTTTTTGCTTTCTCTTACCGCTTTGTTGTTTCTGTCTGCCTGCTTCATTAAGCTCTTGTAAGTGCTTAATCCCATAACTTGAATGCCAAATAAGTTCAGAACTTTTCGAAATGGGGTTGCTAAAAAATTCAATGCAATATCTCCGCCGTGGCTACGCAATGTCGACGACGTGTCGTCCATTATTTTTTATTAGGGCAACTCTAGTTTATTTATCTGATCATTGTACAGGCGAACATATGCTATATTAGCCACTATTAATGGCTAATATCACTTTTCATGTGCTTTATGATTAAAATAATCAGTCTTGTGTTAGTTCAGTTTTTTCACAGTGCGCATGACTTCAACTGAATCTTTAAGCGTATCAGCAGTTTCGCGCGTGCTTTTTTGTATGTCATTTACAAACGCACTCATTTGACTGTGGTAAAGATTGTGTGGTTGAACCTCAAGCGCTGTGCGACCTGCTGGCCACTGGCTGCGGGCTTCGTTCAAGAAAATAAAGCTTGCATGTTCTGGTTGGATTGAACCAACAAATGAACCATTTTCACCGTGCAATTCTATGTATTGTGTGAATGCAGGTGTTGTAAGGTCTGCTTGAATCAACACGCTAACGCCGCCTTTGAATTTAAGGGAAGCAAGAACCCAATCTTCAGCATCCACTTCCAGTGTTTCGCCTTGGATGGTTCTTGTTGGTCTGCGTAACTCGCGTTCGAGAAGTTTTACTTCTTCTGGAGGGCCAAAGTACCACTGCGCAAGGTCAATCATGTGAACCATCATTTCCTGGATGGCGCCACCACCCTGTGCGCTATAGTGTTTCCAGGCCATGGCACTGCCGCGGCCACCGATGCGGAAAATGGCACTTGTAATATCACCCAGTGCCGCATCCTCAGTTTGTTGCTCTTCAACGAGCATTTTGCCTTGTTTTAGAGCTGGTACGTGGCGGTAAACCCAACCAACCGCACCAACCAAATTAGCTGCATTTGTTTCCGCTAGTAATGCTTCGGCTGTTGCTACATCTTCGCACAAGGGCTTTTCACACATCCAGTGTACGTTTGCTGTAATACATTGTCTGATAAGTTTTTCATGAGTTGGGGTGGGGGTGCAGATCGAAACTGCATCAACACCAGAAGACAATAGTGTCTGTACATCTGCAACTGCGGTAACACCAAGGGCATTCGCCAACATGTCAGCACGCTCTTGATCCAGGTCACAAACCCGAATTTCTTCGATGCCAGATGCGCGAAAACCTTTTATATGTTTCGGTGCCTGCTTGCCGCAGCCAATTATACCAATAATCATTTTAATCTCGTTTCAGTTAAATTAGGTTGCGCCAGGAGAGTGCCATATTATCTTCTTTGAGATTATCTGGCAG
>CALHIB010000098.1 GCA_938030595.1 uncultured Rhizobiaceae group bacterium | reverse complement strand
CCGCCACTTGATCCGGAAAATTATATTCCTGAACAAGTAGCAGAAGACAGCGCTCCTATCACGCCGATTGATTTGACACCGTTCTTTGGTGACCCGGACACAAATGATGAAGTGGTGATTTCAATTGATCCGACTGATCTGCCTGATGGTTTGACTTTTGATCCTGTGACTAACACGATTACAGGAACACCTGCATCAGATGCCTCCCAAGGCGGAGATCCATCCAATCCTGGAACCTATACAATCCCTGTCACAGCAACAGATGAAAGTGGAGAAACGTTCACGACAAATGTAACTTTTGTCATCTCTAACCCGGCACCAACAGTAGTTGTCGGAATTGAAGACTTTACGGAAACAGTGGGCAATGACTTTGAAACTGAAACTGCTGATAATTTTGAAGATATTGATGGCGATGACCTAACGTATTCAGCGGTGGGTCTGCCAGAAGGTTTGACGATTGATCCCATAACTGGTGTTATCTCTGGTCAGCTTGACCCGGCAGCAGTCGTCAATGCCCCAAATGCTGATGGCATTTATTCGGTTATTGTTACGGTTGATGATGGGCAAGGTGGCACGATTTCTGCCAGCTTCACTTTTACCGCATTGGATGCATTCGTTCCGATTGTTGATCAAGTGGATCAAGTTTTGGTAGCTGAAACTACTTTACCAATTGAACCAAATAAAAGTGTGCCATTTATCTTGCAAGCCTTGGATGCGTTAGAGCTCGAACGTGAAAAACGTGAAGCGATAGAGCAGGTCTTGTTTGATATCGATGAAAACGGCTTCCCAAATGAAGAATACAGAGGTGGTCATGAGAGTTTGGAAACCCTGGCTGGTAATACGCTTATCAGAACCTTGGTTGTTCAAGACCGGGTGTATCTGGAAGTTAGATCACCTGAAGAGCTTGATGCCTGGGAAATTTACAATGCTTCTAACGAAGAGCAGTGGCAAACATATCAGAATTCGAACCTCTTCCTAAGCGCTCCAAGTGTTGCAGACACAGATGCCGAACTAATCTTACGAAATGAAACACTGGGAATTGAAATTCGCATTCGTATCGATTTTGTATCAGGCAAGTTTGATATCATTGAAACAACATCCAACTCAAATGACCAGGCTCTATTCAATGGCTTTTCCAGACAATTGCAAAGTTTAAGCGAGCATCATGCTGAAGAAGCACGAAATCTCATAAAAGCGATCGGGTAGGAAATTAATCATGAAGTCAGAAGAATTATCACGCCCAATAACACAACCTAAGGTTGATTTTAAGGGGTCAAAAAATCATAAAAAGGGAAAACGTCAAATGTTAAGAAACACATTTTTTGCAACTACGATGGGGGTCGTCCTTTCAGGATGCACAGTCGCAACACAACCATTATCAGAAAGCGAGTTAGCGCTCACAGCTGATACGCGCTTGGCAGAAGTTACCGCCAATCAAGAACCAATAAATCGTTCAATTTCTCTTTACGAAGCGATGGCGAGGGCTGTTAAATATAATCTCGATCATAAGGTGGAGTTATTTACAGCAAGACTGGCAGAGCAAAAAGTAAACCTGGCACGTTCAGACTTGTTGCCTGATCTGGTTGCTAACGGCCATTATTCCAATCGTAATAATGATCCTTTTTCTTTCTCACGTTCTATTACGGGTGTTCCATCGGTCAATCCATCAACATCGCGAGAGCAGGAAAACTCAACTGGTGATTTGACGTTCTCATGGCATATTCTGGATTTTGGGGTTTCATACGCGCGCGCCAAACAGGCCTCCGACAATGCGTTGATTGCAGAAGAAAACAAGCGCAAGGTGATGAACCGTATCATGGAAGAAGTACGCACTGCCTATTGGCGTGCAGTTACGGCTGACAGGTTGCTAAACGGATTTCATAAGTTGGAACATCGTGTAAATAATGCTTTGTCAAATTCGGATCAATTGAAAAAACAGGGCCTGACATCTCCCATCTCAGCGCTCACCTACCAACGTGAATTGGTCGATATCAAACGTCAGATACAACGTCTTCAACGAGAATTAAAAACATCAAAAATAGAGTTGGCTGCCTTGATGAATTTAAATCCGGGGGAGAAGTATTCACTGGTAATCCCAAGTCGAAAACTAAAGTCAATTTCACTTGCAATACCTGGTGAAGAGATGACACGTCTTGCACTTCAAAACAGGCCAGAAATCAGAGAGCTTGCTTATTCAGGTCGCATTAATGAGCGCGAAGCTGAAATCGCATTATTGGAATTATTACCAGGAATTCAACTTTATGCAGGTTTGAATGGCGATAGTAATTCATTCTTGCTGAACAATGATTGGGTAGGCTGGGGCGCCCGCGCATCATGGAACGCCATGAAGGTTTTCGCCTATCCAGTAAAAAAACGGGTGATTGAAACGGAAGGGGATTTGATTGAGCAACGATCACTTGCCATGACAATGGCAGTCATGACCCAGGTAGAAGTTGCACGTGCGAATTATCATTATTTGAGAAAATCGGCAGCGACAGCTTCACAATATTATAATATTCAACATCAGATTGTTCATAAAACCAGAGCCTCTGCAAGGGTGGACGAAACCTCGGAACAAACCTTGATCAGAGAAGAGATGAACGCGCTCATTGCTTCTGCCCAATATGATATTGCTTATGCAGAATTGCAAAATGCTTTTGCCAGAATTTATTCAACCATTGGTGTTGATCCATATGGTGATAACTTTGATACCAATGACAACATCTCGGATATCAGTGCTGCCCTAAAACAAACTTGGAATGAACGAGGTGATTTAGGTGGTTAAAATATCCAATCATATCATTGGTATTATCCTATCAAAACTTGTTATTTTTCTTTTGGTTCAATCAGGTTTTGCAAACGATAATAATTCTGAACATCAAGAAATATTTGAAGCGCGTGTATTGGTGCGTGCTTCAAATCGTGTCGAATATCAAAATGAAATTATCGCGCCAATTCAAAAAGCACCATTTCTTTCAGGGCAGACTTTCAAAAAAGGAGATACTTTAATCCAGTTCAATTGTTCGCGTTATGAAGCTGAACAAAATGCCGCAAAAGCATCTGCGAATGCCGCTGCAATTGAGCTGAATACAAAGCGGCGTCTTTACAAGTATAAAGCGGTTGGCAAGAACGAGGTATCTCTTGCGGCAGCAAAAATGGCGGAGGCACAAGCGCAGGTTGAAGTTCAAAATGCGCGCAATCAATCTTGCATTTTTGCAGCCCCTTTCGATGGGAGAGTTGTAGAAATCAATGCGCAAGTCCATGAGTTTCCACCAACCGACCGACCTTTGGTTGTCATCATCAATGATACAAAATTGGAAATGGAAATGGTTGTGCCCTCTTATTGGTTGCGCTGGTTAAAACCAAATACAAAGATGCAAGTTTCAATTGATGAGACGGGTGAAAGTGGTTCGGGTTTAATTGAGCGGATTGCAGCAGAGGTGGATCCGGTTAGTCAAACTGTCAAAGTAATTGCATCCTTCACACAAAAACCGCCTTCAGTTTTGGCGGGAATGAGTGGTTCAGTTAAATTCACTAATTTAACGCATTAGGTCTTGTTCCATGAATGCGCAATTCCCGCCGCCATCTAAAACAACTAAAATAGAAGAGCTGTTAATATTGGAAGCAAAGGTGAGGGAAGCTTCATCTTTGGCTGAATTACAATTTTTAATCGCAAATGAAACCAAAAAGATCATTTCATGCAGACAGGTATTGGTGCATCGCGGATCTCCGTGGAACGCTGGCTGGCGAATTGAAAAAATATCATCAATCTCACAAGTGGATAGGACAGCACCAACAATTAAATATCTTGAGACGGAAATTAAAGCTTGTTTGAAGAACGATAATTGGGATCGAAAATCCCCCCTCACAATTTCCCTGCAAAATAATGGGAATAAGAATTACCCATATAAAAAAGGCATCTATGTTCCGTTCTCTAACAGGCAAGAAAATGCTTTGGGCGGGATGACAATTTTATCTGAAAAAGCAATTTCCAATCAGGATATCAGTTTGTTGGTGCGATTGGCTTCCTGCTATCAACATGCATGGGATTCCCTAAAGCCAAGATCTGCGTCTGGATTGTACCTGCTTTCAAAAAGAAATTTTTTGATTGCTATATCTTGCCTGGCCTTGCTTGGCTTTATACCTGTTCCTTTAACGGTACTGGCACCAGTTGAAGTGGTAGCGCGTGACGCGTTTTTGATTACAGCGCCATTAGAAGGTGTATTGGATGAGGTGCATGTTGCCCCCAACATGGAAGTCAAGAAAGGCCAGATTTTAATCACATACAATGCACTTGATTTGAAAAATAATTTTGATTTAGCGAGCAGAAATATGGAAATTGCAAGCGCAAGATTTAAACGGGCGTCACAGTCCTCTTTTGGCGTTGGAGAGGGGCGACGCGAGCTGGCAATTACAAAAGCCGAATATGAAGTGGCACTGGAAGAAAAAAGCTTTGCAAAAGAACAATTATCGCGCGTGGAAGTAAAATCCCCAAGGCAAGGCGTCGTTCTATTTTCCAGCAAGGATGATTGGATAGGCCGTCCTGTCAGTATAGGGGAACGCATCATGCGTGTAGCAGATCCGCAAAAAGTTGAGTTTAAAATCAAGCTACCCGTTGGGGATGCAATCATGTTGGAGCAGGATATTTCTGCACGTATCTTTTTAGATTCAGCACCGCTTCATCCAGTCGATGCAGAGATTACATTAAAAAGCTATATGGCAGAAAAATCAGGAGACGAGCCCTTGGCGTTTCCAGTAATCGCTACGGCAATAAACTCGAATAAGAAGCATGATGAAGGTGTGAAATTGCGCATCGGATTACGCGGTACAGCACAAGTCTCAGGTAAAAACGTACCACTGGCATTTAACTTGTTTAAAAAGCCCTTGTCTGCAATCAGACAATATCTTGGAATTTAAATCATGAATGCCGGAGTATTCTCTGAAAGCAATGATATGATGTGTCTCCCAACGCTTCGGGAAGATTTGGAAATAGAAAAAGGCGGCAGTTTTTTAAACGGTTCCCCAAGTTGGCTCATTCATGACCCCTTGCGTAACCAGTTCTTCAGGGTAGGTGCGGAAACATTTGAGATCTTAAGTGTTTGGCGAAATGTAACGGTTCCCCAGTTCTGCAATCTTGCATCGAGGCTTTTGAAGAGAAACGTCACACGACAGCAAGTGGATGAAACAGCAAAATTTCTTTACGCAAATCAGCTAACATATGAGCCGGCTACGGGAGAGTATAAAGCATATTTGGAGCAAGAAACTGCAAAACAAAAAAGCTTTGGCGCAGCCATGCTCCATAATTATCTTTTTTTCAAAATACCACTGTTTGACCCTACAAAATTAATTGACTTATGCTGGCCCTTTGTAAGGGGTTTGTTTTCAAGAACGGCAGTCGTTGCACTTGCCATACTGGCCTTTGCGTCACTCTATTTGGTTTCCAGACAGTGGGAGACCTTTACTTCTACGTTCATGGGGTTTCTTTCATTTCAAGGAGCCGTATTTTATGGCGCTTCGCTTATAGTCTTGAAGTTTTTACATGAATTTGGTCATGCATTCATGGCCAGAAAATATAACGTCCCTGTACCAGTGATAGGTGTAGCCTTTCTGGTTTTATTTCCCGTGCTTTTTACAGATACAACCGCCGCAGTACGCTTAAAACAGCGTAATCAAAGATTGATGATTGATGTAGCTGGTATTTTAACAGAGTTGGCCGTTGCGATTATTGCTACGCTGTTTTGGGTGTTTTTACCAGATGGTCCACTGCGTTCAATCGCCTTTACCACGGCTACCCTGTCGTGGGCCTTAAGCCTGCTCGTGAACCTCAATCCCTTCATGAGGTTTGATGGATATTATATCTTAAGCGATGCACTAGGGCTGGAAAATTTGCAGGAAAGAAGCTTTGCTTTTGCCAAATGGCGATTGCGAGAAATACTATTCAAACCGAATGTAAAGCCACCAGAAATTGTTGAAAAGAAACTGCAAACGCTACTTATCTATCATGCCTGGGGCACATGGATTTATCGTTTCTTTTTATTTTTGGGAATTGCCTTTCTGGTCTATAGTTTCTTCATCAAAGTCATAGGCATAATACTTTTTATTGTTGAAATTCTTTGGTTCATATTACTGCCAATTTGGCGGGAGTTGAGAATTTGGTGGCAATTAAAGTCGCATTATAAAACATTCAGAAGTCTGGTTTCATGCAGCATATTGATAGCCCTGTTAATTGTATTCTTTGTGCCTTGGTCTTCGAGAATTGACATGCCTGCGGTATTGAAATCATCCAATGAGTTTCATGTTTTTCCGCCTATTAATGCACAGTTGGTAGAAGCAAACATTCAAGAGCAATTGCAGGTTAAGAAGGGAAGTGTGCTTGTAAGATTCACGTCCCCCAATCTTGCCGCAAACATGTTGATTTCTGAAAAACGAACGCAATTGCTTAAAACAAGATTGGATCGGGCAACTGTAAGTGAACTAGAACTATCTTCAATCACTGTGCTGCAACAAGAATTGGCTGCAGAGAAGCAAAAACTGCAAGGCTTGAAAGAAAAATTTCAATCGCTTGTTATACGCTCCCCATTTGATGGAAAATTAGTCAACGTCGATCGTGGATTAAATGCTGGCAACTGGGTTTCAAAACAGCAGCCCCTTTCAATTTTGATAGCCCCCAATTTCATGAAACTTTATGGGTATGCCAAGGCTGAAGACATGGACCGATTGAAGACAGGTCAGGGTGGTTATTTTATTGCGGATGGATTCTTTAAAAAATCAATACCTGTGACGTTGACCGAGATAGCAGAAATCTCGGAAGTAGAACTCACAGATAGCCTTCTAACAGAATTGGAAGGAGGATTAATTCCTGCAGTGAAAGACAATGATGGCACAATTCTTCCGCGCAGCACATGGTTTAAGGTCAGTTTGAAAATCTCCAATCAGAATAATGATTTAACCATGAAATCGATTACAAGAGGTGTTGCCGTTATCGAAGCAGAGCCGCGCAGTTTCGCATACAGGGTTTTTAATCAAATCGCATTTGTTTTAATTCGCGAAAGCGGGTTTTAATGCTAGTCATATCCTAATTAGACTCTAAATAGTTTTATTAGGAGGTGCAATATGGATCTGGCATATACAACTGAAGAGAACTCATTTCGTGAAGAGGTTCGCAAGTTCCTGCAAGAAAATCTTTCTACTCGTTTATCCCAAAAAGTTAAGCTTGGAAATCGTCTCAACAAGAAAGACATGACCGAATGGCATGAAACTTTGAATGCGAAAGGTTGGTTGGCCGTTAATTGGCCAAAGCAATACGGTGGCACGGGGTGGAGTGCAGTTCAAAAGCACATTTTTGATGAAGAATGCTGGGCCGCTGGTGCACCGCGTACAGTACCGTTTGGACTTAACATGCTTGCACCTGTTTTAATGAAGTTTGGTTCTGAAGAACAAAAAGCGCATTATCTACCTCGTATCCTGGATGGCACAGATTGGTGGTGTCAGGGATACTCTGAGCCAGGTGCCGGTTCTGATTTGGCTTCGTTGAGAACCTCTGCAGTGCGTGAAGGCGATCATTACATCGTTAATGGTCAAAAAACCTGGACGACGCTTGGCCAATACGCAGACTGGATTTTTTGTCTCGTGCGCACTTCAACAGAAGGTAAGCGTCAGGAAGGTATTTCATTTTTACTAATTGATATGAATACACCAGGTGTCACGGTTCGCCCGATCATTCTCATTGATGGCGAACATGAAGTGAATGAAATTTTCTTCGATAACGTTAAAGTGCCAGTTGCCAATTTGGTAGGCGAAGAAAACAAGGGTTGGACATACGCCAAATACTTGCTCACGCATGAGCGAACAGGAACAGCAAATATTGGTAATTCAAATGCTGCACTTGTAAAACTCAAGCAAATTGCATCGGAGCAAAAGAAAGCCGGAAAGCCATTAAGTGATGATCCTTATTTTGCAGCGCGTATGGCAAAAGTTGAGATTGATTTAAATGCACTTAAAACAACCAATTTGCGTATTTTGGTTGAAGCAGATTCTGGCGCTGCCGCAGGGCCTGAAAGCTCCATGTTAAAAGTTAAAGGTACAATTATCAGACAAGAACTGAATGACCTAGCCCGCCGTGCGTTAGGGCCATATGCTTTGCCGTTTTCGTCGGAAGCAATGGAAGAAGGTTATAATGAAGAGCCAATTGGTCCTGATTATGCAAATGCAATTGCTGCTAAATATTTCAACAACCGCAAGATGTCGATCTACGCAGGTTCAAATGAAATACAACGTGAAATTATCACCAAGACAAAGCTGGGGTTATAGACAATGGATTTCACGTTAAATGATGATCGCCGTATGCTTTCAGAAACGCTTGAGCGTTTTTTGGCTGATAATTATGACATTGAAAAACGCCATGGTTTTGCGATGCAAGAAGATGGATTTTCTAGCGACATGTGGCAGCAATTTGCAGAGCTTGGTATCATTGGCGCAATGTTTGATGAAGCATCAGGTGGCTTTGGTGGCGAGGGTGCGGACTTAATGGTAGTCTTCGAAGCTCTTGGAAAGCATCTTGTCATTGAGCCTTTCCTGGCGACGCTTCTGGGCGGGACGGTTCTCTCACAAGTTGATGGTCATAAGGCGTTATTAGAAGGTGCGATTTCTGGTGAAGCATTTTTGGCCCTTGCCCATGGCGAGCCATCTTCGAGATATGAATTAAGTACCGTTACCACAAAGGCTAAACAATCAGCTGACAATTGGGAAATATCAGGCGATAAATCAGTCGTGTTGGGCGGCGGTTCAGCAACGCATTTAATTGTTTCTGCAAGAACTTCCGGAGATGCTGATGACGAGGCTGGTATCTCATGTTTTTTGGTCGAGAAAACAGATAATGTTGTAATTAGAAACTACAGCACTCTGGATGGTTATGGTGCAGCAGAAATTAGTTTTGAAAAAGCTAAAGGTATTTTGATCGGCAAAGAAGACAAGGGTTTTGATCTTATCGAAACCGCCTATGCTGCAGGCATTACGGCAATATCTTCAGAAGCCTTGGGCACAATGACAGTCGCCACAGATTTAACAGTTGAATATACAAAACAGCGCAAACAATTCGGTGTGCCAATCGGTAAATTCCAGGCATTGCAACATAGAATGGCCGACATGTTAATTGAGCTGGAGCAATTGCGTTCCAGTATTATTAATGCTGCAGGTAATTTGAAGTCAGAACGAAACTTGCGTGAACGCGAAGCCTCAGGCTGTAAGTATCTGGTTGGTACAATAGGGCGACAGATTGCTGAAGAATCCATCCAGATTCACGGCGGTATGGGTATGACTTGGGAATATGCTGTAGGGCATTTCGCTAAACATATTATTATGATAGATCATGTTTTTGGGGACACTGATCACCACTTAGAGCGCTATATAGCGCTTGGTAGAAAATAATAATCTTACACGCTTTAGGCATTAAGGAAATATCATGAGTTCTATTGAATCACGCTTGGCTGATATGGGTATAACAATCCCGGAACCACCAGCACCCGTTGCAGCATATGTTGGACACGTTGTACACAACGGCATTGTGACCGTTTCTGGTCAATTGCCACTTGCAGGCGGTGCATTGTCACAAACAGGCCTTTTGGGTGCAGGCGTTTCAATTGAAGAAGGAACGGCAGCCGCGCAAGTATGTGCGATTAATATCTTGGCTCAAATCAAGGTGGCTTGCGGTGGTGACTTTGAACGCATCATCCAGTGCATTCGTCT
>CALHIB010000097.1 GCA_938030595.1 uncultured Rhizobiaceae group bacterium | reverse complement strand
TCAACGGGCTTTGAAGCTTCACGAAGGATTGGGTCTGGAATATGGATAATTTCTCGAACAGTCATGGGGACGAGATAAGCAATCCGCAGGCTTGCGTCAACTGCAGGTTTGCAGGAATAAAGTTTCTTGTTTTGTTCTTTTTATGAAAGCCAGAATCGGTTATGCTTTTCCAATGACCTTAACAGAAGAACTAAATGCGATTTTTAGCCAGCCTTATCTGACGCTTGGCGCGACTACTTTCACGCTCGGGCAAGTGGTTTTATGTGCGCTTGCGCTGTGCGGGCTTTTCATTCTTTATCTAATTTATTCATCCATAAAGGCAGGCAAACGCCGTGCGGCGAATGAAGCGGCAGCGCTGGAGCGGGCGCGTCAGGCTGAGATGAAAATGGCGCAATTGGTCGAGAGCCAAAATGAACTGACAGGGCGTTTGCAGGAATTGGGTTCCAGTCTTGTGAACCGCCAGAGCGAATTGGGCCAAGCCGTCAACCAGCGCCTGGATGCCATGGGCGGACGCATTGGCCAGTCGATTACGGACACCACGAAGAACACCCAAGAGAGCCTTGCCAAATTGCAGGAGCGCCTCGCCGTGATTGATAAGGCACAGGACAATATCACCGGCCTTGCTGGACAAGTGGTGGAATTGCAAAACATTCTTTCCAACAAACAAACCCGTGGTGCCTTTGGTGAAGGGCGCATGAAGGCTATCATACAAGATGGCTTGCCGATGGGGGCTTATGAATTTCAGGCAACGCTATCCAATTCATCGCGCCCTGATTGCATCATCCACATGCCGAACGATACCCCTTCGCTCGTCATTGATGCGAAGTTTCCGCTGGAAGCATGGAATGCCATTCGCGCGGCAGAAAGTCCCGAACGCGCCAAGATTGCTTCCCAAGCCTTCAAGCGCGATGTGGAAGTGCACCTAAAAGCGATTTCGGAGAAATATCTCATCACAGGTGAGACGCAGGACACAGCTTTCATGTTTGTGCCGTCAGAATCAATCTTTGCAGAAATTCACGAGAACTTCGAAAGCCTAATCCAAAAGGCGCACCGTTCTCGCGTCGTCATCGTG
The DNA here is from genome assembly GCA_938030595.1 of uncultured Rhizobiaceae group bacterium. Lineage (GTDB taxonomy): Bacteria > Pseudomonadota > Alphaproteobacteria > Rhizobiales > Rhizobiaceae > JAALLB01. The sequence continues at coordinate 2,776 of CALHIB010000097.1, read as the reverse complement.
TCGCCCTCGCTTCTGATGTTATCGATACAGGTTATCCAGTCCGTCCTGAAAGACACAAGAATGCGCGAGCAAGCGCATTTGATTCAAGGCGAAGTCATGCGTTTGATGGAAGATGTCGGAAGGCTCGATGACCGCGTGCGCAAACTAGACAATCACTTCCGCCTCGCACAAAAAGACGTCGATCAAATCCTCACCTCAAGCGATAAAGTAACCAAACGCGGTACTAAGATTACGGATTTGGATTTTGAAGAGGGTAAGGAAGTTGAAGCGGAGGGTAGACCGCGATTGAAGGCGGTGGAGTGAGTTTGAAATTATGGATGGTTTGTTACTAACTAAGATGGGCATTCACTAATTTAACGCCAATTATGGGGATATTTTTTACATAGAATATAATTCCAAACATTCTAATTCATATCTTACGGCTATTTAGTACTACCATATTGAAATCAAATGATTTCACTCAGGTAATACGCGCATAAGATCATTGACCATGTTTTTAGCAGCTTCTGCATTAAGTTCAGTAAGAATAGCTATTTCATCTTCTCGCATTGTGCGCACTATGGGCGTCACCTTTTTCACTTTGGAGAATATCAACGTATTCTGAGTTTCCATGACCAATGAAAGAACTCCTAAATTGCTCACCTGATTTGCCTGCACGTTGAATTCTGCAATACCTGCGCCTCCACCATAACTATATTGTTCAGGACAGTTCACATTCTTTATTACATATTTGCCTGGTTTTAATTGTGTTACTCTATAAAAAGCTGTTTTGGATAAATAAATAGGCAAGCTAGGAATTGTAAATGAAGTCTTTTGCCCCTCAGATGTTTCTCCAGCAATAAAGTACGCCCCATTACACTTTGGTTCGTGAGTAAAAACAACTGCTCCCAAATTATTAGCTGTTTTATTGATTATTTTTTCCATATCAATATCAAACTGATTTTGAGATGAGCTTACGCAACCAACAAAAACAAAACATAATAATATTAAGAGGTTTTTTCTCATAGTCTCAGTAATTTTCATTTATTGTTGAACATCAAAAAATATTAAACCGTATTTAATTTGCTATAACAATTAAAAAATAAAGTTAGTATAATAATAATTTAACACGCCTATAAAGCTAAATTACTCGTAAAAATTACACGAAGAATTTTTTACAAACCCATATCAGATGTGAGAATTGATAAATTCGAGTTTTCCTATAAGAACGAGATCGTTAATTCCATACCACTATTTAAATGATTAAGAATTTTATGGGCGTCCTATTCATTCAATTTTGATTATTTGGAAGCGCAAGCCACTTATTCTGTACTTATACCCTCACCCATGCACGCCACAAACCTTGCACATCACTTTTAAATCGTCGTTCGTTTCCAACTCTTGCTTCATGTATTGATAGCCCGCTTCTACGGCTGCGTCGTAGGCCTTCCAGTCGCGTAGGTCTATGCCGCCCAAGGGTGGGTTGAAGGTGGCGTAGGAGCTTTCGGTTTGTTCCCTGTATTGTTCCTCGCCTGAGACGGTGCCTGTGCGGATGAGCAGGCTGATGAGGGGTGGGCGGAACATGCGTTTCCATAGGGGCTGTTTGATCAGGTCTGTCCAGCTTTCGGGCGTAATGCCGAGGTTTCTTGAAACGTCGACTGCCAAGATCGGGCCAAAACATTGCTGCGCCATTTCTATGGTCGGCAGATTGTTGATGACCCCACCATCAACCAGGACACCCTCTTGCGCCACAACTGGGGGAAGCACGCCCGGCAAGGATATGCTTGCCCGAAGCGCTCGCCAGATTTTTCCTTTGGTGTGCAAGTTCGGGCTGGCGGTTGTCAGATTGGTCGAGACACAAAAGAACGGCAACCAGAGATCGCTAATTTCCAGTTTGCCAAAATTCTCACGCAATAGTCGCTCGACTTTCTTGCCCTTCACCAACCCTTGTAAGGGAAGCGTGTAATCTGAAAGTGGGTTGGTTTCGACGAAACATCTGCGAATGCTTTGATCAATTTCATCCAGAGTTTGCCCCATCGCAAGACATGCACCGATGATCCCACCCATGCTTGAACCTGCGATAAAATCAATCGGCACATGCGCTTCCTTTAAAGCCTTGATGACACCGACATGGGCATAAGCCCTTGCCCCACCGCCTGAAAGAACCAGACCAATGCCTCGACCATTAATCACCCTGCCCCAACGGTTCCACTCACTGCCCAAGGTTTTTCTGATATGAAAATGTCGATTGGCGTCGATTTTATCCAGATAATCTTGCGTGGCGATTGGGCAGACATCATTTGTCTCATGCAGGATAAACAGATCAATCATCTGGTGGTCGTGCTGGACTTCCAAAAATCCACGGCTGATTTCACTGGCAAAGCTTTCAGAAAATTCTGTTACCAGACATATGCGTTCGCTTTGTCTGGCGCAACTGCGCATCCATTCTTCTTCACCCAATTGGCAGCAAAGAAAAATCAGATCGTAATCATCTTCCAACTCGCTTAGTTTGTGATTGCTCCAATCATCACTGTTTCCCTCCTGAACATAAACATTTTCACCACAATCAGCTTTTACGGTTCTTGCCAGCCGCTTTGCGATTTCAAAGATGTCCACGCCTTCAGAAGCTGCTACAAAGGTCAAAACCTTTGGTCGTAATCTAAACGGACGATTAGCTGTTGCATCACGCAAGCGCTCAGCCAGAATACGGCTCATCGGAATGGAAATCTTCGGGTGTTCTTTAATGAGTTGCTCAAACTCCACACGGCCTACGCGCAGCAATTCACTATCACGTAGT
>CALHIB010000096.1 GCA_938030595.1 uncultured Rhizobiaceae group bacterium | reverse complement strand
GGCGCATCAGAATTTATCGGCGCGGTGCTTGGAGACAAGGGTGTGCATGCACGCGCAGCCGTTGGTGTTGCTGCATTGCCAATGAATGCATCTGTAGAAGTTGAAGCAACTTTCGCAATCTCTTAAATAGCCTCTCTTTTTAGAAAGAAAATACTATGAGTGAAACATTCGTTTCCCATCTGGAATGCTCTTTGACTGGCAAAATTTACGAAGCAGGTAAAGTGCATGAATTGTCAGAAGCTGGTCGCCCATTATTGGTGCGTTATGATCTTGATACTATCAAGAAAAACGTATCTCGCGAATCTATCGAAAAATCCAAAGAAGCTGGCTTCTGGCGTTACGCGCAACTTTTGCCTGTAACTAAAAAAGAAAACCGAGTGTCCTTGGGCGAAGTGGTTACGCCGCTAATCCCGCTTGAGAAAAGTGCACATGTATTGGGTGCAAAACCGGGTAAGGCAATTATCAAGGATGAAGGTCGCTTACCAACAGGTTCGTTCAAGGCACGTGGCCTTTGTCTTGCTGTTTCCATGGCAAAGGAATTTGGCATTGAGCATCTGGCTATTCCAACAAACGGTAATGCGGGCTCTGCGATGGCTGCTTATGCACGTCGCGCTGGCCAAAGAGCAACCGTACTTTGCCCATCGGACACACCGGAAATCAACATCCGCGAAATTCAACAACAGGGTGCAGAAACTTACATGGTCAACGGTCTGATCAATGATTGTGGTAAAATCGTTGGCGGCGGCAAGCAGGCTGTCGGTTGGTTTGATGTTTCAACCCTTAAAGAGCCATACCGTATTGAAGGTAAGAAGACGATGGGTCTGGAACTTGCAGAACAGTTTGGCTGGAAATTACCCGATGTTATTTTCTATCCAACAGGTGGTGGCACGGGTTTGATTGGTATGTGGAAAGCGTTCCATGAATTAAAAGAACTTGGTTGGCTATCAGGCCCAATGCCTAAAATGGTAGCAGTACAAGCAGAAGGTTGTGCGCCTATCGTTAAAGCTTGGGAAGACGGCGTAGAACACGCACCTCTTTGGGAAGATGCCACAACAGTTGCAGCTGGTATTCGCGTGCCAATCGCTGTAGGTGATTTCTTGATCATCCGTGCTGTGCGTGAATCTGGTGGGTTTGCCATGGCATTGCCAGATGATGAAATAATGTCAGTGCGTAATGAAATCGCAAAAGAAGAAGGTTTTCTTCTTTGTCCTGAAGGTGCCGCAACTGCAGCAGCCTATAAACGCGCATTAAAAGAAGGGTTGGTCACAGAAGATGAAACAGCCGTTCTTTATAATTGTGCAACAGGTCTAAAATATCCGCTGGATCCTGTTCACAACAAAATCGATAAGGACAAGGAAATTGATTACAGTCAGTTTTCATAAACATCAGTGATGACAATAAAAAAGGCGGGATATTTATCCCGCCTTTTTTATGATTTTGTTTTGGGTTTAGCTTGATGCTTCAACAGCCCGTTTTGCCATTACCTTGACGAGATTAGCACGGTAGTTATTGTCGGCGTGTAGATCTGATAACAGATCATCTGCATCAACTTTACAATCTGCGATCGATGACGAACTCCAATCGCCTTTAAGCGCTTCCTCCATATCTTCGTGGCGGAAAACACCGTCTGCACCTGCGCCAGTCACACCGACCCGTGCCATGCCATTTTTTAGCTTAGCCACAAAGACACCCGCCATTGCATAACGTGATGCTGGATTAGGAAACTTTGAGTAAGCAGCTTTTGCTGGAGCAGGGAAAGTCACTGCTGTTACGATTTCATCTTCATCAAGGGCTGTCTCAAACATGCCTGTAAAGAAGTCATCGGTATCAATTGTGCGCTTGTTGGTTGCAATCTGAGCGTTAAGCGCCATCATAGCCGCAGGATAATCTGCAGCCGGGTCATTGTTGGCAATGGATCCGCCAATCGTACCCATGTGACGCACGTGTGGATCACCAATATGACCTGCAAGATCACAAATTGCCGGACAGATAGCACGCAATTCCTTGGACGCATTGACCTCCGCGTGGGTGGTTGCCGCACCAATGGTTATTTGATTGCCATCAATGGTAATCCCTTTCATGCTGTCGACATGACGAAGATCAATCAAATCAGAAGGCGCTGCCAAGCGCTGCTTCATCGTTGGTATGAGCGTTTGTCCACCTGACACAAATTTTGCGTCATCCGCACTTCCCATTTTGGAGATGGCATCCTCAACACTTGAAGCTCTGTGATAATTTGTTTCATACATGATTGCTTCTCCTTACTCAGCCGCTTGTTTTGTTTGTGAAGCCTGTATTGCCGCCCATACTTTGGCAGGCGTTGCAGGCATGGATAGATCGTTATTGCCAATCGCATCAGTGATAGCATTGATCACTGCAGGCGGTGAACCAATGGCACCAGCCTCGCCGCAGCCCTTGATGCCCAGTGGGTTACCAGGACATATGGTTGTTTCATGGCTTACCACATAGCTTGGCACATCATCTGCACGTGGCATGGTATAATCCATGTAAGAACCTGTCAGCAGCTGTCCGCTGTCATCGTAAACGGCTTCTTCGAGAAGCGCTTGGCCAATACCTTGGGCTACACCGCCATGAACCTGACCTTCAACAATCATCGGATTGATGATGGTGCCAAAGTCGTCTGATGCTACAAACTGCACGATTTCTGTCTTGCCTGTGTCAGGATCAACTTCCACTTCGCAGATGTAACAGCCAGCAGGGAAGGTGAAGTTGGCAGGGTCATAGAAAGCGCCTTCCTTAAGTCCGGGCTCCATACCTTCTGGCAGGTTGTGGGCTGTGTAAGCGCCAAGACAAACCTCGTGCCATCCGAGTGTTTTATCCGTACCGGCAACTTTGACTTCGCCGTTTTCAATGACGATATCGCCTTCATCCGCTTCCAGCATATGCGCTGCAATTTTCTTGGCTTTCGCTTCCACTTTATCAAGCGCCTTAACGATGGCAGACATGCCAACTGCACCTGAGCGAGACCCATAGGTTCCCATGCCAAACTGAACCTTGTCTGTGTCGCCATGGACGATTTGAACATTATCGGCAGGAAGCCCAAAACGGTCATTGATTAATTGCGCAAAAGTCGTTTCGTGACCCTGACCATGACTATGTGAACCGGTTAAAACTTCGACCGTACCAACCGGATTCACACGAACCTCAGCCGATTCCCAAAGTCCAACACCAGCACCAAGCGAGCCAACGGCTGCTGATGGTGCAATGCCACAAGCCTCGATGTAGGAAGACATCCCAATTCCCCGCAATTTTCCACGGGAAGCGGCTTCCGTTCTTCTGGCTTCAAAGCCTGCATAATCCGCAGCCTTCATCGCAGCATCCTGGTTGGTTGCAAAGTCACCTGAATCATAGGCCATGATAACTGGCGTTTGATGCGGGAATTCTGTAACAAAGTTTTGGCGACGCAAGTCAGCAGGACTGACACCCAATTCTCTCGCAGCAGTTTCCATTGTGCGCTCTATTAGATAGCTCGCCTCCGGTCGACCTGCACCACGGTAAGCATCTACTGGCGTTGTATTGGTATATACTGCCCGTACATTCGCATGAATGTTTGCAATATTGTACTGTCCAGATAGTAGCGTTGCATAAAGATAGGTCGGCGTCGCTGATGAGAACAACGACATGTAAGCACCAAGGTTTGCTATCGTATCAACCTTGAACGCAACAATGTTATTATCCTTGTCGAAACCCATTTTTGCTTTTGTGATATGGTCGCGACCATGCGCGTCCGTCAGGAATGCTTCTGTTCTGTCCGCTGTCCATTTAACAGATTTATTGGTTTTCATACTTGCCCAAAGACAAACGATTTCTTCTGGATAGATATAAATTTTTGCGCCAAAACCGCCGCCAACATCAGGTGCAATTACCCGCAATTTATGTTCAGGTGCCACCTGATAAAACGCTGAAAGAACCAAACGCGCAACATGTGGGTTTTGCGATGTTGTGTAAAGCGTATAATGCTCTTCTGACGCATCATAAGTTGCAACTGCCGAACGGGGTTCCATCGGGTTTGGTGAAAGGCGGTTATTGGTAATATCCATTTCACAAACATACGCAGCCTCTGCAAGCGCCGCATCGGTTGCTGCCTCTTCGCCAATTTCCCAATCAAAAATCAAATTGTTTGCAGCTTCGGGGTGAATTTGAGGGGAGCCGTCCTTGATAGCTTCACCAGCGTTTACAACAACAGGGAGTTCTTCATAATCAACCATAACGGCTTCCGCTGCAGTTCTTGCATTGGCAGGACTATCAGCAATCACAACCGCAACTGCATCACCCACATAACGAACCGTATCGGTCGCCAGTGCTGACCATGCGCCCATGTTCATCGGCGATCCGTCTTTGGAAGCAACGGCCCAGCCGCAAATAATATTGCCAATGCCATCGCCAGTGAGTTGATGGCCATCAAAGACACCTTCAACACCCATCATCTTCTCGGCTGCTGATTTGTCGATTGATTTGACTTTCGCATGGGCATGCGGTGAACGAACAAATGCCGCGTAACACTGACCATGATTGGTCACATCGTCGGTATATTTGCCGTTACCTGTAATAAATCTCTTATCTTCCTTGCGCAAAACACGTGCGCCGATACCTTCACTCATATTCTTTCCTCCTCAGGGTTTGTTTGCATCTTGTTTTCACAGTCCTCCGACTCTTGAACAAGATGAAATGGCAGCTCACATCTTTGATGCGCCGTCCTGAATTGATTTAACGATGTTGTGGTAACCTGTGCAGCGACAGATATTGCCTTCCAGCTCAGTGCGAATGGTTTTCTCATCAAGGTCTTTGCCAAGACGGTTCACCATATCCGTTGCAGCCATAATCATGCCTGGTGTACAAAAACCGCACTGTAGACCGTGATTGTCTTTAAACGCCTGTTGCATTGGATGAAGGTCGCCATTAGCCAATCCTTCAATGGTTGTGACCTCACTGCCGTTTGCCTGTGCTGCCAAAGTTGTACAGGACTTAACTGCTTTGCCGTCAACGTGAACAACACAAGCGCCGCATTGTGATGTGTCGCAACCAACATGGGTGCCTGTTAAACGTAAATTCTCACGAATAAACTCAACAAGCAAAGTGCGGTCTTCGACCTCACCACCTACCGTCTTGCCATTCACTGTCATTGAAATTGATGCCATTTAAATTCTCCTCACACTCAAATCTAGTCTTGCAGCACAAGACTACAAGCGAGACAGGAAATGGGAGATAAAGCCACGATTACGGGAAGGTTACTCCTGCCCGACGTGCTAAATGGCTATATTAAGAGACGACAAGTTCTCCTCCCAGAAATTCTTGTCTCATATTACCAAATAGAAGTATTGCGCGGAATTTCATCCGCGCCAAGTGATTTTTTATTTTTTATTGATAGATATCAATCACCAAGCACTCGTGCACGTGCTTCACCATACTCGCGAACAAGCCTGTCAACGAGCTTTTGCGTGGAGGTTACAGACTTCACAGCTCCAATACCTTGTCCACAGCCCCAGATATCTTTCCATGCTTTTGCATCTGTGTTGCCGCCAGAAGCAAAATCCATGGCTGATGGATCACTTTCGGGCAAATTGTCTGGATCCATGCCCGCATTTTCAATTGATGGCTTTAGGTAATTGCCATGCACACCCGTAAAGAGGTTTGTGTAAACAATATCCTTGGCGCTATAGTCTGCGATGGCTTGCTTGTATTCATCTGATGCACGCGCTTCGTGCGTCGCAATAAATGGCGAGCCAATATAAGCCATATCAGCACCCATGGCTTCTGCTGCCAAAACCGCACCGCCATTGGCAATAGAGCCTGAAAGAAGCAACGGTCCATCAAACCACTCACGTATTTCTTGTATAAGAGCAAATGGAGAAAGTGTGCCTGCATGTCCACCAGCGCCTGCGGCAACTGCAATCAGGCCATCAGCGCCTTTGCGAATGGCTGAATTTGCGTGGCGGTTGTTGATGATATCATGAAGAACAATACCACCATAAGAATGAACCGCATCATTCACCTCAGGGACAGCACCAAGCGAAGTAATGACAATCGGCACTTTATGCTTTACGCACATCTTAAGATCATGCTCCAGACGATTGTTGGATGTATGAACGATCTGGTTTACAGCAAAAGGCGCAACTTTTTTGTCTGGGTTCTTTGCCTTGTAGTCTGCAAGCTCTTCCGTAATTTCAGAAAGCCAGTCATCAAGTTGCTCTGCAGGTCTTGCGTTAAGAGCAGGGAATGAACCCACTACGCCAGCCTTACATTGTGCTAAAACAAGCTTGGGATTTGAGATGATAAATAGGGGTGCTGCTACAGCAGGAATTGAAAGGCGGTCTTTTAAAATTTCTGGAATAGCCACACTGTTCTCCTCAGTTCTTACGTAATAGTAAGACATTCATAGGGTGCTTTGGAAATTGAGGCAACACAATTTCTCCACAAGCTGTTCTGATTTGATTGCAAAATCATGATAAAGCAGTAAAAGGAACATAATTAATTATACAGGAATCGAATATGTGTGGGGCGTGTTGTATTTCTGAAAAACGGTCATTTCCAAGATATTGCCTGACTTGGAAACTAGGGGTGCATTTTGGCGAATTTTGAACGTCTCATAAAAGGAGCGCTAGCTTCACAGGATGCTTCTTCTGAAGAAGTAAGACAGGTTATTTATCAATCTTCACGCAATGCCTTGCAAAAGATTATAGATAGCAATCGCTCGTTGACCCTGGAAGCTGTGATGCAGCAAAAGCAGCAATTGGAAGCTTCGATTGCCGAAATTGAGGCTGAATATAATGCGCCTGTAGTGGAACCTGGTCTTGAAAGACCAAATACTGCGCCACCAATTATTCAAGAGCCAAGGGTTGAAGTCGAGGCGCAACCACAGCCAGAAACTCTTGCTAATCCGGTTGTGATTAATGAACAGCCAGAAGAATTTATAGCCCCGCCGCAGCCAGAACCGCAACAAGAGCCTGTTATAGCTAAAGTGCCCGATGCTGTACAAGTTAAGGCAGAAGATCCATTACACGAAATACAGCAAATTCTTGAAAGCACAAATCCGCAGGCGTTTGAGCCCGACCGTGTCCAACCCGTGCAAGCAGCGGCATCTGCACCAGAAAGAATTGAGCCACAAGTAGAGCAACAGCAACACGTTCAACCTGAGCCAATGCAGCCACAAGCTGTAGTTGTACCAGAACCAACGATGCAAAGTGATATTGACCCAGTAAATCTTGAGGCACCAGCAGCTGCGCCTCAATCTGCTGTTCAAAGCGAGTATTACGAAGAACAAGAAAATATGCCGCTTGGATTTTCAAAACGCAGGAAAACCCAAAAGCGTCTTTTATGGACTTTGGTTATTTTAGTTCTTCTTGGTTTGCTGGCTTGGATTGCCTATATCGCAGTTGTTGGTATGTTAAATGGTGATTTACTTGGCCAGAATGATAATAATGGGCCAAAATTAAACCCTAACTCAATCTCACGTCAGGCCAATTCTGAAAATTATATTACTGTGATTGATGCAAGTGATCTGTCTTCGCTCAATACATCTGGCAGCGGAAAGGCTCAGATTGTAAATCAATTAAATTCAAATATGATCCGGATAAACTCTGTGCGAGATGCTCTAAATAGGGCTGAACCAGCATCACCAATTTTGATAAATTTAAAGCCAGGCGTCTTAAAGCAAATTTCGGGCAAGCGTGTCACAGTAGAAATTTTTGCAAAGTCGGGTGGTGATGAAAGCGCGCATTTTGCTATTGGGTGTGAGTTTGCTGGTTTAACAGAGTGTGGCCGAAAACGCTTCTTGGCAGGTTCACAACCTAACGCATCAGTGTTCGCATTTCAGATGGATCAGGTAAGCGATATTAATCAACCCATGTATTTCACATTGAGTACTGACACCACTAGTCAGGCTGCAGTGACAGGCAAAGGTGATATTCTTGATATCGTCTACATCAGATTGAGTGTTGATAATTAGGCGCTACTCAAGCACCCAACTCATTCAAGAAACCAGGGCCTGACCCTATGATAAGCGGATCAATCTCACCGATGGCTTTGGTGTTTTTGCCAGGATAATCCAAACGAAGCAAAAAGTGTTTGATTGCATTTAATCGAGCGCGTCTCTTATCGTTAGAACGAACGATGATCCAGGGTGCATGGTGCGTATGGGTAGCTGCAAGCATGCTATTGCGTGCGTTGGTATAATCATCCCATTTGGAAAGCGCCTTGATATCAATTGGTGATAATTTCCAGGCTTTCAACGGATTTTGCCGCCTGTCATGAAAACGTTTCAGCTGCATTTCTTGTCCCACATTAAGCCAGAACTTGAAGAAATGTATTCCGTCCTCAACAATCATGTCTTCAAATTGGGGGGCTTCCTTCAAAAAATGCTTGTGCTGTTCCGGAGAGCAAAACCCCATTACAGGTTCGACACCTGCGCGATTATACCAAGAGCGGTCAAACATTACCATTTCGCCAGCAGTGGGTAGATGGGTGGTATAGCGCTGGAAATACCATTGGCCATGTTCTGTATCGGATGGCTTTGAAAGTGCCACAACCTTTGCATGGCGCGGATTTAAATACTGACGAAACGCATTGATGGTACCACCTTTGCCAGCTGCATCACGACCTTCAAAAACAATAACAACACGCTCGCCGGTTTCTTGCAGCCAAGCTTGCATTTTGCCAAGTTCAAGTTGAAGAACCTCGAGTTCTTCTTCATATTTTTTACGGCTTAATTTTTTATCATACGGATAGCCGCCGCTTATAAATGCATTGTCTTCTATTGCACTAGGAAGTTTCGCATCATCTAAATCAACTTTAATCGTTTTTCCATTGATTGTGAGCGCTACTTCAGGAATATCTTGTGTCATGTAAATATCATCCGTTTTATGCAATAAGATGAATGAAGCATATAAAATACAAGCTTCAAAGCAAGCAGAAACTAACGACCATGACGAACCAGGATACAAGCAAAAATTCCGCGACCTCAATTGGTAATAAGCCATGGCTGTTTGTACTTATGGCTTTTTCAGTATTCATCATCGCCTCTGTCATGTCGCCTAATCTGGCCTGGTTGTTTTTACTGGCTTTGATAGCAGTCTTGTTTATTTTTTATATGACGCATTCAAAGTTGAATGATCGTTTAGAAAGTTATCAAAAAACGAATACACAAACAAAACTGAATGAAGCTCTGCCAACACCATACCACCCATTAGCAGAGGCATTACAGTTCCCTGTTTATATAATCGATGATCAGGGGAAAGTTGCCTACGCAAATTCCAAAAGTGTCGAAACGTTCGGGAGCGTCGGTACTGGAGAATTAATTTCCATAAGGTTTCGCCAGCCTGAATTGCGCAACTTTATTGATAAGGCGCTTAATTCCAGAAAAGCAATGACGAGAGAATATAACGAACCTATTCCTAATAATCGTTGGTTTGGCATAGAAATATCGCCCATTTCTAATATTACCAATACCAATGAGAATTCACTTTTTTTGCTAGGCTTTCATGATCTAACAGAGGAAAAGCGAACGGATCAGATGCGCTCGGATTTTATTGCAAATGCCAGTCATGAATTGCGCACACCTTTGGCTTCACTATTGGGATACATTGAAACGATAAAAGGACCAGCTCGCAATGATGCAAAGGCAATCGATCGATTTACAGATGTGATGCTTAATCAGGCTCAGCGTATGACAAGACTGGTCAATGATCTTTTGTCGTTAAGCCGTATCGAAATGCAATCTCATGTTAAGCCTTCGCAAGTTGTAGATTTGGATGAAATTATCTCAAGTGTTATTGCATCGTTGGGAAGTGTCGCTAGTCAGCTAAATGTAAAAATTAAAGTTGAAAAATGCAAAGGGTTGCAAATACTTGGTGATCGCGATGAACTCATGCAGGTCTTTGAAAATCTGATCGAAAACGCCTGTAAATATGGTCAGGAAGGTGAGGAGGTCATTGTTTCTAGTGATACAGATAGTGATCCAGGGAATGTTATTGTTTCAATTCAAGATTTTGGGCCAGGCATTGCAATTGAACACCAGCACAGAATTACTGAAAGATTTTATCGGGTAGATGTTGAAAGAAGCCGTGAAAAGCAAGGAACAGGCTTGGGTTTGGCAATTGTCAAACATATTTTGAATCGGCACGGAACCAAGTTAAATGTGGAATCGACGCTTAACGAGGGAACGCGCTTTTTTGTGAAGTTTCCATTGATGAAACCTGTTAAGTAACATAAAAAAATAATAAATATTCATATATTACAAATATTTAGTCTGTCATAAAACTTCATTATAGTTTCATTATAAAGTAGGCAGAAGATGGCATCGGTCATCTTCTGAAATTTGGTAAGTAGCTTAATTCAAATAGCCACTTACTTGATAACTTGCTTTATGCTGGAGACAAAAATGAAAATTACGAAGATTATGGGACTTCTTGCAGGTGCCGCACTATTAACAACAACTGCAGTAGGTTCAGTTCACGCTCGTGACCAAATTCAAATCGTTGGTTCATCTACTGTATTTCCGTTTTCTACCTCTGTTGCAGAGCAATTCGGGCAAAAAACCTCATTCAAGACACCTGTTGTTGAATCAACTGGTTCTGGTGGTGGCATGAAACTGTTTTGTTCTGGAGTTGGCGCAGGTTCACCTGACATCACAAATGCTTCTCGCCGTATAAAAGAAAAAGAATTCAAGCTTTGTGCTGACAATGGTGTAACACCTGTTGAAGTCAAAATCGGGTTTGATGGTATCGTTCTGGCAAATGCAAAAAATGGTCCTGAGTTGAGCATCACCCGCGAGCAAATTTTCAAGGCGCTTGCAAAAGAAGTGCCTGGTTCTGATGGCAAGATGATTGCCAATCCGTACAAGACTTGGGCTGATGTAGATCCATCTCTTCCAAACATTAAAATCGAAGTGCTTGGTCCGCCACCAACATCTGGTACGCGTGATGCCTTCGTTGAAATCGCTATGGAAGGCGGAGCAAAGAAAATTGAAACGCTTGCAGCCCTTCGAAAAGCGGACAAAAATGCATTCAAGAAAATTGCTCATGCCATTCGTGAAGATGGCGCTTATGTTGAAGCGGGTGAAAACGATAACCTGATCATTCAAAAGCTTGAAGCAAACTCAAATGCATTTGGTATATTTGGCTTTTCATTCCTTGATCAGAATGCTGACAAAGTGAGAGGCGCGACAGTGAATGGTGTTGAACCTGAATTTGAAAACATCGCTGCTGGCGATTATCAAATATCACGTTCCTTGTTTTTCTATGTCAAAAAAGAGCATGTTGGCGTAATTCCAGGCATTGAAGAATTCGTCGCTGAATTCACAAATGAAGATACCTGGGGCGAGGATGGTTATCTGGCTGATAAAGGGTTAATACCGCTGCCAGACGATGAACGAGAAGCAGTTGCTGAATCAGCACAAGCAATGGCGCCAATGTCGTTTTAATATAAATTAATCCACAAGATAGGCTGTCCGGAGTTGTTTTTCTTCGGGCAGTTTTTTCGGTTTTACAGTATTTAAAAATAATAATTTCGTAAAATCAAAATATTGAAGGGGACTTTATGCAATGGTTGTAATGATTTTGGGCATCTTGTTGGGTGTTGCAATTATTGCTTTCCTGATTGGGCGAGCACGCGCCCTGACAGTGGCTGGTGAGCAGATTTCTTCCCTGCATTCGCGCCCTTCCTATCATGGTGGATACCTCGCAATTTTTTCAACAGTTCCAGCATTTATATTGTCTTTGCTATGGGCTGCATTTTCCAAGCGCTTCATAGAAAGTTCAGTTCTGGGAAATTTCTCCAATCAATTATCCAGTTTTGACGTGCTCCAGGTTCAAACATTTTTAAGAGACGTTCGAACTTTGGCTGCAAATCAGGCGAATGACGCTTCGCAAGTTATATTAAGTACGCAAGGGGAAGTTAGAGAACTGGCTCAAGAAGCTGCGGGCTTATATGCCTCTCAACTTTCATCAGCCAATAATTTGTTATCAGTATTAGTGGTATTTTTAGTGCTGGCTGGTTTTGTTTTTGGCTACAGACGAATTAAAGTGGAAAAACGAAATCGCCATTTTGTTGAAAAATTCATTACCCTTATCTTGGTCGCATGTTCTGCCGTAGCTATTTTAACGACGATCGGCATTGTCTTTTCTCTGATATTTGAATCCATCCGTTTCTTTCAAAAAGTTCCATTCTTTGATTTCTTGTTTGGCTATCACTGGTCGCCACAAAGTGCTTTTGAAAGTGCTGGTGGTACGTCTTTAGCAGATGACAATTCACGTATTTTTGGCGCTATTCCATTATTCGTGGGTACGTTTTTAATTACCTTTATCGCCATCTCAATTGCTGCGCCCCTAGGCTTGATGTCAGCCATTTATATGTCGGATTACGCAAGCTTAAACTTCCGTTCAATAGCAAAGCCTGTCATGGAAATTTTGGCAGGTATTCCGACAGTTGTTTATGGTTTTTTTGCTGCTCTTACTGTTGCTCCTGCCATTCGTGGGTGGGGTGAAGCGATTGGGCTTTCTGTATCATCTGAATCAGCACTGGCAGCTGGTGTTGTCATGGGCATTATGATTATTCCATTCGTCATGTCCTTGTCAGATGATGTCATTAATTCAGTACCACAAACCTTGCGCGATGGTTCCTATGCAATGGGTGCAACGAAGTCAGAAACCATTCGTCGTGTCGTTCTGCCTGCCGCATTGCCAGGCATTGTATCTGCCCTCTTACTTGCAGTCTCTCGCGCAGTTGGTGAAACAATGATCGTGGTGATGGCAGCAGGTCTTGCCGCAAATCTGACCATTAATCCGCTAGAGGCTGTGACGACGGTAACAGTTCAAATTGTGACACTTTTGGTGGGTGACCAGGAGTTTGATAGCGCCAAAACACTGGCCGCCTTTGCGCTAGGGCTGGTACTTTTTGTTATCACACTTTGCTTAAACGTCTTCGCGTTACGCGTTGTTCAAAAGTATAAGGAACAATATGACTGATACAACCAATACATACGTGAAAACGGCAAGTCTTGAAGAACGCCGATCCCTACAAAAAAAGCGCTATGCTTCTGAACGCAAGTTTAAATATTTGGGTCTGGGTGCAATCCTGGTATCGCTTGGTTTTTTGGTGATGTTGCTGATGACAATTGTTGGTAATGGCATTCCTGCGTTTACCTATAATTATGTGAAGCTGCCAATTGATTTGACAAAGGTAGATCCTGAAAAACCAGAAAAAGCCAATTACGGCAAATTTGTTAAGTCTGCTATCGCAGATGCAATTCCTTATATGTCAGATCGTAAGGGCAAGCGTCTTGCAAGAGGACTAGTCTCTGGCGGTGCAGCAATCGATGTACGCAATCAGGTTGTTGGCGATGTCAGTATGGCGGGGCAAAATGCAGATGTCGAAGTGCCTGTATCGGACTTTGCCGATTTATATCTTAAGGGACTGACTGCAAAGCCAATTTTGACGAAACCTGATGCTGCAATCAAAGTTTCTGATGTGGAAGGTGACGTTGATGTTACTTTAAGCGCCGCAGTCTTTGATGAATTCTTGGCTCGGGTGAAAGAAACGATCAGTTCAGAAGCTTCTCGGTTAAACACACGTATGGCAAACCTACAGCTTAGCCTGGATAACCAAAGGGAGATTGCTGCAAATTCTCAAGACACTTTGGCTGTTGAAAGTGCAAAAAAGTCTATCACTTCTCTTGAAGCACAATTAGCTGGTTTCAAGACTAAGTTTGATGCTTTGATCGTCAGACGAAATAATACGGCAGCACGAGAAGTGCTTGATACAAGCATGCCGTCGCTTTTGCTTAAGGTTGGGGGCGGAGTTGTTAAAATTACTGAAGTAGAAGGCATGTCTGCTAAGGGTGAGGTAATTATCCCGCTTGAACAAAAAGAAGCTTCTGCTGGAGAATGGCAGATGCAGGAAATTCTTGAGGCAGAAGAGAACCGAAAATTTTCCGATAAAGAAGTTGCAGTCGTTGATAGATTGGTTGCAGAAGGGCGGATTGAAAACCGTCTTAATACTATCTTCTTTAAAAAAGGGGCTAGTCGCGAACCTGAACTGGCTGGTATTTGGGGTGCAGTAGTTGGGTCGTTTTTTACGATGATTATTACGCTGGCTTTGTCATTTCCCTTGGGGGTAGCGGCTGCAATTTATCTGGAAGAATTTGCACCAAAGAACAAGTTTACTTCAATCATCGAGGTCAACATTAACAATCTGGCAGCAGTTCCCTCAATCGTTTTTGGTCTGCTTGGCTTGGCAGTATTCTTGAACTTTTTTGAACTACCACGATCAGCGCCCCTAGTGGGTGGCATGGTTTTGGCTTTGATGACGTTACCAACCATTATCATTGCATCACGTGCTGCATTAAAAGCTGTGCCACCCTCTATTCGGGAAGCTGCCTTGGGAGTAGGGGCATCTAAAATTCAGGCAGTATTTCATCATGTTTTACCGCTTGCCATGCCAGGTATTTTGACAGGAACAATTATTGGTATGGCGCAAGCATTGGGTGAAACAGCACCTTTGTTGATGATTGGCATGGTTGCATTTGTGGTAGACGTGCCAGCCGGCATATTTGATCCCGCAACAGTTTTACCAGTTCAGATTTATATGTGGGCAGATTTTCCGGAGCCAGGCTTTCAGCAGAAGACAGCTGCAGCTATTATGGTTTTGTTGGGTTTCCTGATTTTAATGAATGCGATTGCCGTTCTGCTTCGCAAAAAATTTGAACGTCGCTGGTAGAAATTTATAATGGACGCAATGAATACAAAACGGCAGGAAGATGCAGTAAATAAAATGGTACAAAACGAAATTAAAATGTCTGGAAAAGATGTCTGTGTTTCCTATGGTGAAAAACAAGCACTCTTTGATGTAAATCTTGATATTCCAGCCAAGCAGGTAACTGCTTTAATTGGACCTTCAGGATGTGGGAAATCTACATTTCTGCGATGCCTAAATCGCATGAATGATACGATAGACATTTGTAAAGTATCCGGTGACATAAGACTTGATGATCAGGATATCTATGATCATGATATTGACGTTGTTGAACTGCGTGCGAGAGTTGGCATGGTCTTTCAAAAGCCAAATCCGTTCCCAAAGTCCATCTTTGAAAATGTCGGCTATGGTCCAAAAATCCACGGCCTCGTTCGAAGTAAGTCAGATCTGGAAGAGGTGGTTGTAAAAAGTCTTCAGCGCGCTGGTTTGTTTGAAGAAATCAAAGACCGCCTGCATGAGCCAGGTACTGGGCTTTCTGGTGGCCAACAGCAGCGCCTTTGTATTGCGCGCGCGATTGCAGTTAGCCCGGAAGTAATTTTAATGGATGAGCCATGTTCAGCACTAGATCCAATTGCTACTGCCAAGGTTGAAGAGCTGATCGATGAGCTACGCGAAAATTATACAATTGTTATTGTAACCCACTCCATGCAACAGGCAGCGCGTGTATCGCAACAAACAGCCATGTTCCATTTGGGAAAACTCGTTGAGGTGGATGAGACCGATACAATTTTCACCAATCCATCAAACCAAAAGACACAAGATTATATCACTGGCCGTTACGGCTAATCAGCCAAATTTGGCTTACAAAAGACAGGCAAATCAAAATGAGCGAACACACAGTTACCGCTTTTGACGAGGACTTAAATTTCGTAGTCGCCAAAATTTCTGAAATGGGTGGCAATGCAGAAAGCATGGTTGCACGTTCTGTTAAGGCACTTGTTACAGCAGACATAGGCCTAGGCCAATCGGTCGTTGCAGACGACAAAATACTGGATGCTCTTCAGCAAGAAATTGATGATCACATTTTACTATTGATCGCAAAACGCCAACCTATGGCGATGGATTTGCGTGAAGTGGTGGGTGCGCTACGCATGGCTTCTGACTTGGAGCGTATTGGCGATCTTGGAAAAAACATTGCAAGACGTGCCTTTCAGATAGAAGACAATCTGCCTCCCAAGAAATTACTTAGAGGTTTGCAACATCTCACAAATGTCTCTCTGGAGCAGCTAAAGGATGCGCTTGATGCTTATGCTGCAAAAGATGTGGTTAAAGCACGTGAAATTTGGGATCGCGATGACGAGATTGATAGTCTTTACACATCGTTGTTTAGAGAACTTCTCACCTACATGATGGAAGACCCTCGCAACATAACCTATTGCACGCATTTATTGTTCTGCGCCAAGAATATCGAGCGTATTGGTGACCACGTTACCAACCTAGCCGAAACCATACATTTTATGGTCGTGGGGTCGTACGATATTGCATCAGAAGATTAGGGTTGGAAATATAGAATTTATTTCACTTTCTACGACTAAGGAAAAAGTTCAATGCATCCAAAAGTGATGGTGGTTGAAGATGAAGAAGCACTTTCAGAATTATTAAAATATAATCTTGAATCGGAAGGCTATGAAGTCGAGATCGTTGATCGCGGTGACGATGCAGAGTTGAGATTGCGCGAAACGGTTCCGGATCTGCTTTTGTTGGATTGGATGTTACCTGGCGTTTCCGGCATCGAGCTTTGTAGGCGGCTTCGTCAGCGCAGTGAAACCGAAGGCTTGCCGATTATAATGTTAACTGCAAGAAGCGAAGAGGCTGAACGCGTTCGCGGCCTTGCGACAGGTGCTGATGATTTTGTAGTAAAACCATTTTCAGTGCCAGAACTTATGGCACGTATAAAAGCGATGCTGCGACGCTCCAATCCGAGTAAGGTTTCCAGTTACATAAAAATTGGTGAACTTGAATTGGATAAGGAAACGCATAGGGCACATCGCAATGGCCGCGAGGTGCGCTTCGGACCAACTGAATATAAACTGCTTGAATTTTTGATGACTGCACCAGGGCGTGTGTTTTCCAGAGAACAACTGTTAGATGCGGTTTGGGGGCACAATAATTACGTTGATGAACGTACTGTCGATGTGCATATCGGTCGTTTAAGGCGCTCTATAACCAGAGGTAAAGAAAAAGACCCAATCCGCACAGTCCGCGGATCGGGCTATTCATTAAACGACAAGTTTTAAACCTTAGCCAGCGGCCGCGCGTTTTACACGACGGCGGTCTGTTACGGTCTGATATGCCATGCGGCAATGATATTCGCAGTAAGGTGCTTCATCTTTTGGTGAGTTGCCACAAAAGTGGAAATCATTCGTTGATGGGTCACCGTGTGGCCACTTGCAGGTGTTTTCAGTGAGATCAACCAGATTTAATTTCTTGCACTCAGGTACTGGAATGTCTTCAATAATGGTTCTGGCAGGTGCGCTTGGTGCTGTGCGTCCGCCAGTTGTGCGCAACGCTCGAGGGCGTGCATTATATGTATTACTATTTCTCGTAGCAGTCTTGATTTTACGTGCACTAGTACTTGCAGGTTTTGCACGGCCAGATAGGCCAAGTCTGTGTACTTTGCCAATAACTGCGTTTCTCGTAACGCCGCCAAGTTCTGCTGCAATTTGACTAGCACTTAACCCATCCGCCCAAAGTTTAGTTAGCGTAGCCACTCGATCATCTGTCCAAGACATATGTCTATAATCTCCAAATTTTGCAGAATCCGCCCCCGTACCCAAAAATGAAAATTCAGGTTAAAACGCTTCTACTTGTTATATTTCCTACGATGTACGCCGTAGGTTACGATACCACTCTTTACTTAGGTGAATTAATCAGGCGCGGACTCCCAGCACAAGAGTCGAAACGACATAACGAATCATTTTTTCAAAATATCCCCAGCTAAAGGAATCAGGTTCCATTTACCTGTGGAAAGCAGAATCGAAATTGCAAGGCTTGCTTGTATTCCTGTGGAAAAAATATTCCGGCGATCCCTGAAAACCAAACTTTATAAGGCTTGACCATTAAGTTCTTGCAAAGTATTTTGTGTGTATAAAGTTAATTCTGCCCTTGCAGATAAAAAATGCCCCGTCTTGATGGCGGGTTTTTTGTTTTAGAACCGTGATTAACTCAACCCAGTTTCAGGAAAGCCATTTCAATGGGAAAAGAACAACATACATTTGACGTATACGCACCGCCGCCAATCGAGTTTGCTCGTGCGGAAGGTTGCCGATTGTATGATACCGGTGACAATGAGTATTTGGATTGTACCTCTGGTATTGCGGTAAACTCTCTTGGCCATGGCCATCCACATTTGGTTCAGACCCTAAAAGAGCAGGCTGACAAAATTTGGCATCTTTCCAACCTGTTTGAAATTCCAGGACAGGCGAAACTTGCAAGTCGACTTTGTGACCATTCTTTTGCCGACCGTGTTTTCTTTACCAACTCTGGTGTGGAAGCAATGGAAATGGCGATCAAGAACGCTCGTCGTTATCATTATGCGCAAGGCAATCCTGAGCGTGTCAATATCATTACATTCGAAGGTGCTTTCCATGGACGCAGCACCACGACGATTGCGGCTGGTGGTCAGGCAAAATACCTAGAAGGCTTTGGCCCGATAGCGCCCGGCTTTATAAATCTGCCATTTGGTGATCATGAGGCGCTCAAAGCAGCAATCGATGATAAAACGGCAGCCATTCTTGTTGAGCCTATTCAGGGCGAAGGTGGAATACGTGAAGTGCCGGCACAATGTTTACGTGGCTTACGTGAGTTATGTGACGAGCATGGCATTTTGTTGATGTTTGATGAGGTGCAAACAGGTGTCGGTCGCTGCGGCAAACTCTTTGCCCATCAAATTCATAATGTCGAACCTGATATTATGGCGATTGCCAAAGGTATTGGCGGTGGTTTTCCGTTAGGTGCCTGTATGGCAACCGAGGAAGTTGCAGCGGCAATGATCTTGGGAACGCACGGCTCAACCTTTGGCGGTAATCCACTCGCAATGGCAATTGGCAATGCGGTACTGGATGTTGTGCTTGAAGACAATTTTATGGATGAAGTAAACGACAAGGCAATTATTTTTCGCCAGCATTTGGCTGAATTAGTCGATACTTATCCAGATATGCTGGAAGGTGTGCGCGGTATCGGTCTTTTAATGGGTCTAAAGGCCAAGGCACTCAATCTTGATCTGATTGCTGCCATGCGAGACCAGGGGCTTTTAACTGTTGGGGCTGGTGACAATGTTATTCGTATCTTGCCACCACTCATCATCAGTGAAGATGATATCCGCGTAGTACGCGATAAAATGACAGCAGCTCTGGAAGCATTTCAAGCGAAGCAGAAAGCTTAATTATTATGACTTCTGAAGTCCGTCACTTTCTCGATATTTCGAGCGTCGACAAGGATTCCCTGAAGGGAATTATTGCATCTGCACATAAAATGAAGTCGTCAAGTAAAAACGAGAAGCCGCTTGATGGTAAAATGCTTGCGATGATTTTTGACAAGCCCTCAACACGTACACGTGTTTCCTTTGATGTTGGGATGCGCCAATTGGGTGGCGAAACGATTATTCTATCAGGCTCAGAAATGCAGCTTGGTCGCGGAGAAACCATTGCTGATACTGCAAAGGTTCTGTCACGCTACGTTGATGCCATTATGATTAGAACTACAGACCATGCTCGCGTTCTTGAATTCGCAGAAAATGCAACGGTGCCTGTAATCAACGGGCTAACAGATGATACACATCCATGCCAGATTATGGCAGATGTTTTAACCATCGAAGAAAAACTTGGTACTTGCGAAAACAAGAAAATTGCATGGACTGGCGATGGTAACAATGTCCTTAATTCCTTGATCGAAGCCAGTAGTGTCTTTGATTACGAACTTGATATTGCCGTGCCAAAAGGTCATGAGCCTGAAAGTAAATATCTGGACTGGGCAAAGACAAGAGGTTCTCGCATCAAGCTTGGTCATGATGCTCATACTGCTGTTATGGATGCTGATTGCGTTGTGACAGATACCTGGCTTTCCATGGGTGCAGAAGATCAGGCTTCAGGTCATAACACTTTTATGCCTTATCAAGTAAATGATGCGCTTCTGGCAAAGGCTAAAGATGACGCAATTTTCATGCACTGCCTACCTGCACACAGAGGTGAGGAAGTGACAGATAGTGTAATTGACAGTGCACAATCGGTTGTTTTTGATGAAGCAGAAAATAGACTACACGCACAAAAAGCCATTTTGGCTTGGTGCCTAAACAGCAAATAAATGAGTATTCGCGCATGAATGATTCAGTTGATCCTGAGAATAAAGAATACCAATTCGTCGGAGATGATGTGGTTGTACCTTTTGCGGTAGAGCCATTGGATATCCGCGGACGTGCGGTACATCTGGGCCCCATGCTGGATGCTATATTAAAACGTCATGAATACCCGCAAGACATTGCATTCCTGATGGGTGAAATGATCTCGCTTGCCGTTCTATTGGGAACGTCATTGAAATTTGACGGAAACTTTATTCTTCAAACCCAGTCTGATGGACCTGTATCATTGGCTGTTGTTGATTTTTCAACACCAGACTCAATCAGAGCCTATGCAAGATATAATAAAGAAGATTTTGAAGCAGCCTTAAAAGCTGGCAAGACAGCTCCGCGTGATTTGCTAGGCGATGGGATAATGGCCATGACCATTGATCATGGTGTCGAGATGCAGCGTTATCAGGGGATTGTGAAGCTTGATGGTATTTCGCTTGAAGAAGCCGCTCACGAGTACTTCCAGCAGTCAGAACAAATTCCGACACGTGTAAAACTTTCTGTCGCACAAATTTTGCGCGCTTCAGAAGATGGTTCAATGACAGAAACAAGCTGGCGTGCAGGTGGCATTTTAACGCAATTTTTGCCGGAATCAGAAGATCGCATCAAGCATCGTGACCTGCCAAGTGGCGCAGATGATGAAGAAGATGATTTTTCACCAGACGATGCATGGTTAGAAGCTTCTGCTCTGATGGATACGGTAGGCGATGATGAGCTTACCGATCCACAAATCAACATTGAAAGATTACTTTACAGATTATTCCATGAGCATGGCGTACGTGTTTTCGAAGGAACGCAAGTTTTGGACAAATGTACTTGTAGCCGTGAGAAAGTAATTGGTTTGGTTCGTACCTTTAAGGACGATCCTGACAAGCCAATGAAGCCTGATGAAAGCTTTACCACTGTTTGCGAATTTTGCAGCACATCCTATACAGTTTCAGCCAGTGAAGTTTAATTTTCATTCGGTGCTGTAACATTGGCTTCAAGCAATCGTTTACTGAATTACCAACTTGTAACTTGTCGAAATCCTACTTTGCTATATTTATAGGAGTGGAACCAGATAGATATAGTAATGTTACAAAAAACCGACACAGTCGACGTTGAACCTGAAAGCGAAGATAAAGCTGTTAAAGAAAGCAATTTCTCTGCAGCGGCAGTCCTTCGTGTTCTTTTCCAGTTTTTCTTGATGGCTGCCATTTTATTTGGTGGCTTTTTCTTCATGAACAAGCTCATTGCAGCGAAGGTAGAGCCGCCCAAACGCCCTCCTTTCAAGACAGTTTATACGGTTGATACCGTTACTGCGAAGTCTGGTAACTTCCAGCCTTCGATGGTCGTTTATGGTGAGGTTCAGGCATCAAAGTCGGTTGATCTACGTTCATTGGTTGCAGGAAAAATTGTTGAGGTAAATCCAAATCTGCAAGTTGGCAGTAGAGTAGAAAAAGGTGAAATGCTTTTTCAAATCGACAAGTTCAACTATGAGACCGCATTGGGCAGTGCCAAATCGACAGCGATTGAAACCAAGGCACGCATTGCTGAAAATCAGGCAATGATCTCCATTGAAGAAGCTCGTATCAAAAGTTTGAAGCAACAGCTTGCTCTTGCACAAAGTGATTTGGAGCGGATATCTGAACTGCGAAAACGTGGAAGTGCAACGCCACGTTCGGTTGAAGAGCGTGAGTTGATTGTAAGTCAACGTTCGCAAGCATTAGAGCAAAGTCAGCTAAACTTGGTTGCAGAAAAATCAAGAATTCAACAGCTCAAGGCTGTTCTTGTTCGTTCGCAGCGCAGTATTGTACAAGCCGAGCGAGATTTGAAAGATACAGCGCTTCTGGCACCCATGACCGGAGTGATTAGAGAAAATAATGCATCGGAAGGGCGTTTGATTGGTGCAAACGACATGATTGTTTCGATGTATCAGGATGATAAACTCGATGTTCGCTTTACGCTTACTGACCAACGGTTTGGGCGCATTCAATCAGACAAGACTGGTGTTGTAGGGCGTCAAGTTGAAGTGATCTGGGTTGTGGGTGGCGAAGAATACCGTTACCCGGCCAAGATCGAACGCATCGGTGCCCAAATCACCTCTGACCGCGGTGGTGTAGAGGTGATTGCGAGCATAGAAGACAATCTGCAAGAAAGCCCGCTTCGTCCAGGCGCGTTCGTAGAGGTGATTGTTCCGGACAAGGCTTTTGAAAATAATTTCCGTGTGCCCGAAACAGCCCTTTATGGCGATAATACAGTTTATGTGGCGGTCGAAGGTAAGTTAGAGGCAAGGTCTGTTAAAGTTTTGGCACGCGATGGCGACGCAATTATTATTGACGGAAAGGTTTCTGACGGGGATGAAATTTTAACAACTCGTATCGCAGAAATTTCAGAGGGCTTGAACGTAAGGCCACCACAAGCAGCGCAGCAAAATTAAAGCAAGGCAATAACAATGATTGCACGTACAATACCAGGGGGTGGCATCGTTAGTCTTTTTGCAAGACACCCCAATGCTGCAAACTTGCTGATGATCTTGATGATCATATTCGGTGTTTTCGCGATCAGTAAAATCAATACCCAGTTTTTCCCAACTGTTGAGCGCCAGGAAGTGCGTGTTTCGGTGAGCTGGTCAGGTGCAAGTGCAGAAGATGTTGAGCAAAATATTCTGCAAATCATAGAGCCGGAAGTCCGGTTTATCGATGGCGTTGATAATATGGTTTCCTATGCCCGCGAAGGTGCAGGCTCCATATCACTTGAGTTTCTCCCTGATGCAGATATTCAACAGGCATTAGCTGATGTCGATACAGCAGTAAAGGCTGTTACCAATTTGCCGGATGGAGCGGATGAACCGGAAATCTCAAAGGCATCATTTTTTGACCGGGTGGCGAGGCTTTCCCTGTCAGGCGATGTGCCTGAAAATACCTTAAGAATTCACGCCAAAAAAATACGCGACGATCTAATAGAACGTGGCATCGATAAAATTTCATTTGTTGGAATGAGAGATGTTGAATTGCAGGTTGAAATTTCTGAACGCGAATTAAGGCGGTTGGGACTTTCGATATCTGATGTATCTGCTGTGATTGCAGGAAACAGCCGCGATACACCTTCAGGACAATTGAAAGGTGACGTCGAAAAGCAAATCAGGGCGCTTGCAAATGCTGAAGATCCAACTGCACTCAAAAACATCGAAATAAAGTCATTCGCGACAGGAGAGAAAATCCTACTGGGCGATATAGCGACTATAAAACAAGGTTATGAAGATGGTCAGGCTCGGGGACTTTCTGGTGGCAAGCCAGCTATTCAAATTACAGTAGAACGGGCCTTGAGCGCTGATACATTAAAAACGGCTCGTATTCTTGATCAGTATTTGTCAGAAATCGAAGACGTTATGCCGCCAGGTGTAACGCTCAAAAAATATGAAGTGCGTGCAGATTCTCTTGTTGAGCGTATTTCGCTTTTATTCTGGAATGGTATTTTTGGGCTCGTGTTGGTGGTTGCAACACTCTTCATTTTCCTAAATGCTCGTATTGCATTTTGGGTGGCGGCCGGCATACCCGTCGCCATGTTTGCGACATTAGGTTTCATGCTTTTGATGGGGCAAACCATCAACATGATTACACTTTTCGCCATGATCATGATGCTGGGCATTATTGTAGATGATGCGATTGTCGTGGGCGAACATACAGCTTCCAGATTTGAAGCAGGTGATGAAGCTTTTCAGGCAGCAGAAAATGGTGCAGGGCGGATGTTAACCCCTGTCATGGCGGCAATGATTACAACTATCGCAGCCTTTGCTCCGATGCTGTTAATTGGTGATATCATTGGCCAGATTATGGGTGTAATGCCCTATGTTGTGATTGCAGTTATCATCGCAAGTTTGATTGAATGTTTTTTAATCTTGCCTGGTCATCTTGCCCATACGCTGCAACACAAACCTAAGCGCAAATGGTCTTTCTGGCGCCAGATGTTTTTCGCAAGTCTTGTGGGCGGTATTTTAATTTCTGTGATGAACCGCGTTTCATCTGGGTCGCTTGATTTGGCCGGCGTTCCATTATTAAAGCCAATTATGGATGCGCAAGAAAGCGGTTCAATTATTCTCTTTATTCTACTGATTACAATTGGCTCGCTGATGGTAGGAACCTTGTTTGAGGGCCTCTTCTGGTTGTTGAAAAAACTCTCACCCGAGGACAAAGGCCCGCATGACCAGGGTTGGTTTAGAAACTGGTTTGATAAAGGATTTAATGCTTTCAGAGACGGACCATTTAATTGGATGGTCTCGCTTTCTTTCAGGTGGCGTTATGTAACCGTCGCTGTAGCACTGGCAAGCGTAATGATCTTGGCGCTTGGTCCTATCCGTGGGGAGCAAGTAAAGTTTGTATTCTTCCCATCACCGGAAGCCGAAAATATTCGAGCCAGGCTTGTTTTCAACGCTGGCATTCCGGAACAACGCGCTTTTGAAATTATCAATGAAGTCGAGAGTGCTTTGGAGAAAGCTACTGATGGTTTAACTGGTGGCGATGAAGAGCTTGTAACCGCAGTTTTCACAACGTTGGGTAGTGCAGGGCGTAGCGTCGGAGATAATTTGGCAGAACTTCGTGTGCAATTGTCATCATCTGAAGTTCGCACAGTCAGAACTCCTGACATTGTAAAAGCCTGGCGCAAAGCTTTGCCTAAATTGGCAGGTGCAAAACGGATTGCTATATTTGAATCGCGCGGTGGCCCCCCTGGTCGTGATCTGGATGTCGAGATTATTGGGAGCGATGTTGCAACCTTGAAAGAAGCTGCCACTCAGGTAATTCCAATCATCCAGGCTGTTAATGGAGCTTCTGGTGTCGCCGATGATTTACCATTTGGAAAACCGGAACTTATCATGCGACTGCTTCCACGAGGAGCTGCTCTAGGCTTTAGTATTGATGAAGTCGGTAGACAGGTACGTAATGCTTTTGATGGCGCTATTCCGCGCAGGTTTGCACGAGGTGACGATGAGATTACGATACGTGTTTTAAGAACGACCAGAGACAAGGGCGGTGATAAATTACGCAACTTTGAACTGCGAAACCCACAAGGCCAGTTTATCCCTTTGGGTGAAGTTGTTACACTCACAGAGAAGCAAGGGTTCTCTGCCATCCAAAGAGAAGATGGAAAGACAATCGTTTCGGTAACGGCCGATTTGGATACGGATATTGTAACAACGGATAAAGCCATTGAAATTCTACAAGCAGGTGAACTGCCAAAAATCTTGGATGCCTTGGGAGTAGACTATCGCTACGGTGGCAAGGATGAAGAACGCAAGAAAGCTTTCGCGGATCTAACCACAGGCATCTACATTGCGCTTGCAGTGATCTATATCGTGCTTGCCTGGGTGTTTGGCAGTTATTTCAGACCGATCGCCATTATGCTGATTATTCCATTTGGATTAGTAGGTGCGGTTGTTGGGCATTGGGTGCTGGGCTTTAAGCTAACAATTCTTTCGTTTATTGGCTTGCTTGGTCTTGCAGGAATTCTGGTTAATGATTCTATTATTTTGGTCAGTCGTTTGGACGAGCGATTGGATTTGGGGGAAAGTCTTCCTGAAGCAGCAATTGGCGCAAGTCGTGACCGTTTACGAGCAGTCTTATTAACGTCGCTTACAACCATCGGTGGACTTGTGCCGCTGATGTTTGAAAAGAGTTTACAAGCACAATTCTTATTACCAATGGCTATTACGATTGTGTTTGGGCTTGGTTTGGCAACTTTGATCGTGCTGTTTTTGGTGCCAGCCTTTATTGGTATCGGGGATGATATCAGGTGGTCACTTCAAACTATTTTTGGCGAACGTAGAAGACAAAAATCTCAACCTGCCGAATAATATTCAAGTTCTCCAAAACCTTGGCATAAACAATACCAGCACGGTAAAGAGCTCCAACCTGCCAACCAACATGGCAGCAGATAAAATCCACTTGGCAGTGTCATTTAAACCTTGAAAAGTTGAAGCAGGGCCAATGGTATTTCCCAATCCTGGTCCAACATTTGAGATTGCTGTTCCTGCAGCAGACATGGAAGTGAGAAAATCCAGTCCGGTTAAATTCAGCAGGATTGCAAAAATTCCAAATAGTAAAAAATATACGGCAAAGAAATTCATAACCGCAACGGCAGCGCTGTCTTCAATCTGCTTTCCATTAAATCGCATCATGAAAATACCATTCGGATAGAAGATTCTGCGCAAGTGTTGTTTGATGGTTTCAAACAAGATCTGAAAGCGGAAGATTTTTATGCCGCAAGATGTCGATCCCGCACACCCACCAATAAACATAATGGCAAAGAAAAATGCATTTGCCCCTGGCGCCCACTGACCATAATCAGCAGATGAATAGCCTGTTCCAGTAACCACCGAAGTAACGTTGAACAAGGCATCAACAAAACGCGTCGTAGTGTCGACGCCTTGATTTGTGTTATTTAATAAAAAAGCGATGAAGGTACAAAAGGCAAGTACCAGAAAGAAAACCTGTACTTGAGAATTTCTCCATAGTTTTTCAGGCTGTCCTCTTGTTGCCTGGACATAAAGGATAAAAGGAATGGATCCAAGAATCATGAAGGTAACAGAAATTAGATGAATGGCATGGCTATTAAAAAACCCCATGGAAGCATCTTTTGTAGAAAAACCACCAGTAGCAACCGTCGTCATGCCATGGATAACAGCATCCGAAAGTCTCATGCCTGCGAGTATGTAAGCAAGAATACAAAGGGCAGTTATGACCATAAAAACAAAGGTCAGCATGCCTGAAATTTGCGTTGCGCGAGGCATGATTTTTTCGGCCGTATCAAAGGCTTCAATTTTAAAAAGCTGCATACCACCCACTTGCAACATTGGAAGAACAGCAACCGCCATCACAATAATACCCAATCCGCCCAACCATTGCTGAATGCCACGCCAAAGTAAAATACCTGGCGGTTGAGTATCAAGATTTGTAATCACTGTAGAACCGGTTGTAGTCAGGCCAGACATGGATTCAAAAAATGCATCTGTAAAGCTTGGGACAGCGCCTGATAATAAATAAGGAATGGAGCCAAAAAATACGAGTGCCAACCACACAGCTGTTGTCATGACAAAAGCCTGGCGCGTGGACATGCCTTGGGAGGTGCCTCTCGCACCTGAATAAAGGCCTAGTCCCACTAGAAGCGTTATAGAACCTGTAAACGCAAAAACTTCCCAATCATCATTATTCGCTGCAAAATCTACAGCTGCAGGCAAGAACATTGCGCCGCCTAGTGTTGCTATCAACAAGCCAACAATAAGAAAAATAGGACGAAGATCAGCAATCATAAAAACTATGTTCTCAATTTATACTTGGGCTCAGGTCTGGCAGGTCTAGAGAAAATGCAGGTATTTGAATTTCAAGCATTTTGCCGTTTTCATTTTTCATCATGTAACTTCCAACCATGATGCCTGATGAAGTAGAAAGCGGGCAGCCGCTTGTATAGCTGAAATTCTCACCACTTTTCAAAACAGGTTGTTCGCCAATCACACCATCACCGCGAACTTCTTCGACATGTCCATTACTGTCTGTAATATGCCAATAGCGGGTTAGAAGTTGAAGCGTTTGATCCGATTGATTGTCAATGACAACTCTATACGCCCAGAAATATTGCGAATTTGCCGGGTTGGATCGTTCATCAATGTAGACAGGCATTACAGTAACGATAACACCATGAGTAGTCGCTTTGAACATTACAAATCTTGCCTCGTATAATTCAAGCGAAGCATTAGCATGATTTTAAACCCAGCCCAACACACAATTGAAATTGATCAAATACTATCAAGTGCCTTTTGAATATCTTCAAGCAAGTCTTCGCTATCTTCAAGACCCACAGACAATCGTAACATACCATCGCTAATGGCGAGTTCCTCGCGATCCTCATCCGATAAATTTTTATGCGTTGTGGTTGCTGGATGCGTAATCAAGCTTTTTGCATCACCAAGGTTGTTTGATATTTTAACAGTCTCCAGTGCGTTGATGAATTTAAACGCCGACGCTTTTCCGCCTTCAACTTCAAAAGCAACCATTGTTGAGCCACCACTCATTTGTTTGGCAGCAATGTCTGCTTGAGGGTGGCTTTGATGGCCGGGGTAAATCATGCGACTGATTGATTTCTGAGCAGAAAGAAGTTCTGCAATCCTCCCAGCACTAGACGTTTGTTGCGTAACCCGAACAGGTAAGGTCTCTAATCCTTTTAAAAAGTTCCAGGCATTAAAAGGGCTCATACTTGGGCCAGTATGTCTGAAATATTCATGCAGGTGCTCATTGATCCATTCTTCGCTACCAAGCACGATTCCACCAAGACAACGTCCTTGTCCATCAATGTGTTTGGTCGTTGAATACATCACGATATCTGCACCCAGCTCTATGGGGCGTTGATACATTGGTGTTGCAAAAACATTATCAACAATCAGAACAGCATCATTTTCATGGGCTAAATCAGCAACAGCCTTGATGTCCACAAGTTCAAGCGTTGGATTTGTAGGGCTTTCCAAAAAGAATATGTTAGTGTTTGGACGGACAGCCCCTTTCCACGCATTGATATCTTTACCGTCTACCAGTGTGAACTCTACACCGTATTGCGGCATCAAGGCTTCGATAACCCAGCGACAAGAGCCAAACAGCGCTTTGGCAGCCACAATATGGTCGCCAGCCTTTGCCTGACAGGCAATAGAAGCAGCCATTGCGGCCATGCCTGATGCCATGGCTCTGGCATCTTCGGCACCTTCCATTTCGCACATGCGTTCTTCAAACATGGCAACTGTAGGGTTTCCGTATCGCGAATAAATATACCCGTCTTCTTCACCTTTAAAACGCGCTTCTGCGGCTTCAGCGCTATCGTAAAGATAGCCTTGCGTTAGATAAAGCGCTTCAGAAGTTTCACCAAATTGACTGCGGGATGTGCCGCTATGAATGAGTTTTGTGGCGGGGCGCCAATTATTATTTGAAGACATTTCGTAACTCCGAAAACAAAAAAACCAGAATGCGAAGTCGCGTTCCGGTTCTCACAATGCGGATTAATCTCCACAGTTTCGACCCTTTAGCAACTTTTTTAACGTGGCTGCAAGCCGGTCGGCCCAAATCACCACGATTAGGTGTGTGTTACTTCATATACCACTTCACGTCAATCAAACTTAGCTTTATTTAAGTATAAGAAATTATCAAGTTTGGTTGACCGCATGACACGCACAACAGGAATTTTATCAGATGCAGGCATCCATCAGCTCCATGCTGATGCAGGCATTATTACACAAAAACCTTTTGATGAAGACCAGGTCCAACCAGCAAGCCTTGATTTGCGATTGGGCACTAAAGCCTACCGTGTTCGAGCTTCATTTCTGCCAGGTAAAGGCAAGTCTGTTGACCAAAAACTTGAACGCTTCAAACTTCATGAGCTTGATCTTACCGATGGAGCCATCTTGGAAACTGGTTGTGTTTATCTGGTTCCTTTGCTTGAAAGCCTGGATCTCGCAAAGGATATAGAAGCTTCTGCAAACCCTAAAAGCTCAACAGGCCGTTTGGATATTTTTACGCGGGTTATTGTTGATGAAAGTCAGGCCTTTGATCAAATTCCAGCAGGATATAAAGGACCGCTTTATCTTGAAGTCAGTCCAATGACTTTCCCGATTGTGGTGCGTACAGGTTCAAGACTGTCACAAATCAGGTTCAGAAAAGGCAGAACAGTACTCAGCGATGAAGAGCTGCTGGAACTTCATAATCGTGAGACGCTTGTGGCACGTGCAGAGCCTAGTATCCGCAATGGTGGTATCGGTATGTCGATTGATCTTAAAGGCGACGACAATGGTCTTGTTGGATACCGTGGCAAACGTCACACCGGACTGGTTGATGTCGATAAAAAAGCAGCCCATGAGATCGTTGATTTCTGGGAACCAATTTATAATCACGGAACGCAAGACTTGGTACTCGATCCTGATGAGTTTTATATTTTGGTATCAAATGAAGCGGTGCATGTGCCGCCGTTATATGCGGCAGAGATGGTGCCTTACGACACGATGGTCGGTGAGTTTCGCGTCCATTATGCGGGGTTTTTCGACCCAGGTTTTGGTCACGTTCATGCAGGGGGAGCTGGCTCGAGAGGCGTTTTGGAGGTGCGTAGTCATGATGTGCCCTTTATCTTGGAACACGACCAATTGGTAGGCAGTCTTGTTTACGAACACATGTTAGAACGCCCAGCTCAGCTCTACGGAACAGATTTGGGATCAAACTACCAAGCGCAAGGTTTGAAGCTCTCAAAACACTTTAAAGCTTAGTTTTCTTCATTAGAATCAAAACTGCATGGCCATGATGAAGGGCGAGTTAGACCTTCGGGTAAGATGGTGTTGTCATTGCCACATGCCATATCAATTTGCCATTGCTTGAGATTCTTCAATTTTGATAAATTTAGATTCTCAATTCTGGTTAAAAACATAAAAGCACCTTCCAGAGAGAAGCTTTCATCAAATGAAATTTCATTGAGATTAGCGCGAGCAATATTTGAGAAAGACAGATCAACACTTTTCATATTAGCTTTAAAGAAGTTAACTCGACTAAAATCTGCTTTTGAAAGCGTAGAGCCCTCTAGGTCGCTATTGGAAAAATTTGATCTTGTAATTTCAGCTTTTGAGAAATTTGCATTTAAATAAATGCCCTTGCTGAAATCAGTACGTGAAGCGATAACGCTTTCGAAATTTGCATTTTGTGCAAGTGAA
>CALHIB010000095.1 GCA_938030595.1 uncultured Rhizobiaceae group bacterium | reverse complement strand
TGCGCCAATGCCGGGTTTGGTGAAACAAGTGAATGTATCGTCAGGCCAATCGGTGAGCGAAGGCGATGCACTGATTGTCTTGGAAGCCATGAAAATGGAACATACTCTAACAGCACCCAAAGATGGAAAAATTTCAGAGCTCAACGTTTCAGCAGGCGACCAGGTAGAAGACGGCAATATTCTCATCGCACTGGAAGAAGCTGATGGCTGAGGATAAACACGTTACGATTTTTGAAGTTGGTGCGCGTGACGGTCTGCAAAATGAGAAGACCATGATTCCGGCTAGACAAAAAATCAAACTGATTGATATGCTTTCAGACTGTGGTTTTTCAAAAATTGAAGCAACTGCTTTTGTTTCCCCTAAGTGGGTTCCACAAATGTCTGATGCCAACGAAGTCATGGCGGGTATCACAAGGCATAAAAAAATAGATTATGCCGTTTTGACGCCAAACCTGAAAGGCTACGAACTGGCAAAGCAATCAAATGCTGATGAAGTTGCAATTTTTGGGTCAGCCAGCGAAGGGTTCAGCAAGGCGAACGTAAATGCTTCTATCGCAGAAACCATTGAAAGATTTTTGCCAATCACAAAAAAAGCGCATGAAGACGGCATTCCTGTACGCGGTTATATTTCCTGTGTATCAGACTGTCCTTATGATGGGCCAACACCGCCTGATAAAGTCGCATGGATGGCCGAACAATTATCAAGCGCGGGCTGCTATGAAATCTCGCTAGGTGATACCATCGGTCAGGCTACTCCTGAGAAAATTGTGGCCATGCTCAATGTGGTTCTGGATGTTGTACCCGCTGAAAAACTGGCAGTTCATTATCATGATACGGCAGGTCGTGCATTGTCCAATATTGAAGTAAGCCTTGAAAAAGGAGTGCGAACGTTTGATACCTCTGTCGGTGGGTTGGGCGGGTGTCCTTATGCGCCTGGTGCGGCCGGAAACGTGGCTACAGGTGCCGTGGTTGAAATGCTTGCAAAGCTAGGATTTGAAACGGGTATTGATTTAACAAAACTGTCTGAAGTTGAAAGTTTTGCATTATCCCTAAGGAGCGCATCATGAGTTATGAAACCATTCTTGTTGAAACGGACGAACGTGGCGTGGCGTATCTGACGCTCAATCAACCCGATATACATAATGCGCTCTCACCCAAGATGATCTACGAGCTTACATCCGCTGCAAACGAACTGGGTAATGATGAAAGTGTCCGTGTTGTTGTATTAACAGGAGCAGGCAAAAGCTTTTGTGCCGGTGGTGATTTGGGTTGGATGCGCGAGCAGTTTGAGGCGACCAGAGAAACGCGCATTTCCGAGGCCATGAAACTTGCGAGCATGCTTCGTGACTTGAATGAATTGCCGAAGCCGTTGATTGGTAAAATCCAGGGTCAAGCTTTTGGTGGTGGCATCGGCATGATGGCGGTTTGTGATTTGGCGATTGGTGTTGATGATGCAAAGTTTGCACTTACAGAAACCCGCTTGGGATTAATTCCCGCTACTATCAGTCCTTATGTTATTGCGCGAATGGGCGAGGGTAAAGCACGCCGTGTCTTCATGTCAGGCAAACGGTTTGACGGACATGAAGCTGCTGGACTTGATTTGCTTGCAAAGTCAGTCTCATCTGAAAATCTGGATGCAACAATAGAAGAAGAAATCAGACCCTATCTTTCAACTGCACCTGCTGCTGTTGCAAAAGCAAAAGCTTATGCAAGATCACTCGGGCCAGTTATAGATGAAGCTGCCATGTTGCGCTCTGCCAATGCGCTTGCAGATGCATGGGAAACACCAGAAGCTGTTGAAGGGGTCGGTGCATTTTTTGAAAAGCGCAAGCCTAACTGGGTCACGTAATCGCGATTTTATTTAACGAAATCGTGCAGATATTTGTTTCGACTTCAACGTAGATTTGTTGAATATGTATGAAAATATTTCATCCATAGGATACACAATGCGCCTTATAAAAACGTCATTTGTTGCAATCGCTCTCTCCATGCCTCTGATTTCTTTCGCCTCTCTTTCTCATGCACAGTCTTCAATCGAAAAAGCTTTTATCGCAAAGTCCAGATTATCCAGCGCTATTTGGAAAAAGCATGATGCAAATTCTAAAGTTGCAGTCGATCACAGCGCTTGGGACGCATTTTTAGGAAAGTACACACGCAAAGATGGTCGAGGTATAAACCGCGTTGCCTATGGCAGTGTAAGTGGTGCAGATAAGAAATCATTACAAAATTACTTAGCTCACCTACAAGCCACAGACGTCACCAAGCTGAACCGAAATGAGCAATATGCTTTTTGGTTGAACCTTTATAATGCCAGTACGGTCAATCTTGGTGTTAAAAACTTCCCCTTGAAATCGATCTTGGAAATCAAATCAAACCCACTGGATTTGAAGGGGCCATTTAATGACAAAGTTGCAAAAGTAAATGGCAAGAGCCTTACATTGGACACGATAGAAAGCGGGATCGTTCGCCCAATCTGGAATGACCCCCGTCTTCATTATGCGTTTAATTGTGCAGCAATTAGTTGCCCGAACCTTGGCAGTCGGGCCTATAAAGGGGCTAAGATAAATGCCCAGCTTAACGCTGCCGCGAAAGCATTCATCAATGATCCGCGGGGCATCCGCATCAACAATGGCAAAATTACAGCCTCAAAAATTTACTTTTGGTACTCAGAAGATTTTGGCAAAGATGAGAAAGCAGTGTTGGAGCATATAAAACAATTTGCTTCCGATAGCTTAAAGGCCTCGCTAAGTGGAAAAACATCCATTGATCAATACGAATATGATTGGTCGCTAAACAAAAGATAGTCTTAGATACCACTGGGGGCGTGGTCGTTCGCTTGCGTTATGAAACTCATGTTTCAGACGCGAGCGAATTCACATATGAGATTATTGGCGGGCATCGGATGTCTTCTTTTAAGTTTGAAGCCATGATTTTTTGCAACGGTATCGACTTCTGAAATATCTCTGATGCCAAAACCCTGATCTTTTCCTTTAAGCCATTTTTCAAATTCGCCATTGCTGTCACTGGTTTGCTTGCCATCAATTTTAAAAGGGCCATAAAACAATAATTGACACTCATTGCTCATCACGTTTTTTGCGCCTTTGAAAATTGCTTCTGTGATTTTCCAAGGTGTTATGTGAATGACATTGAAACACAATAGAATGTCAAATTTTGTTGCTTCATCTTCAAACCATTGTTTTTTACTGACATCGAGTTGGACTGCCGGCTCAACATTATGATAGCCTTCACACCAGCTATTGATGCTTGGCAAATTATCAACGTCATACTCTGTTGGTTGAAAATTCAAATGAGGAAATTCACGTGATAATCGTGTTGTATGCTGGCCTGAACCGCTTCCAATTTCCAGAACATGCAGGCTATTCTTTGAAAGTATTTCATGCATTTTTTGGGTGATAGGTTCAATGTTTCGATGAAAAGAAGGAGCATCACGCCGAATGTCATTCATGTTGGTTTATTCCAATTGATTTTGTTAAATTGCAGGTTTGCACGAGATTAATCCTCGGGCTAATATTTTTTTGTGAACTCTAGAGGAAATTATCATGAAACTTGAAATGAATGCCAGCGAAGTTGAGGGTTATATTGATGAAGTTTTTCCTCAAATAGCAGACTATGGGTTTTGCGTTGAAAATCTTGAAGTCGGTAAAATATCCGTCTCCATGAAAATTACTGATAAGCACCTAAGACCAGGTGGTACTGTATCCGGGCCAACAATGTTCACATTAGCTGATTGTGCCAGTTATTTGATTGTTCTGGCTCACATAGGAAAAGTTGCGCTGGCAGTAACAACTAACCTGAACATAAATTTCATTTCAAAGCCTGAAGGGGATTTGATTGCAGATGCACAATTGTTAAAGTTGGGCAAGCGATTGGCAGTTTGTGAGATATCGATTCGCTCAAAGGTTACGGAAACACTCGTTGCGCATGCAACAGCAACCTATTCTATTCCTCCAAGTCGTTGATTTTAATAATGTAAATTTAGAGTAGGTAAATGGTCTTGACTGTTAACTTTTTATTCATATACAACCTATAGTTGTGTAAAAAGGGCGAATGCATCTGGAGTGGCAGGGAACCACGTTGGACGAGGCATCTATGAGTAAAAAAACGCGTAAAACTAATACGGATCAAATTAATAATTCATCGGTTGTCGATAAGCAGTTAAATGACATGCTTGGCATGCAGGGCTTGGACGATTCTCAACGGATGGTGCTTGAGCCAAGAATATTGCTTGATGCCGCTGGTGTGGAAACAGCAGATATGGTGGCAGAGCAGATTGCTCTGGATCAAGCCGAAAACTGGCAAACACCTCCAGTAGAAGATGAAATCGCCGCAAATATCAGAGCGATTAGTGAAGCTGATGATATGCAAAACGCTGCTTCTATCTTAAGAAATGAAATCGTCTTTATAGATAGTGCAGTTGACGATTTGCAAACGCTTCTTGAGGGGATTGATTCATCCATTGAAGTAATTATTCTAAACGCAGATACTGATGGCGTTCAGCAAATCGCAAGCGCACTAGAGGGCCGCGTGGCTATTGATGCAATCCATATTGTATCGCATGGCAGATCTGGCACTTTGGATTTGGGAAATACCAAATTAACGGAAAACTCAATCAATGGGCGCCATGCAGATGAAATTCAAATAATTAAAAATGCAATTTCAGAAAACGCAGATATTTTAATCTACGGTTGCGACTTTGGTGCTCATTCCAGAGGTGAGGCTGCGGTTAGGGCATTGTCAGAATTAAC
>CALHIB010000094.1 GCA_938030595.1 uncultured Rhizobiaceae group bacterium | reverse complement strand
ATGGCAGCAGCGCCTTGACTTATTTTCAAACCCTTTTGGCAATAGATAATTACCGCACGATTGCTTAATTTTTCCGCGATCGATGCAATGTCATGAAAGGCATGTCTAAAAGCTGTTGGGAGCAAGTAAGGGTCGGCATCAAAATCTTCATCAATGCGTACATCGATGATAATCGGACATTCAGGTGTGCCAATAAGCTTGGATAGTTTTTGAACTGAAATTTCATTAAACGACGCCATGGAGCATCCTCCTAGAATAAAGGTTGAAGGATGCGAGATTGGGCTGGCGCCTAACGGGGCACTCGCATAGCCCCAGTTACATAGCATTATTATGTTTGCAAAAATCTGTCAATTTGAAAGCATATAAGTTTATTCAGCTGCTTCCAAGATTTGTGGACGCGCCATCATCAGATCATCAAAGTAAGCAATTGTTTTTGACAATCCAACTTTAAGCTCAACCTTCGGCGTCCAATTTAAAAGCTCTTTTGCACGCGTAATATCTGGACAACGCTGAAGCGGATCGTCGCTTGGCAGATTTAGATAATCAACTTTGGATTTTGAGCCTGTTAACTCTACAATAAAATCTGCAAGTTGCTTAACTGTTATCTCGTACGGATTACCAATATTGATGGGTTCTGTTCCAGCATTTGGATGGTTCATCAAAGCAATCATGCCTGATAAGTTATCATCCACATAACAGAAGCTTCGTGTCTGTGATCCGTCACCATAAATTGTAATCGGTTCATTGCGCAATGCTTGCAAAATAAAATTGGAAACCACACGCCCGTCATTTGGATGCATGTTTGGCCCGTAAGTATTGAATATCCGCATCACACGTGTGTCGAGTGAGTGCTGGCGACGGTAATCAAAGAATAATGTCTCTGCACAGCGCTTACCTTCGTCGTAACAAGAACGAATACCAATCGGGTTTACATTACCCCAATATTCTTCCTGCTGAGGAGAAACTTTCGGGTCACCATAAACTTCACTTGTTGAAGCTTGCAGAATTTTAGAACCCGTTCGCTTAGCTAACCCTAGCATGTTGATTGCACCATGCACCGATGTCTTCAGCGTTTGAACTGGATCATGTTGATAATGAACTGGAGAAGCAGGACATGCTAGATTATATATTTCATCAACTTCCACATAAAGCGGCATAGTTACATCATGACGCATAAATTCAAAACGCGGATGATCTTGCAAGTCTGCGATATTATAACGTGACCCAGAATAAAGATTATCAATTCCTAAAATTTCGACATTAGGATTTTCTTCCAACAAACGTCTGCATAGGTGTGAGCCTAAAAAGCCTGCCGCACCAGTTACAAGAATAGTTTTGTCAGATGGATATTTAAAATCGTCAATCACTGTGATAATTCCTACGCCATTTATACCGTATCCCCACTCGTTTGATGGTTAATCAATCATGAGGAAGTACGTTAAAAATAATTAGAAACCAGTTTTTTCAAATTAGTGGTAACTACCAAGAGGCTAGGTAGTTCTTCAAAAATATCTTTAGTTTTCAACTGATTCATCGTTGTTAACCTAAAAACGCAAATAGATTGAATACAAAATCATAATTGCTATTGACCTATTTTATGAAACGTTTGAAATGAACCTTATGGGAATTTCATCACCAAACCTTAAGCTTCGTGGCTCCTTATCCATTTTCTTTAGTGCAAGTGTTTGGGGGTTGTTCTGGATACCGCTTCGTTATTTCGATGAATCTGGTGTCTATTCTCTTTGGGCGGTGGCCTATATTAATTTGGCAGCAAGTTTAATTGCCCTTCCCGCAGCATGGATGTTTGGAAGTTTTAAACGCAAAGACATCAAATGGCTCATTGTCATGGGTCTGGGAATGGGTGCTGCCAATATATTTTATTTTGCGGGCATTATTCTGTCAGATGTTGTCAGGGTAATATTCCTTTTTTATCTCTTGCCA
This sequence comes from uncultured Rhizobiaceae group bacterium, assembly GCA_938030595.1. Lineage (GTDB taxonomy): Bacteria > Pseudomonadota > Alphaproteobacteria > Rhizobiales > Rhizobiaceae > JAALLB01. The sequence goes on along the minus strand of CALHIB010000094.1, from coordinate 5,337 downwards.
ATTTGGGCAACGCTTTTTTCCAAATTGCTTTATAGTATACCGATCGGCAAAGTGCGGATGGGTGCTATTGGATTTGCTATTGTTGGTATTTGGCTTCTACTGGGCGCTGGTGGATGGCCTTTACCTCAAAATATCGGGGATGTCTTTGGCATTTTAGCAGGCATGTTTTGGGCGCTTGGCTTAACTATGATGCGTGGACAATCTGAGCTTGATGCCTGGACAGTCAGCGCTTCTGCACTCAGCTTTGCCTTTGTCATGGCGCTTATTTTGGGAACGATCATGTATGCTGTTGTTCCAAACCTGCAACCAGCACCACCATCTCTTGAAACATCGCTTGCTATTATTGTTCCAGTATTTGCCTTCGGCATGATTGTTTTATGGACGACCATGTTTGGGCAATTATGGGGTGCTAAATATGTTGCAGCTACCACAGCAGCGCTTTTGACCATGTCTGAAATACTGGCAGCTACAATTTCAACGGCATTATTGGGGGCTTCCAACTTGCCCTGGATTTCATGGGTTGGAGCCGGATTAATTCTGATTGCAATTATAATTGATTTATTTGCAGGCAGTGCTGAAAAGAGCGTGGCCTGATGCTGGAAGTTCTGGGACTTATCTTACCTCTCTTTGGATTGATATTACTAGGTTTCATTGGTGCAAAATTAAGCAAGCAATCCATTGAAGCACTTGGTTGGTTAAATACGTTTATTATCTATTTCGCCCTGCCCGCTTTATTCTTCAAACTTCTATCCAAAACACCAATTGAACAATTGGCCAGTTGGGATTTTATCTTTGCGAATATTGGCATTACGTTTGCTATATTCAGTTTCACTTTTTTTATTGGACTGATCAATGCACGTGGCAATATTGGTGAAGCAACTGTTCAAGGCCTTGCAGGCGCATATGGTAATATTGGTTATATGGGGCCTGCGATAGCAATCCTTGCGCTGGGCGAACAGGCTGCAATTCCTGTTGCTATTATTTTTTGCTTTGAAAATGTCATGCACTTTGCCATCGCGCCTGCGATGATGGCAATCTCTGGACTGAAGAAACAAAGTGCCCTTCAATTGGTCATTGAAATTCTAAAAAAGATTATCTTTCATCCGTTCATAATGGCAACTGCCGTTGGCGTTTTAGCTGCTTCCATAAACTTCACTCCACCAGTACCAATTGAAAGACTAATTAATTATCTGGCGCAAGCTGCTGCTCCTTGCGCACTGTTTGCAATGGGCGTTACACTTGCCCTACGCCCACTTAACCGCGTGCCATGGTCATTGGGCTATATTGTTCCGATTAAACTTATTGCGCATCCGTTGCTCATGTATGTGGGCCTCAGTTATGCAGGAAGTTTTGATGAAAAATGGATGTTTGCTGCCATACTCTTGGCATCCCTTCCAACAGCTACAAATGTTTTTGTGATCGCCCAGCAATATAACGTCTGGGTTGAGCGTGCTTCTGCCAGCGTCCTAGTTACAACTTCGGCATCTGTTGTTACAGTTTCATTGCTTTTGTACGGCATAACAAGTGGGGCTATTCCTGCGGACCTTATTCCATAAATTTAGATTGATTCACCAAATTACAATTAAACCCTATACAAGTCAGTTTTGAACACGTAGGGACACACCAGAATATGCAATGATGTGTATTGAGATGCAGTTGTTATATGCTCGAAGGGTGAGCGTGAATACAACCGCCCTATAACAGGTTTCCTGTTGAAAGAGACATAATGACCGACTTTGAAGGCGTAAGCCTTGCGTTAAACAACGCATTAAAAAAACGCGAATATACTGAATTAACTCCCGTTCAAAAATCGATGCTGGATCCCGACCTTGGAGACAAGGATTTATTGGTATCTGCGCAAACAGGTTCAGGGAAAACTGTTGCTTTTGGGATTGCGATTGCACCGACATTGCTTGGTGAGGAAAACAGGTTTGCCAAGGCTGATGCACCGCTCGCGCTCGTTGTTGCGCCAACGCGTGAACTCGCACTTCAGGTTAAACGTGAGCTGGATTGGCTCTATGCCGAAACAGGTGCGATTATCACCTCCTGCGTAGGTGGTATGGATATTCGCACAGAACGCAGAAATTTGGAGCGCGGTGCACACATTGTTGTGGGCACACCTGGACGTCTTTGCGATCACATCAGACGTCGCGCACTTGATGTGAGACAAATGCAAGCCGTGGTTTTGGATGAAGCCGATGAAATGCTTGATCTTGGCTTTAAGGAAGATTTGGAATTCATTCTTGAAACCACACCAGAAACGCGTCGCACCTTAATGTTCTCGGCGACGGTTCCGGCCTCCATTGGCAAGCTTGCAAAACAATATCAAAACGATGCTGTTCGTGTTCAGACTTCTGAAGAACAAAAACAACACGTTGATATCGAGTACCGTGCTTTGGTGGTTGCACCACGCGAACGTGAAAACGCGATCATCAATGTGCTTCGCTATTACGAATCCGAAAATGCAATTATTTTCTGCAACACCCGCGCGACCGTAAACCATATGATGGCACGTTTGAACAATCGTGGGTTTTCTGTTGTTGCGCTTTCTGGTGAGTTTAGTCAAACCGAGCGCACCCATGCGCTTCAATCCATGCGTGATGGTCGCGCCCGAGTTTGTATTGCAACTGATGTTGCAGCGCGTGGTATTGATTTGCCAAAACTTGAATTGGTTATTCATGCAGAACTTCCGAACAGTCCTGATACATTGCTTCACAGAAGTGGGCGTACTGGACGAGCGGGACGTAAAGGCGTGAGCGCCATGATCATTGATCAAAAAGGACGCAAGCGTGCTGAACGCTTGTTACGTTTTGCCAAGATCAATGCAGAATGGGCTTCACCCCCATCCGCAGATGATGTCATTCAACGTGACGAAGAACGCATTTTGGCCGATCCGATTTTGACCAATCCGATTGAAGATAATGAAAAAGATTTAGTCGAAAAATTGCTTGAAAATTTCACCATTGATCAATTGGCAACAGCTTTTGCAAGACTAAGCCATAAGGATCGCTCGGCACCGGAAGACGTACAAGCGGTCTCCTTTGATGCACCAAAGCCAGGTTCGTTTAAAGATAGACCGGAACGTGGCGGTCGTGAAGGTGGGCGTAATCGCCGCGAAGAGTTTGATGAAAGTGTCTGGTTTACCATTTCAGTGGGGCGCAAACAAAACGCAGAACCACGCTGGCTCATTCCACTGCTTTGTAAATCTGGTGACATTACCAAGGCTGATCTGGGTGTGATTAAAATGCAGCAGGAAGAGACGCTCATTCAGCTTGACGCAACACAAGCTGAAAGCTTCTTTGATAAAATTGGTCCTAATCAAACCATCGATAAAAACATCAAGGTAAAACGTCTTGCAGGTAAACCAGCAGAAGGTGCTGAGCCTTATGTAAAATCTTCTGGTGGTAAGAAGAAATGGGACGACAAGCCGCGCCGCAATAAAGGTGATCGCGATAAGTCGTTTCGTGAAAAGCCCTATAAAGAAAAACTATCTCGGAATGATACTTTCAGCGATACGCCAAAACCTAAAAAGCCCTTCAAAGCTAAAAATGAAAACGCGACTGAAGGGCATGAACTACACACCAAACCACCGCTTAATATAGATGCACTTGGAAAGAAACCTCCAAAGAAAAAAACCAAGAACAAGGTTGCTCTAAAAGAAGGTTGGGCCAAGAAGAAATCCAAAGGCGCTTCGAAATCCAAGCCCAGGAAAACTTCTGGTGGTCGTGACACAGGCGGCGGAACCCAAGGTTTGAAACGCAAGAAGTCATAAATTCAGTTAAAATTTTAAAGACTATATAAAGACGCTCTTTAACTCTGCGGTTCATACTGTTGTAGAGAGCACAAGCATATTCGAACTTTCCTGCATTAGAAGAAATGGAAAGCAGATGCTTAATACTGCAATTTACTGGATTACAGGTGGGCATGGGCCGCAGGTCTGGATGCCATGGATACTCTTGTGCTTTGGCTGCATCATTACCTACACGGTTGTGAGGATGTTCAAAGGCTAAATCAGCTGCGCATTTTTTCGCCAGTTGGGTCAAATAATGGCTCGACATTGATCCGCGCGCTTTGTCTGACACCCAGGATTTCAATCTCAAATAAACCTGCATCTTCATTCTCTGCCAGTTCAGCTGGAATGTAGCCTTGCGCGAGTGAAGCCTTAACATAATGGCCGTATCCACCTGAGGTTACCCAACCAATCACACGCCATTCACCATCGATATGCGGAACTGACTTTGCTACTTCTTTGCCGGATGAATCAAAGCGAACAGCACCGTATCCATGCGGTGGCTCTATAGTTCCGTAATCCTTGCCGCCAACCTTTGCCCAGATTGGTTCATCGCCCATGACATCTGCATTATCTGCATCAATCACGAAAGATACACGACGCAACTTTGGCCCATCAGAAAACTCCTTTGCGGCAGCTTCACGGCCGATGAAATCATTCTTTGAGAGCTTGATAAAGCGTTCCATTGAAGCTTCATAAGGCCCATATATCGGACGCATTTCTGCAAACCATGATGGGAAGTTTTTCTCCAATCGCATAGATAGAAGCGCACGCATGCCAAAGTCCATGATATCAAACTCTGCGCCAGCCTCTTTGAGACCTTCATAGACTTTTCGCTGGTAGACTGGCTCCATCCAGATTTCATATCCAAGGTCGCCAGAGTATGTCACACGATTTACGATACAGGGTGCACCATTTACATCCATCTCGCGGATGTCCATGAAACGGAAAGCCTCGTTTGAAACATCTTCATCGCATAACTTCTCAAGCACCTTGCGAGAATTCGGTCCCGCAATCGAAAGCCCCATCAAGTCCATATCAAAGCGATGAACCTCGACAGAGCCATCGTCTGGCAAATGATCCAAGAACCAGCGCATGTGATAGCGAGAAGCGCCCAGAGATCCCCACATCATGAAAGCCTCATCAGAAACCTTGCCGATGGTGAAATCACCGATGAGCTTGCCGTTTTCATTCAACATGGGTGTTAAGGTAATCCGGCCTTCTTTGGGCATTGTGTTTGTCATCAAATGCGAAAGCCAGCTTTCTGCTCCCTCGCCACTTACCTGATATTTTGCGAAGTTGGCAATCTCAGTAATCCCAACTGATTTACGCACGCCGCGCACTTCATTGCCGATGTGTTCAAAGTCATTGGAACGATGAAACGATAAAACATCATGTGCTTCGGCTTGTGATGGCGCGAACCAAAGTGGTGTTTCCAATCCCCAAGTATCGCCCATGACCGCGTGGTTTTTATCTTTCATCACATCATAAAGCGGTGTTGTTTGTTGTGGCCGAGCGGCAGGTAATTCTTCATTCGGGAAACGAAT
>CALHIB010000093.1 GCA_938030595.1 uncultured Rhizobiaceae group bacterium | reverse complement strand
TGCCATGATTTACCAGGAGCCCATGGCATCGCTAAACCCTGCGATGAAGGTGGGCAAACAGTTGATGGAAGTACTTTTGCTGCACGAAGATGTATCAAAAGAAGAAGCTTATAACCGTTCATTGGATATGGTTGCATCTGTTAAACTTCCTGATCCGGCACGCATTATGGACTCTTATCCCCACCAGCTTTCAGGCGGTCAACAACAGCGCATCGTGATTGCGATGGCTCTTCTGTCCAATCCTGATTTGCTTTTGCTGGATGAACCTACAACAGCACTTGATGTAACCGTGGAAGCTGGCATCGTAGAACTTGTCAAAGAGCTTGGCCGTAAAACGGGTACTTCCATGCTCTTTATTTCACATAATCTGGGGCTAATCCTTGAAACCTGTGACAAGATTACTGTGATGTATTCAGGCGAGGCGGTTGAAACAGGAACAGTGCATGATGTGTTTGACCGAATGCGCCATCCCTATACGCAAGGTCTGTTTAATTCTATTCCGCTTCCCGGCGCAGACAAGAATTCTCGCCCTCTGATTGCTATTCCAGGTCAACTACCTTTGCCGCACGAGCGCCCTTTAGGGTGTAACTTTGGCCCAAGATGTTCGCATTATGATGAAGTCAAATGTAATTCTAGTGCTGTTAAAATGCAGTCTGTTGGCGGCCAAGATCAACATAAATCACGTTGTACAAGAATTGATGAAATTGATTGGTTCGCAGAGCCGGAACGACCTGTGGTTTCCGAGGCTGTAAAACCGGGTGATGTTGTTCTGCAAGTCGATGAATTGAAGAAATATTACGACGTCGCTGCAAACTCTATGTTTGGTGGAGATACCAGAACGGTTAAAGCAAATGAGACAGTTTCCTTCCATGCACGCGAAGCTGAAACGGTTGCCATTGTGGGAGAGTCAGGTTGTGGCAAGTCTACGCTTGCCAAAGTTCTACTTGGTCTTGAAGCGAAAACGGATGGATCCGTTAAGCTTGGTAATCTGGAAATAGGGGATGTTGAAGTTGCTGATCGCGAAACAGAAACCGTTGCATCCGTTCAAATGGTTTTCCAAAATCCCTTTGATACGCTGAATCCTTCGCATAGTGTTGGTTCGCAAATCATGCGCACACTGGAGAAATTCAAGATTGGTAATTCTCAGGCAGATCGTCATCAAAAGATGTTGGAACTCCTTGATCTCGTAAAGTTACCACGTGAATTTGCCGTCAGGATGCCGCGCCAACTCTCCGGTGGGCAAAAACAGCGTATCGGCGTTGCGCGTGCTTTTGCCGGTCAGCCAAAAGTTGTGGTGGCGGATGAGCCGGTTTCAGCACTGGACGTTTCTGTTCAGGCGGCTGTAACCGAACTCTTGATGGAAATTCAACGCGAAGCTAAAACAACCATGCTGTTTATCAGTCATGATTTGTCCGTTGTGCGCTACATCGCTGACCGTGTGGTCGTGATGTATCTTGGACATATTGTTGAGCAGGGTGACACGGATACGATTTTCTCTCCGCCATATCACCCATATACAGAAGCATTGTTGTCAGCTATTCCGATTGCTGACACTTCTGTTGTCAAAAAACACATCGTACTTGATGGTGACATTCCCTCTGCACTTAATCCACCAAGCGGTTGTCCGTTCCAGACACGATGCCCTCGAAAAATACAGGTTGAAGGTGACTTGTGTGAACGTGAGGTGCCACCGCAACGCAAGCTTGGTAATGGCCATGAAATAAAATGCCATCTCTCACAAGAAGTTCTGGATTCCATGGAACCAGTGATTGTTCTGGGCGAGAAGAAAAAAGCGCCTGTGAAGAAAGTTACCTCAAAAAAAGCTCTACCAAAGAAAAAGACAAATGCCGCTGCGGCAGCAGGAGTTGCGAGCGCGGCCGTAGTTGCAGTAGCAAAGACCGCAAAGAAAAAATCTGTACCTAACGTTAAATCGAAGGCAAAGATCACAACTGGAAAAGCTGCTCCAAAATCTGCTTCAGCTAAAGCGAAAGATGCTAGGCCGCCAAAAATTAAAAAGCCTGCAAAGCCAGATGATTTGAAGCTAATAACTGGAGTAGGGCCAAAACTTGAGGGAGTATTGAACGGTCTTGGTATTTACAGGTTTGAACAAATCTCAAAATGGAAAAAAGCTGAACGTGATTGGGTTGACGGTTATTTGAAGTTCAAAGGTCGAATTGATAGAGACAACTGGATTTCACAAGCAAAGAAACTAGCTAAGAAATAGTTAGACTATGCTGGTGAATTAAGTGCCGCCAGCAAGTTGCTCAGCTTTGTCTTTTTACCCATTTGCATAATTACCTGTTCAATCTCAAGAGCACGCTTCTCACCTATGACAGGAGAAGCAAAAGCATGAAATTTTTGATGTATTTCTTCCATCGTCAAGTGATCTTCAGGGTCGCCTCTTGCAGTGTGACGATCGGAAGTTAGTCTCTCGCCTGAATGCAATTCAATCACAACATGGGCATAACGTTGAGCAGGAAAGGCTGCATTGTAATCATTGTTTTCAATGAGTCTCATAGAATTACAAAGTCTAAGCACTTCATGATCGTGAAGCTTGTTTTGAGAAACTTCTGACGCGCCAAGCTTTCCATAAACAAGACTGGCTGCGACCGGGAAGGGGAGTGAGTATTGAGCTTGTTCTGTGTTTTGAGGGTCACGTGTTGCAAGCGCACAACCTTCTGCAAAGGTATGCGCTTCAATAAACTTGATATCTGCCGTTTTTATATTGTGTTTCTTTGTCAGTGCGATGGCCGCTTCCGTAGCAGGCTGCGCCCAGCGACAAACCGGATAGGCTTTGAAATATTGATCTAGAATAACCCAATGCGTTCCTAGATCAGACCAGTATTTTTTGACATCTTCACCTTCAACCGTAATGGCAGGTGCACCGGTAAAACCGCTTTGCGCAAGATAGGCAGCACTGACACCTGCCATAGCACCCCAGCCAGAACCGTCTTTCAACATGGTAGGATGATCAATTACCCGCATCATCTGACTGCGTGGGCCATGATATTCACCAATTCCAATGGCATGTCTGGTTTTGTTTTTATCCAGCTTTAAAATACGCGCCCCAAGTGCTGCAGAAGTGACTGCCCCCCATGCACCAGACGTATGATAGTCAGGTACACTTGCATGAAGGGTGATGCCTGCGCGTCCGCCAATTTCATAGCCAATGATTAGGCTTGCAAGAAATTCTTTGCCGTCCAGACAATCTTCTGCCTCACATAATGCCAAAAGGGTGGGCAAGACATGACAACCAATATGACCTTTGGTCGGTTTATATCCATCATGGGCATCAATTGCATCAATCGTCATCCCATTAGCAAGTGCTGCACCTGCAGGGCTGGCTTTTCTCCCATCTAACAAAATTGACGAAGCCTTTGAACCTGCTCCAAACTGCTGGTAAGCATGGTTACAAATCAAGGTTGAGAGTTCCGTCGTTTTGCCACTGATTAAAATTCCAACCAAATCCAACAAACATCTTCTGGCAAAAACAATCACTTCATCCGGCAAATTGTCATAAGTTGTTTGATGTAGAAAATCCTGAAAGGTGATCATTAAGTTGGAGAGCCTTCCCAGGGAAGTGCTGCAACAATATGCACACGATGTGTCTCACCACCATTGAGTGCCGTATGATACCCACGCGTGTCGGTGAAATATACAGATCCATCTGCGGGCAGGTGAGTAGCGTGATGGTTGACCAGAAAGAGCGATCCAGGATTTGTGACAATAGGAATATGCAATCTGGGTTCAGGGTCACGATGCCAGGAATTACAATTATATAAACCTTTGGAAAGGACACGCATGCGCCCAATTGGGAAGCGCTTTGTTAGTTCGTCGTGAACATGTTCGAAGTAGGTTCCTTTAAACGTTGGAACAAGTTCGGTGAACTTAAATTCATCAACGACATCCTCACGGCGCACCTCTTCATACGTGTCATCAACACGGGTAAAGAAAAGACCAGATAGATCATTAGGTGTTTCTATCTCAACACCTGGTCTCCGGGTTAACGAAAAAGCGCCAAAACCGGCAGATAAGTCACCTTTGAACTCTGTCTTTTCAAGGGCTTGCGTAAGTGCATTTTGCAATTCGTTGATGTCAAATTTCAATTCTAGTTTGTCAATTCCAGGACCAGGCTTAAAGTGCGCAACCGACTTTGTGTCAGGCATATTGGAAAAATGCGCATTTACTTTTGCTATATCTGCGTCAATCGTATCAATGCTCATGTAAGGCTCCGATCTATCATCAAACTTTTCCAATCGTTCAATAGATTTGGGTCGAGGTCAATTCTGTAAATGTCGTTTACAGGCAGATATTTTCGCATTTTTCTCAAAACCGAAATTTACAGATCAAGTAGATATGATTTAGGTCAGCATTACTGTACTAATTGTAGTTGCTTGTTGAAAAAAACATCAATTTTGTTATTCTCGTAACTATATGTTTTTGTTGGCAAAATCATGGATTGTAAATTCAATAAACTAAAGTCTTATAGAATTGTTGTCTTGAGTCAGGTTCTTTTGGGGTAGCTATTATTGTAGCGCTTTTTGTTGATATTTGTGGTATTAACAAAAAGTTAACTCTGGGAGGAGACATATATGTCCAAATTTGAACTCACACGTCGTGGCTTAATCAAGTCAAGCGCAGTCGTAGGTGCAGGTCTTGCAATGCCTACAATTATTACTAACTCAGCGAATGCTTACACGAACGAGCCTAAGGGTGGCACAGTCACACTTGGTTTCAACGTACCACAGTCTGGTCCATATGCGGACGAGGGTGCTGACGAGCTTCGCGCATACGAACTTGCTGTTGAGCACCTAAACGGTGGTGGTGATGGCGGCATGATGGGTACATTCTCATCAAAGGCTCTCAAGGGTAACGGTATCCTTGGTAAAAAAGTTGAATTCGTAACAGGTGATACACAAACCAAAGCTGACGCTGCGCGTGCATCTGCAAAGTCCATGATTGAAAAAGACGGCGCGATCATGATTACTGGTGGTTCTTCATCAGGTGTTGCGGTTGCTGTGCAGGCACTATGTCAGGAAGCTGGCGTTATCTTCATGGCGGGTCTAACACACTCAAATGATACAACTGGTAAAGACAAGAAAGCTAACGGTTTCCGTCACTTCTTTAACTCATACATGTCTGGTGCTGCGTTGGCTCCAGTGCTTGCAAAAGCATATGGTAAAGATCGTAAGGCATATCACCTTACAGCTGACTACAACTGGGGCTACACAACAGAAGAAGCTGTTAAGTCTTCAACTGAAGAAATGGGTTGGGAAACAGTTAACTCTGTTAAAACACCACTAACTCAAACAGACTTCTCTTCTTACATTGCTCCTGTTCTACAGTCTGATGCTGACGTTCTGGTTCTGAACCACTACGGCGGCAACATGGTGAACTCACTAACAAACGCAGTTCAGTTCGGTCTTCGCGACAAGCTGGTAAACGGCAAGAACTTCGAAATCGTTGTTCCGCTTTACTCTCGCTTGATGGCACGTGGTGCTGGTGACAATGTTAAAGGTATCTTCGGTTCAACAAACTGGCACTGGTCACTATCTGACGAAGGTTCAAAAGCATTCGTTAAGTCATTTGGTGAAAAGTATGGCTTCCCGCCATCACAGGCTGCACATACAGTTTACTGTCAGACATTGCTATATGCGGATGCTGCTGAGCGTGCTGGTACGTTTAACCCATGTGGTATTGCAGAAGCGCTTGAAGGCTTTGAGTTTGATGGTCTAGGTAATGGTAAAACACTTTACCGTGCAGAAGATCACCAGTGTTTCAAAGACGTGCTTGTAGTGAAGGGTAAAGAAAACCCAACATCAGAATTTGATATTCTTGAAGTTGTGGAAGTTACTCCTGTGGACAAAGTTACATACGCACCGGATCACCCACAAATGCGTGATGGTGACGGCAATGCTGTTCCAATCGGTACATGTAACCCAGGCACCTAAGTTTGTCTTTTGAATAAAATCCTTGAGGAGGGGTAAAAACCCCTCCTCTCTTTTATGATTTCTTATCAATTTTAAATATGTTCAAGGTGTTGCTATGGAAGCTATAATCCTGCAAATTCTCAATGGCCTAGACAAAGGTTCAGCCTATGCGCTCATCGCATTGGGCCTGACATTGATCTTTGGTACTCTTGGTGTTGTTAACTTTGCTCACGGGGCATTGTTTATGATTGGTGCTTTCTGCGCAGTAACGCTTAGCCGCATTCTGACACTAAGTCATGAAGTCATAGATCCAACCAAAACCGACTTTTTGGGAAAACCACTTAAGGTCGATGTTCCTTATATATATAATCTTGTAGGTGAATCTGCTGGCAATGTAATTATTGACTGGGCAGTACCATTATCTATTCTTTTCGCCATTCCAATTATGATCCTGGTCGGTTTCATAATGGAGCGTGGCCTGATCCGCCATTTTTACAAGCGTCCTCACGCAGATCAAATTCTCGTAACGTTCGGCCTTGCGATTGTTTTACAGGAAATCATCAAATATTTTTATGGCGCAAACCCAATTCCAACACCAGCACCTGAAGTTTTTAAAGGCTCATTTGATTTTGGTGCTATGTTAGGGCTGGAGGGTGCCGGGATTATTTATCCATATTGGCGTCTCGTCTATTTTGCCTTTGCAACTGTCATTATCGGTGGTGTTTTCTCATTTCTGCAATTTACGACCTTCGGTATGGTAGTGCGGGCAGGGATGGCAGACCGTGAAACCGTTGGTTTGCTTGGCATTAACATCGATAAACGATTTACCATTATGTTTGGCCTTGCCGCAGCCGTTGCGGGACTTGCAGGTGTGATGTACACGCCGATTAATTCACCCAATTATCATATGGGTATGGACTTTCTGGTACTAAGTTTCGTTGTGGTTGTTGTAGGTGGTATGGGGTCATTATCCGGGGCTGTTCTGGCGGGCTTCATGCTTGGTATATTGGAAAGCTTTGCTTCAATGACCGTCGTCCTGGAAACCTTACCAGGCATCAACCAAATTATTATTTATCTTGTGGCCATGATCGTGCTTCTCACAAGACCAAGGGGTCTTATGGGTAAAGCCGGCGTGATGGAGGAATAGCCCATGTTGGGACTTAATAAAAAAGATGTGGGGCTGTTATTGGTTGTTATAGTCCTTACAGTATTTGCACCTTTTATTCTAAATCCGTTTCCTGAAGGGTCAGCGCTAGCGCAGTTCAATGCAGGCTATCCTGACTTGATGCAGCGTCTGGTGATCTTTGGAATATTCGCCATTGGATTCAACATTCTCTTTGGCTTAACAGGCTACTTGAGCTTTGGTCATGCAGCTTTTTTGGGTGCGGGAAGCTATGCAGGCATCTGGATGATTAAGCTGCTGACACTTAACATTGTGCCAGCGATCATCGCATCAATTGTTGTTGCAGGTTTATTCTCACTCTTGGTGGGTTGGATTTCTCTGCGCCGTTCAGGCATTTATTTCTCGATTTTGACACTTGCTTTTGCTCAAATGTCTTATTCACTTGCTTATTCCGTTCTAACACCAATCACAGGTGGTGAGACTGGACTTCAGCCAAAGGTCAGTGATCCGAGAATTTTTGATGCAGCACTTGCAGAGGGTACAACACCACGTGCAAATTTCTTTGGCATGTTCATGAATGACAGTTATGAGCTTGTGCTTGGTGGCTGGGTGTTTACCTTTAACGTTGGTTATTATATTGCAGCGCTTTTCCTTGTGATTGCCTTTTATATCTCAATCCGCATTTTTAGATCACCCTTTGGTTTGATGTTACGTGCGGTTAAATCAAACCAGCAACGTCTAAATTATACAGGTATTGAATCTCGTCCATACACACTTGCAGCTTTTGTAATTTCCGGCATGTATGCTGGTCTTGCTGGTGGGCTATTGGTTGCGATGGATACACAGGCTGGTGCAGAACGTATGTTCTGGACTGCATCCGGTGAGGTCGTACTTATGACAATTCTCGGTGGTGCTGGTACATTGATCGGTCCTGTACTGGGAGCAGGTTTCATCAAGTATTTCGAAAACATTGTTTCCAAAATCAATGAAAGTGTATTGCAGGCGTGGTTCTCATTTATGCCGGAAGGAATGCAGGATCTGGTTGTTTCAATCTTCTATCCATTCATTGGTAAAGGGTGGCATTTGACACTTGGCATTATTTTCATGCTGGTTGTTATCTTCCTGCCTGGTGGATTGATGGAAGGTGGACAGCGCATCTCAAATCTCTTTAAGAAAAAATCAAACACAGATTCAGGTTCAGGCAAGTCCTCACCTGCAGCAGCTGAATAAGGGCTCAAAGAATATGGGTATTCTCGAGGTAAAAGGCGTTAATAAAAGCTTTGGGGGCTTACAAGCGCTGAATGACGTAAATCTCAATGTTGAAGAAGGCACTGTGCACGCAATCATCGGTCCTAACGGAGCTGGTAAATCAACTTTGTTAAATTGTTTCATCGGCAAACTGATACCTGATTCCGGGACAGTTACCTTTGATAATGAGTCGCTGTTGGGCCGCAAACCCCACCAGATTAATCAGATGGGCGTTAGCCGTGTATTCCAGACACCAGAAATTTTCTCTGATCTGACAGTGTTTGAAAATGTAATCATCGCCTGTTTTGCAAAGCGTGATGGTGCTTTTGAATTGAATGCACTTTCAAGTGTAGCGTCTCAAACAGATATGCAAGAAAAAGCTGCTCAAATGCTGATTGATGTAAACATGATCGATAAGCGCGATGAGATGGCCTCTTCCATGTCTCGTGGTGACAAACGCCGTTTGGAAATGGCGATGTGTCTCGCGCAAGATCCAAAGCTATTACTTTTGGATGAACCTACAGCAGGTATGGCGAGAGCCGATACAAACAACACAATTGATCTGCTCAAGGAAATTCAGGAAGCACGTGGCATTACCATGGCGATTATTGAACATGACATGCATGTGGTTTTCTCATTGGCAGAAAAGATTTCAGTTCTCGCACAGGGAACTGTTATTGTTGAAGATGCACCTGAAAACATCAAAGGCAATCCAAAAGTACAAGAAGCATACCTTGGGGGAGCGCACTAATGGCTGAGAAAAAACCAATTAGAGAAAGTGTAAACCCAAACCACGAACCGGCATATTTTTCGGCTTGGGAATTAAACGCCTATTACGGTGAAAGCTTCATCGTTCAAGGCGTGAGCATGAAAATCCACGAAGGTGAAATCCTGGCACTTTTGGGACGTAATGGTGCGGGTAAAACATCAACACTTCGTGCGATTGCAAGACTGGATGACCCAGCTCTAACACATGGCGAAATATGGCTAGATCATAAACCACTTCACACAATGAAAAGCTATGAAGCCGCACAATCCGGCGTTGGACTTGTTCCTGAAGATCGAAGAATTATTCAAGGTCTAACAGTAGAAGAAAATATCAAATTAGCCCAAATCACAGAGCCCGTTGGTTGGTCTCTGGAACGCATTTATGATCTTTTCCCAAGACTGGGCGAGCGTCGCAAGCAAGAGGGCACAACGCTTTCTGGTGGTGAGCAGCAGATGCTGGCGATTGGTAGAGCGCTTTCACGCGATATTAAATTGCTATTGCTAGATGAGCCATATGAAGGCCTTGCACCTGTGATTGTTCAAGAGATTGAGAAAACACTTCAGCTCATCCGAGAAGAAGGCATGACGACCATCATCGTTGAGCAAAATGCTGTTGCTGCATTGAATTTGGCAGATAGGGCTATCATCCTGGATACAGGCCAAGTTGTTTACGATGGTTCTGCCAAGGAAGTTTTGGATAACGAAGAGTTACGTCATGAGTATCTTGCTATCTAGCGGGGGCTATAAATAGCAAGCATGATGTAATAAACCCTTCCTCTTTTGAGGGAGGGTTTTTCTTATGATTAGGAATTTACCTCAAGAACAATCGACCTATGTATTTATATAGCAATGATTGGAGTTTGTGGTGGTTCAAAGTTCTACAAATGCAGAAGAATGGATGCAGGTGAAGCCACAAGGGCTGTATTGCATACCTGCGAACGCTTACATTGATCCACACCAGCCTGTTGAACGCGCAATCATTACGCATGGCCATGCCGATCATGCGCGGCCTGGTCATGGCATGGTGATCGCAACGCCTTTAACGCATGAAATAATGAAAGTACGATACCCTGAAGATCAACCACAAAGAATTAGTCTAGATTATAATAAATCATACCAGCTCTTGAATGAAATAAATTTATGGTTTGCACCAGCTGGACATGTTCTGGGAAGTGCACAAGCGGTGATAGAATATCATAATCATAGGATCGTAATTTCCGGTGATTACAAACGTCATCCTGATCCAACTTGCCAGCCTTTCGAAGTTGTAGAATGTGATACCTTCGTAACAGAAGCAACTTTTGCCTTACCTGTCTTTTCGCATCCAAACCTCGAAGATGAAATGGCTAAGGTGAGGCGGTCACTGGAAACATTCTCTGATCGTGCACACCTTATTGGCGTATACGGTCTGGGAAAATGTCAACGTGTTATGGCCAGTTTGCGAGAGGCAGGATATGAGCAGCCATTTTACTTACATGGAGCGTTACTGGCTCTTACAAAACTTTACGAAAATCACGGATATAATTTTGGCGAATGGAAACCTGCTTCCGGGCTAAAAGGAAAAGCACGTGAAGAAATGCGTGGCAGGATTGTCTTGGCGCCGCCTTCGACGCTTGCTGATCGCTGGAGCAGAACACTGCCAGACGTACTTCCAATCATGGCATCTGGATGGATGCAAATTCGAGCCCGTGCAAGACAAAGGCGTGCAGAAATGGCGCTCATAGTTTCAGATCATGCAGATTGGCACGACCTAATCAGAACGGTTGAAGAGACAAAAGCAAAAGATGTCTGGATTACGCATGGCCGTACCGATGCGCTTGAATACGAGTTAAAAAAGCGTGGCATTAATGCAAAGGCGCTTGATCTCATTGGTCGTGAAGAAGAGGTGGAATAATGGAAGAATTTTCCCGCCTTTTGGATGAGTTATATTTCACCAATTCAACCCTCGCCAAAGAGAAGATACTGGCAAACTATTTAAAGACAACGTCAGACCCTGATCGCGGTTGGGCACTTGCTGCAATAGCAGGAACCTTGCGCTTCGACTTGTTCAAGCGAAATCTTTCTAAGTCGTTGATGGTAGAACGAATGGATCCTGAACTGTTCCAGTTATCTTATGATTATGTTGGAGAGCTGTCAGAAACCATTGCCCTTGCTTGGCAACAATCAGACGAACCTATCTTGATGAACAGACTGCCAACGCTATCTGAAACCATCGTCGAATTTCAGGGGTGCGGCAAGGAAGGCATTCGCCAATATCTGGTTCAGCTTTTGGATAATATGACGCCACCTCAAAGATGGGCGTTGTTAAAATTGGGTACGCGCGGTCTGAGAATAGGCATGTCAGCACGATCTGTGAAACGCGTCCTGGCAAATATGAAATCGGTTGATTTGGAAGTGATAGAAGAGCTTTGGCACGGACTTGAGCCACCCTATGAAAACCTGTTTGAATGGATAGATGGCAAGTCAGACATGCCGGATATCTCAGGCACAATCAGGTATTTACCCGTCATGCTTGCCCATCCAATTGATGAAGAAAAAGACCTGCAACGTATAACGCCTGAAACCCATAATGCAGAATGGAAGTGGGACGGCATCCGTGTTCAAATATCCTCAAATGAAATAGAGACAAAAATATTCTCCAGAACAGGCGATGATATTTCAGGTTCATTCCCTGATTTGGTGGAAGCCATCAATTTTCATGCGATTGTGGATGGAGAATTACTTGTGAAAACAGACGAAGGTATTGGTTCCTTAAACGATTTGCAGCAACGTTTAAATAAAAAGAAGCCAAGTGCAAAACTGATAAAAGAGCGGCCAGCACATTTTAGGGGCTATGATATTTTGAGTTTGAATGGTGATAACTTGCGAAGCTTGTCATTGGATGACAGACGCAGTGAACTTCACAAACTTCATGAGTCAGTAAATCAGGAAATATTTTCAATCTCTGAACTTTTGGAATTTGAAACGGTCGATGATTTAAAGTTGATGCGTGCCGAGGCAGACAAGTCTAATGGTTTACTTGAAGGGCTGATGATCAAGGACAAGACAAGCACTTATGTTTCTGGTCGACCAAAGCATGCATGGTATAAATGGAAATGCGATCCTTATTTGCTGGATGCTGTCTTGATGTATGCACAGCGTGGACATGGTAAAAGATCATCTTACTATTCTGATTATACCTTTGGTCTTTGGAATGAAGCTGGAGAATTGTTGCCGATTGGCAAAGCCTATTTCGGGTTCACGGATGAAGAATTAAAACTGATTGATAATTGGATTAGGAAAAACAAGTTAAAGCGGTTTGGACCAGTGCAGGAAGTAAAAAAAGAGCTTGTCTTCGAAGTGGCTTTCGATAGTGCGCATGTCAGCACAAGGCATAAATCCGGTTTTGCTTTAAGATTTCCCCGTATTCATCGCATTCGCTGGGATAAGCCTGCAAGTGAAGCAAATTTGCTTGAGGACTTGGCAAAGCTGATTAAATAAGTTGAACTTAAATTTACCGTGAGCTTCTTGGCGTTTGTGTCTGTATCTAATATTCTTACCAATGTAATAGAATAAAAAAGTTTTAGTATTAATGGCGCTTTATTTACGCATCAGAACTGTAAAGATAATAAGGCATTTAGTTGCTTTTTTTATATGCGTAATAATTTTTGCAAATCCATCAAAAGCAGAAGAAGTTGACCTTGAACTTGTTCTTGCGATGGATGCTTCTGGCAGTATCAGCGAGAAGGAGTATCTTTTACAGTTACGTGGCACAGCTGCTGCTTTTAGGGATATTGAAATCATTGAAGCGATTCAATCAGGCCCAACAGGCAAAATCTCTGTCGCGCTGATGCTATGGTCTGATGCAGCTTTTCCAAAAGAAAAAAGCCAATGGTTTGTTTTAGAAGGCCAACAATCCATTGCGAATTTTGCAAGCTATATCGAGGGTTTCAATATTAACGAAGATGATACGGTCGTACTTGGTGGCGGTGGTGGAACCGGTATAGGCTCAGGAGTGAGAGAAGCCTTGGCCATGATTGCATCCAATGACTACGAAGGTTTGCGAAAAGTCGTCGATGTTTCAGGCGATGGCATTGAAACTGAATTTGAATTCTCCAAAGGCACGATGATAAGAGACGCAAAACTGCTCGCCACTTTGCAAAATGTGACAATTAACGGTTTACCAATATTGGGTGGAGATTATCCAAATCTCGATAAATATTATTACAGGGAAGTTATATCAGGACCTGGTTCCTTCATCGTGGTAGCCAAAAATTTCGATGATTTTGGACGTGCAATCAGAAAAAAACTCTTACGTGAAATCAAAAGTAATGTTGCCCAGGCGCCAAGCTCAGATCATATGCAATATGCTTTAATTCCCTAAGATCCAGGGATCGTCAGTTCAAAGCATGTGCCTTTTTTAGATGGCACATATTCTATTCTGCCTTCATTGGAATGTAATAAGGATTGTATAATGCCAAGTCCCATACCCGTACCCCCCGTTTCTCGTTTGGTGGTGAAAAAGAGTTGGAAAATCTTGTCTCGATTTAGTTCAGAAATGCCGTTCCCATTATCATGAATGCTTAGCTTGATTTTATCTTCAAGATCTTTGGCTGAAATTTTTACTTTCGTAGCGCCATGTTGTGATGCATTCGCCAATAGGTTTGAAAAAACAATATCTGCATTCTCTGGTGATAAATGAATTACGCACCCTTCTGGGATGGACAAAATTATATCAAGCTTGGAATGTTTGGATTGTTGGTATTCAAGACAATCAGCCAGAGGTACGCTGCCTTTTAATTCAGAGTTATCGGCTAGGGCTAAATCTCGCAACCGTTCCAAGAGCTTTGTCAGGCGTTCAGTGTCGCCCATAATATTGTTGAGAAATTTAGTTCGTTCATTATCACTCATTTCATCGCTGGAGTCGCGTATCAGCTCTGCAGCACCTTGAATTGAGGTGAGAGGTGACTTCAATTCATGACTGACGTGTGATGCAAATGTGTTGATGTAGTCAGAGCGATCGTGCAGTTTTTTTGACATGGACAAAAGACCGTCGCTCAAACTTGCCAGTTCCCTAGTGCCATGATGGGGCAGCGGCTCAAGAGCTGTTTTATCACCTTGAGAAATTCTATTGGTACGTTCATTGAGCGCTTCTATTGGGCCTTTGATCGTTCTGATAAAAACGTAAGCAATAATCAAAGTGATGAACAACATAAAGAGAACGGCAAGGGCAATTTTCCAACGTTGATCGTATAACTCGCGTAGGAAATGGCTAGGTGTTCTGGATAAATATACTACTCCTGCCATGCGTCCTTGATAAATAACAGGCATGGTAACAAAAACCCGAATTCCAGTTCCCCTGCTAATGGTATAGATTGGCGGATTAGGGTTTTTGGAAATACGTTGTCTTATTACACTTTCATAGTGACCATTCAGTGCTACCTTGACCTCATAAACATGGGCTAAGGATTGTCCAATATCACTACGCCCTGCAATGATAACACCTTGAGGGTCAAGCACTCTAAAACCTGCTAAGGTTATCCTTTGAGCGCGTTCCAATACAGGATCCAGTTCTCGGCCAATTTCAAGAAACAAAGCCGCAGGTGATTTCGCAGTCTGTTTGGGATTAGCTCTGGGAGGAAGTACCGTGGTGGTAGCCAAATCGAGTTTAGCTTCAAGAAAGTTACCTCTTTGCCCAACATTTTTAAGCTTTGTTTTAAAGACCGAATTACCCAAAAGTGAATCAGGTGGAGATGAGGCTTCAAGCTTTTTGATCATCAACGCTTCTATAAAAGCAGCCTGAACAATCAGCTCTTGCTCGGTTTCACGGACCAGTTGACTGTCATAAAACCGGAAGAGCCATATGCCTGTTATGGGAAGGCAGAGAATAAAGATAAGCATGGAAATAACTACCATGCTTAAGGAAGGGCGCCATTTCTTTGGCGTGATATTCATTGCGCAGCTGTTCCACAAGAACCGAGTCTAAATCCTATGCCGTGAACGGTTTCAATCGCATCATCACATCCTGCTGCACTTAGCTTTGAACGTAAATTCCTAACGTGACTGTCTATTGTACGCTCGGAAACATGAACATTGTCAGGCCACGCAGCAGTCATTATTTGATCTCTGCTAAAAGCCATACGGGGGCGTGCCAGAACCGTCTTGAGAATATTAAATTCAATAGCGGTTAAATTAAGAGGAGATTTGTCTACTTTGGCTGAGCGGTGCTCAACATCAAGAACCAGGTGCCCTTTAGTTAATACTCCCGCTGGAACTGCTTCATCTGGAACACTATTCGTGCGTTTTAAAATCACATTAATCCGTGCCATTAACTCGCGTGGAGAAAATGGTTTTGTCACATAATCATCTCCGCCAATTTCAAGCCCAAGAATTCTGTCTATTTCATCATCACGTGCAGAAAGAAAAAGTATTGGCACTTCGCAAGACTTCCTGATTTGTCGGCATACTTCCAAACCATCCATCTCTGGTAGCCCTACATCTAATATAACCAGATCGATGTTATTGGAGTTGAACTTGTCTAAAGCCTCTTTTCCATCCTTGGCTGTAATATAAGTGTGGTCTGCCTTATCAAGAGCAAAACTAATAACGTCCATGATATGTGCGTCATCATCAACGACGAGAATATTTGGCATGATCGATTCCTGACTTGTCTGATTATGTATAACCTGCGGAGGCGTGGCGTAAAATAGGAAGGTTGAATTCTTTCTTGAATTTTTTGAAAGTATCTTTATGAAGGCGCGTCGTATGAGTTATTTAAAGAGCACTTGTACTTGCCTCTTGATTGGGAGTTTTCATTTCCATGATCTGGGAAATGATACTCTTCAAGCCACCAACCATGACGCTTAAGTCGGTCAGGGAGTAGTGCAATATTTTTAGATAATAAGAATTTTTGTTTTTTGATTTGTTTCATACGCAATTTATCGCAGATCAGTTGGCAGTATTTTTGCTTTAAAAAACAATCTTTTGCATAAAGAATCGCAGTTTTTGTGCAGAAAACTCTCTTTTAAGGCTCCATACGTAAGTATTTTTAAAGTTTGTAATCATAAATGGGATGGTTAATAATTTGTAAACAATCAGTGTAATTTCCCAAACGATTAGTTTTGGCTGGGTAATTTAGACGGAAGTTACGGAATGGAACAATCTTTAATACATCCTGTATTGCCAGACAAAATTAGTGGTGAGCAGGTGCAACATAATATCTGTGTTGCCTTATCAGAAGCAGAGTGTCTCAAAAAACACTCCAATGCGTTTAGCAACAGACCTACGTATAAAACTGTGAGGCAGTTTTCAATCGAGGAAGTTTTTTACCTGTTCGGGTTGAGAAAGTCACCTCTGTATCGGCTTACACAATCAGAGTATCAAACACGGTTGCCTAAAGTTATCGTAGTCTATTGCACAGCTCATACTGAAGAGTACGTTGCGCCAATTATTGTGGATGAAAAATTGTTTATAGCGCACAATTATTTTCGAGACTGGATTAGTTGCGAAGATAATGAAGCTTATGAAGTTGAAATGTTAAACATCATAATGTCCAAAATACAGATTTCGATGCAACATTCCCATTAGAAATATAGATCTTATTTAAATCATTCGAATTTAGTGCCTTGCGCCCAAAACTTGGCATAAATCTTGAAGCTCTCATAACACATTAAATCAACTGTCTCGTTTTGAAACAAAAACGCGACGAAGGATAAGTAGTTATGAGTGATAAGTGTATTGAAATTATTCTGGTCGAAAACCACCCAATCGTTCGCGAAGGGCTAAGAACAGCGCTGGAAGCAAATATCAACTATAAAGTTGTAGCAGAAGCAGAAGATGGTCAATCAGCAATACTTGCATGTGACAGACACTCTCATGATATCTTGCTGATTAATGCGGTTCTGCCAGGGACTGACACTTATCAGATTATTTCGTCTATCAAGAAACGAGTGGACACGAAGGTTATCGTGTCAGCAATTGAGCAAGACGTAAATGCGCTTCATGACTTAAGAAAGTGCGGTGCAGAAGGTTTCGTCGGCAAAGACGCTGGCTCTGAAGAATATGCTGCTGCCATACATGCTGTGCAAGCTGGTGGATTATATTTTTCCCAAAATATGGCGAATACAATATTTCAAGTTGCTCAGGCTACCAGCGATAAGACAAATGCTTATGGTCTGACCGGTCGTGAGTTAGAGATTTTATCTCTACTATCGAGTGGATACTGCAACAAGGAAGTAGCCAATAAATATGACTTGTCTGTACGCACTGTAGAAGCACATCGATTAAATATTCGTCGTAAGACTCAGTCTAATACATTGAGTGATCTTGTACGTATATCCAGATCTCTTGGACTTGCCAATATGGCTGGAAGTCTAAGCGCGCGTCATTCATTAGATCATTTGCAAGGGCATGTTATCTAATGAACAAGCCGCAGTTTAAAGTTTTACACATCGCATCAATTATCAGTTTTGCGTTTGCAGGAACAACACCACAAGCCTTGGCATCAAATAATATTGAAACAAGTCTGTTGAAAAGCAACCAGTCGTTCAGATCCAATCTTAGCTCTCAACCAAATCTGGACAAGGGCGAAGTTACGATGCCAGTACAGGTTTCCTTGATCTATATTATCAAGCAACCATTACCAGATTTCATTACTCAGTTGGCATCAAGAAATAAATTGAAACTTACGCTTTCGGACCAGGTTAAAGGACAACTTGAAAAAATTTCCTTGCCAATGAAGCTGGAATTAATTTTGCCGGAGCTTGCCAAATCGCATGGTGTGGAGTGGCATATCCAAGGCAAGCATTTATACGTTTCAAATATGCTTGAGAATACCAATCGAATGATCAACTTAAACCAGGTGCAATTTGAACAGCTCAAGCGAGCCATCAATAACGCTGGTCTTAATCCAGGCACAAATAAAATCTCTTTTGTGAAAGACAAGAACGCCGTGACACTAATTGGGTCATCTCTTTTTATCTCAAAAGTTGAATCAATTGTCAGAAAACAATTGGCTTCAGTCGACAATAATTAGGAATACCGATGAATACTTCTACTCATATAGAAATGACCGATGAGCCATCCTTGCGAGAACAATTTAAAAATGAGGTGATCATCAAGACAGATGAAGGCTCAGTTTTGGGGAAAATTGGAACTGCTATCGCTGCGATCATAATTGTATTTTCAGTATACTATATGACACCCTATATTTTGAATTTCTTGAGTAGTCAAAAAACTCAAGTAACAGTGATTCAATCGCCAGTAACGAAACCATTATCTGCCAAACATCTTGAAGCCTACCTCTGGACAGCAAAATTAAAATTGGAAGACCTGAAACTCAACCACAGGCTAAAAATCAGTTTGTCAGACGGCAACGAGCTAAAAATTGATGGCAGTATTTCGAAGAATGAACTACCCAACTGGAATGACTTTCAAACGTGGTACGCAACTAAAGAAGGGTTTCCAAAGCTCACTCATAGTGTGTCTACAACTGCAACAGTTGGTGATATACCAGAGTTAAAGTCTGTATGGTTCGATGCAACTCCAACTGCATATTTCGTCGACGGTCGCTCGGGCAATATTGGTACAGTTCTGAACGACGGATGGAAAATAATAAGCATAGAAGCCTGGGCAGTATTCGTAGAACGCAACGGGACAACAATTACACTTAATTATTAAGTTTTGAGAAAAATGGTGCGCCTAGAGAGAGAAAGTTCGAACTCTCTTTTTGAAGTTTTAGAGGAATGGAATACCTATTTAGAACAAGAAGATATTGACCTAAGCGATTTATCCCCGAAGCCAAAAAAACGTCAGGTGAGAGGGCCTTCGCCATGAGGGAGATACATAATTCTCTTGGTGTTGAAATCAGCCAATCCTTTGATAAAGCTGCCAAACGTTCTAAGACGCCAAAAGCTAAAAAACGCGCAAAATACCCATCTCCAATAACATTTCGCCCAACGGATGAAGAACGAGTGATGTTGAAGACAGATGCGAACGGCATGTCTCAAAGTGCGTATATCCGTAAGTGTTTATTCGGTAAGAAGGTCTCCAAGCGTGTTGTTCCTGAAACTGACCGGATGTTACTTGCTCAAATTCTTGCAAGGTTGGGTGAAACTCGCATTCCTAATAATCTCAATCAGATTGCCTATCATGCCAATTGTGGCTCGCTTGTTCTTGATGACGTTACGATTGAAGAAATCAACGAAGCTTGTGTGCATGTGGCGTGGATGCGGACGCAGTTGATTGAGGCATTGGGTTTAAAGGACGATAGCAGCAAGAAAGTAAAACCTGCCAGCAATCATAGATTTAGCATAACAACGGATGATCATTCGTGATTTTGGTTGGTAACAGACGTGGTGGTGCAGCAGAGCTTGCTGCTCATTTGTTGAATGTGAAGGATAATGAGCATGTGAAGGTTCATGAAGTGCGTGGGTTTATCTCTGATAATCTGCATGGTGCGTATTCTGAGGCTTATGGCATTAGCAGGGGAACACGTTGTAAGAAGTATCTCTATTCCTTGAGCCTTAGCCCTCCTGAGACTGAAGATGTTTCTATTGAGATTTTCGAAGCTGCGATTGAACGCATTGAACAAAAGCTGGGGTTCAAAGATCAACCGCGGACAATTGTCTTTCATGAAAAGAACGCAAGACGCCATGCCCATGTAGTCTGGTCAAGGATAGATGCAGCTACAATGAGTGCCATTGATCCCTATAAAGACAAGCTTAGTCTGAATGAAATCAGTCGAGAGCTGTTCATTGAACAGGGCTGGAATTTACCGGATGGCTATAAAAGGAAGCAGGATGCTGATCCTTTTAATTGTTCCCATGCAGAACATAGCCAAGCGAAACGGGTCAAGCGTGACCCCAAAGCGCTTAAAAAGATGTTTGTGGAGTGCTGGGCTCAATCCGATGGAAAAGCTTCCTTCGCATCTGCATTGAAGCAAAACGGCCTCATTCTTGCCAAAGGTAATAGGCGTGGATTTGTTGCTGTTGATACGAAGGGCGAAATTTACTCCATCTCTAGATGGGTTGGCATCAAGTCAAAAGAAGTGCGTGCGCGTCTTGGACGTTATGATGAATTACCATCTGTTGATGAAGCATTGCTTCAGTTTAAATATGATAAAGACAATATGCCTTCTCAAACCACTGCTGGCGTTTCAAGCCACGTTCAAACTGAAGCCATTCGTAATTCTAACGTCTATCTGAAAAAACAGTTCAGGTTTGTTGAGTTGGAAAATCAGAGATTGGTGATGGTCGCTCGTCATCGTAACGCGCGTAAAGAATTAGAACAGCGCCAAGAAGCAAGACGTATCTCTCAGCTTAAAGCTCGTGCTGCAAAACTTCCAATAGGCCTAAAGGCAATATGGTTCAAACTATCCGGTCGTTATGAAACAATGATTAGAGATAATGAACTAGCAGCTAAAGCATGTGGGCAGCGTGATCGTGCTGAATATCAAACACTGATTGAGGTTCAATTAAAGGAACGCCGTATTCTTCAATCAGAATTCAGACAGTTGGAACTGGAAGCTCAAACGTTCTCATCTATTCAAGCATTACAATCTGATCCTTCACAAACCCTAGTACTGCCACCTGATCCTGAAGCATCGAATACCAAGGCGAAGGTACAAGATGATGCTTCCTATATTCTAACTGTTATCACAGACAAGAAAGAGAGTTTTACGCGTTCTGATGTTGTGAGAGGCTTGGCAGAATATATTGATGATCCTTTGGCACTTGGTACTGCTGTCGATACTGTAATGCGCTCCGATGAGTTGGTTGAAATTCAATCAAAGCCTTTGCAAAGATATTCCACACGAGAAATGCTGGTTTTAAAAGCTAATCTGTCTGAATACGTTGATGAACTTGCACAAACTTATGGGATTATAATCGCATCAAAGCATATCAATGCAGCTATAGCGCAGCAAAACAAGGCACTAAAAGCTACTGTAGGTGCAAGCCTAAGCCAAGAACAGGAAGCTGCGATACGACACTGTCTAAGCAATGAAAATCTATCCGGGGTAGTTGGTCTGGCAGGTGCAGGTAAAAGCACAATGGTCACAGCAGTACGTGACGCCTATGAACGGCAGGGCATGAATGTAATTGGTGCTGCTTTATCTGGTAAAGCTGCTGATGGCTTAGAAACCTCATCAGGCATTAAAAGCAGAACGCTGGCATCCTTGGAATACAGTTGGAAAGAAGGATATAATCAGCTTACCATTAATGATGTTCTTGTTATTGATGAAGCAGGCATGATTGGTACGCGCCAACTCCATCGCATTATGAATGAAGTTCTTAAACGCAAAGCAAAAGTCATTCTGATTGGTGATCCAGAGCAATTGCAGCCGATTAATGCAGGCACTCCCTTCAAGGAAATTACCGAGCAAATCAAAACTACGAAGCTCACGGAAATTCATCGCCAAAAAGAAGATTGGCAGAAACAGGCCTCTCTTGATTTGGCGGAACAGCGCATTGAAGTAGCATTGAATGCATATGAAGCACATGGGTTTGTGAAGGAAGCACGGGATACAAGTGAAGCCATTGCGTTGCTTGTTGAAGATTACATGGCTGATGCTGTCACAGGTGCAAATACCGCCACAAGTAATAATAGGGATACAATCTCCAAGTTAGATCAGCCATCTAACAATGAAAGTGAACCAAGTCGACTTGCACTTGCATATCGACGCAAAGATGTATTTGCAATCAATCAGGCCATACGGTCTGCACGTCTATCTATTGGTGAGCTATCAGATGAAGTCTTGCTCCAAACCAAACACGGAAAACGTGCCCTTGCCAAAAGTGATCGTATTTTGCTGACTGAGAACAATCATTCACTCGCTATTCAAAACGGAATGCTTGGTACCGTGCATAAAGTCGATGAAAATAGTTTGGAGATTATTCTTGATTCAGCTGATGGTCAGCATCAACGACAAGTCAGTATACATCCCAAGCTCTACCAATCTTTTGATCATGGCTATGCAACTACAATACACAAATCTCAGGGTGCAACGGTTGATCAAACCTATGTACTTGGTTCACATTTGATGGATAGGCATCTTACTTATGTTGCCATGACAAGGCACAGACAAAACGCAACCCTATACGGTGATTATAATAGCCTTCGGAAAATATATCGCAGTGGTGAAACCCAATCTGAGTCAAAATATGAAAAGCAAAATAACTTGAATTTTAGTAAGCTGCTCAAGAGCCATAACCGTGGGCCAACTATGCATTAAGTTCCTTGATTAATAGATTTTGTTCCAAGAAACTTGATTGGAATACTTAGGCAGAAAATATTAGAAATTCTAATTCGACATTAGAATTTTTATTAGGAAAATACAAAATGTGACTTGATTGGCACTCGATAGCGTAATTTAATTCACATACTGAATCTAATAGATGAGGTAGTCCTAGATTTGCACTCTCCTTTGCTTCTATTTTTATTTTATATTGATTATTAGATCGTAACATAAGAGCTTGTGGAGGAGTAATAATATGAAGATTACATTCACTAAGATAATAAAAATAAATCTTTTATTTTTATTATTTTTTATAAACTTATCTCAAAACACACATGCATTTGATGAAAAGAATTTTTGTGATGAGGAAAATTTACTACCATCTCTACAGGTCAACGAAATTGAGAGTCTGGTAAAGGCGGATATCCCTGTCACTGATCTTTATTTAAAATTAAACAAAGTAGGCTGTCTTGGAATTGTCGTTGCAGACTATTTAGAATATGTTAATTCAGATTTTGATGAAAAATTAATAAATAAAAATATTAGAAAAGTTACAAATTATTATTATATAGGTTTGCAGAAAGAATTTGTATCAAAAAACAAATATAAATCAAATTATTATTATGGTTTAATTAAAAATGATAAAAATATATCCAATTTTTATTCAAAGAATGCGCTCGTATTCAGTTTAGTTGAAAATATTTATCATAAAAACAACAATTCAATGAAAGCTACAGATGCTACTAGATTAGCATTTACCATAAGTTTGAGACAGCTGAGCTATTACTCGGAACTCAACCAAGTAGATAAGTATATTAACTGGCTGAGATTTCAATCTAAAACAATGTTTAAAAATGAATTGGATTACCTGAAGAATGCACAGGGCAAAATTTTCTGTTCTAAATTAGTAACAGATCAGAAATGCAAAGACTCAATAATCGCATATTTTGCTGAGAATAAAAAAGATTTTCTGAGCGAATTAAACGATTTTTACTGCAACATTCAGATCAAAATTAATGAAAGCTACTATTTACTTTCTGTTTGTAGTTAACGAATAAAGGGGGGAATATAATGTCTGGTACTTTACCAAAATCGGCACTTAAAAAGTTAGCTAAAGATGTAATTGATGCTTTAGGTGACGAGAATAATCCAATTAGAAATGATATCCAAGATACAATAGATCGTGTGACAGGTCAGGCAGATAATCCCAATGCTACATCTGGACCAGAAGAAGTGTTTAGAGCTATTGAGCGTAGAGATGACTCGCAAAGAAGAGCAGATGAAGTCATAGATGCTTTAAATGATGCCCTAGGAGAGGGGAATTTTGATGCAGATGCTGTTCGAAATGAGGTTACTGATAGATACTATGACGCTTACGACCAG